>JAGTRW010000060.1 GCA_018262095.1 Pseudomonadota bacterium
CGCCGCGCACCGTGAGCAGCAAGATCCCCTGCTGCGCCATGTCGGCCTGCGCGATCTGCGCCAGCGTGCCGATCGTGTGCGGTACTGCCGTCTTGCCGACTTCCTGGCCGCTGGCGATCAGGCACACGCCGAAAGGTGACTTGTCCTTGAGGCAGGCGGCGGCCATGTCGAGGTAGCGCGGCTCGAACACCTTGAGCGACAGGGCCCCGCCGGGAAAAAGCACGGCCTTGAGCGGAAACAGCGGGATCTCGAGCCGTTCCGCTGCGGCGGGCGCCGCTTGGCTACGGGCGAAGCCAAGCCAACTCATGCTTCGCTCGCGCCCTCTCCCCAGCGGGCCATCAAGGCATGGGGAACGGCGAGCTGATCGAGAATCCGCGCGACGACGAAGTCGACGAGATCGTCGATGCGCTGCGGACGGTGGTAGAAGCCGGGGCTCGGCGGCACGATGACGACGCCGGCGCGCGCGAGGCGCAGCATGTTTTCGAGGTGGATCAGCGAAAACGGCGTCTCGCGCGGCACCAGGATCAGCTTGCGGCCTTCCTTGATCACCACGTCGGCGGCGCGCTCGATCAGTTTGCTGGCCAGTCCCTGCGCGATCGCCGCCAGCGTGCCCATGGTGCACGGGCAAACGACCATCGCGTCGGGCGCGTTCGAGCCGCTGGCGACCGGTGAAAACCACTCGTCGCGCCCGTACACGAAGAGCTCGCCGGGCAGCGCGGCGTAGCGCTCGCGTAGCAGCGCCTGCGCGTCGCTGGCGCGCGACGGCAGTTCAAGGTCCATCTCCTGCCGCGCGACGACCTGCGCGACCTGCGAATAGAGCAGTTGCACGCGGCAGCCGGCGGTCAGCAGGCATTCGAGCAGGCGGATGCCGTAGGGCATCCCGGAGGCGCCGGTCAGCGCGAGGCAAATGGTTTGGGGCATATTCAATCCAGCAAAAAAATTAACCACGGCGACACGGCGGATACGGCGAAATCAACAAAAGATACGACGTCGGCGCAGCCATCCGTAGCGGTGTTGGCGAGAAACTCAACCGCAAGGCCCCTCGCCGTGTCGCCGTGGTTTGCATTGCGGCGGTCAGCGTGCAGCCAAACTTTCGGCGTCCTTCAGCTCGGCGAGCAGGCGCGCGGCGATCAGTCCGTTGATGATACCGAAAGCGAGCGCCGCCACGGAAAAAAGCGGCACCAGGTAAAACAGTCCGTTGTGCGGGATCAGCCATAATCGCGCCAGCAGCAACTGGCCGCCGATGTGCGCGAAGGCCGCCAGAATGCTCCAGCTGACCGGGCCGAACCAGCGCCGCGGCAGGCGCACGGCCAGTCCCAGTACCAGCAGGCTGAGCAGCGCGCCGGTCAGGCTCATGAAAAACCCGGGCGACAGGAACTGGCCGAGCAGCAGGCCGCCGGCGACGACGCGCAGGCCGCTGACCCACGCTGCGGCGACCCAGCCGTAGCGCGCCAGCACGATCAGCGTCACGATATTGGCCAGTCCCGGCTTGACGCCGGGCAGCGGCAGCGGGATCGCCGCGTCGATCAGCGAGAGCCCGATCGCCGCCGCAGCGAGCTGCGCGATGCGGTGATCTTCTGCGGTGGTGGTGAGCTCGATGGTCGTTCGCGTCATCTCGAATTGCCGGTGCCCAGCCAGCGAGGCTGCGGGAAGAAAGTACCGGCAGTGTACGCGAAATAATGCCTAGCTTTGCTCGCGCCGCGAGCGGCGTGCGTCGCCGGCGATTTTGCGGTCTAATCGGATCTGCATAACTTGTGCTTGACGACAACGGAGGTTGGCATGAGTCACAAACATTTGCATCTGCTGCAGGCGCTTTACCACGACCCGCTCTCAGCCAACATCCACTGGCGTGAAATCGAATCGCTGCTGCTGCATCTGGGAGCGACCATCGAGTCGGCGCATGGCGCGCGTTTTCGCATCGTGCTCAACAAGGTCGAGATTTTTCTGCATCATCCGCACAACAGTTCGACGTGCGCCAAGCAGGAAATCAAGCAGATCCGCGAATTTCTTGCCCACGCCGGAGTGACGCTGTCGAACTACGAGGCCGACTGATACGTTTTCCGCGCCCGTCTTCCCGGCGTGCGGCCATTCAAGTGCATGCCCGGAAAACGGTTGCGACGCCGGCGTGCCGTGCCGCCCAGCTCGGATCGCTCAGTTGAGATCCTTGTCCTTCCAGAACTTGGTTCCCTCGACCGCCAGGCCGACATCGAGTCCGTTCTTGGTCAGCGTGTAGTAGCCGATGTCGTACATTCCACCGCCGGCCTTGCCGGCCGACTTGCCGCCTGCGCCAACCTGAATCGAGCCGCCGCCGCCGAAGGTCCAGCCGCTGGTCACGAACTGCTTGAATCCCTTCTCGGACTTGAAAATGATCAGCGTCTCACTCTCCGCGAGTCCGACTTTCGCGCCGGCGCTCGCCTGCGCCATCGACATGTAAATGTCTTTCTTCGTCTTGTTGTCGTGCGCCAGGCCCTTGCCGCCGGCGCCGCCGATCAGGAAGCTCAGTTCATAGGTGGTAAACACCGCGTAACCCGGCGCCTTGGTGACCTCGGCTTCGAGCTTCGGGTCGGCCTTGTAGAAACGCTCGATCGACGCTTGCGTCGCTTTGCTGATTTCGGCCTGCTTGGCGGCCTTGTCGGTTTCGCCCAGCGCCGGTCCTCCGATCAGCGACAGAGACAATGTCGCGGCGACGAATAATGTATTGAGTTTCATGGCGTTCCTTTCATCTGATGGTAAGTGCTGCTTGACCTCAGCAGTTGTCGGGAAATTGCGCTCTGCTGTCTCAGTCTAGTCGGGATTATGCTTGTGACAAGCTGGCGGGTGGCGTCAAGCCTTGGCCTGCCGACTAGACGAGCACGTAATCCCTGACCTCCGGCGCAGTGCTGCGCGGCGTCTCGCCGACCAGTTCGCAGACCGCGACTTCGATGGTGTGGCACATCGACGCCAGCGCCAGGTCGTTGGGTTCGATACCGAAGGGCTCCTCGATCTGTTCGCCGATCACGTCGAGGGCCAGGAAGGTATAGGCGACAAAGGTCGCGATCAGCGGCGTCAGCCAGCCGATCGAGGCGCTCAGGCCGAACGGCAGCAACAGGCAATAGACCGTCACCGTGCGGTTCATCAGCACCCGGTAGGTATAAGGGATCGGCGTCGTGGCGATGCGCTCGCAGGCACCGCAAGCGTCGCCGAGCAGGTTGATGCTGTAATCCATCGATTGCAGTTGCAGATCGCTGATCGCTCCGGCGCGCTGCGCGGCACAAAGCTCGCGTTCCAGGCCGAGCAGGATCAGCGGCGGGGCGAAGACGGCGCCGGCGACCCGTTGCTGCGCCGCGGCGTCGAGACGACACGCCAGGTCGGCAGTGGGGTCGGTGCCGCGCAATTGATGCTTGAGGGCGTAAACGAAAGCGGCCAAGGTCAGCGCGACGCGCCGCTGCAGCGCCACGTCGGTCGCCGCGAAGCTCGCCACCTCGCGGGTCAGTGCGCGCGAGACGATGAGCAAAGCGCCCCACTGCTTGCGCGCTTCCCAGAAGCGTTCGTAGCTGACCGTGTTGCGAAAGCCCAGGAAGATCGCCAAGGCCACGCCCATCAGCGTGAACGGCGGGATAGACAGCGCCGATGAGGCGTGTTCGCTCATCCACCAGCCGCGGCTCAGGACGCTGACGATGGAAACGAGCAGGACGCAGAGCAGGCGCGTGACGAGGTAGGGCAGCACCGAACCGCGCCAGACGAAGAGCAGGGAAAACCAGTGCAGATGAGGTCGGACGATCATGTCAGGGGGCACGTTGAAAGGGCGCTGCGGTGAGCGCCCAGCTTGCTGGTTGGAGAAAGCTTGGCGGCGACGCGATCAGGGATGATGGCGCGTCAGTCGCCGATGCGCAAAGGCCGACGCCGCGCCGAGCAGCATCAGCGCGCCCATGCCGAAAGCCAGCGTGCGCGTCGAGCCCCACAGCGCCGGCGCCAATACGCCGGCGACCAGCCCGTTGGCGCCCGATTGCAGACACATCTGGCACGACGCGGCGAGGCCGCGCTGCTTGGGAAAGGGGTCGAGCGCGAGCAGCGTCAGGCAGGGCATCGCCAGCGACATGCCGAACGTATAGACGAAGATCGGCACGACGCTCCACGGCAGAGATGGCGGCAGCCACAAGTTCAGCACGATGTTGGCAAGCGCCGCGACGCCCATCACCAGATAGCCGCGCAGGATCGTCTGGCGCAGCGACAGCTTGCCGGCGAGTCGCCCGGAAACCCAGGCGCCGGACATCAGCCCGCTCATCGCCGGGCCGAACAGCCAGAGAAAGCCGGTCTCGGAAACGCCGAGGTGACGCATCAGGAAGACCGGCGCCGACATCACGTAAATGAAGAAGCCGGCGAAATTGAGCGCCAGTCCGCCGCAGGCGAAGAGGAAGGCCGGCGAGCTCAGCACCTGCCAGTAGGTGCGCGCCAGATAGCCGGCGTGCAAGGGCTGGCGGCGTTCGGGCGGCAGCGTTTCGGGCAGCAATCGCCAGCACGCGAGCCACACCGCGAGCGTTGCCAAAGCGACGAAGGCGAACACCGCGCGCCAACCGAACCATTCCTGCAGGCGGCCGCCGATCACCGGCGCGATCGCCGGCGCCAGCGCGAACATCATGGTCATGTGCGACATCAGGCGGTGCGCCTGCGCGCCGTCGTAGAGATCGCGAACGATGGCGCGGCTGATCACGAGGCCGGCGCCGGCCGACATCCCTTGCAGCGCGCGCATCACCCACAGGTGTTCGATGCGCGTGGCGAACACGCAGCCGGCGACCGCCAGCCCGAACAGCGCGAGGCTGACCAGCAGCACCCGGCGGCGGCCCAGCGCGTCGGAGATCGCGCCGTGCCACAGCGCCATGATGGCGAAGGGCACGAGGTAGGCGGTCAGCGTCTGCTGCACCTCGATCGGGTTCGCCTGCAGGCTCTGCCCGATGTCGTGGAACGACGGCAGGTAGGTGTCGATGGCAAAGGGGCCGAGCGCCGAGAGCGAGGCGAGCAGCAGCGCGATGCCGCGTGGCGCGACAGGTTTGGTGGTGGGCAAGTTGATCAGTCCAGGGCGAAGCGGCGGTATTGTACGGCTTCGGCGACATGCTGTGGCGCAATGGCGGCGCTGTCCGCCAGATCGGCGATGCTGCGTGCGACACGCAGCACGCGGTGGTAAGCGCGCGCCGAGAGCCTGAGGCGGGTCAGTGCCTGCTTGAGCAGCGCGGCGCCGGCCGCATCGGGCTGGCAATGCTGGTCGGTTTCGCGGGTCGTCAGGCGCGCGTTGGGCGATCCCTGGCGCGCCAGTTGCCGAGTCCGCGCCGCGCCCACCCGGGCGCCAACGAGCGCTGACGATTCGCCGTTGGCGGCGCCCTGCAGGTCTTCGGCGGGCAGCGCCGGAACCTCGACTTGCAAGTCGATGCGGTCGAGCAGCGGGCCCGAGATGCGCAGGCGATAGCGCGCCACCTGATCGGGCGTGCACCGGCACTTGCCGCCGGGCGCGCCATAAAAACCGCAGGGACACGGATTCATCGCCGCGACCAGTTGAAACTGCGCCGGAAAATCGGCCTGTCGCACGGCGCGCGAAATGTGGATGGTGCCGCTTTCGAGCGGCTCGCGCAGCGCTTCGAGAACGCGGCGGTCGAATTCGGGCAATTCGTCGAGGAACAAAACGCCCTGGTGAGCGAGCGAAATCTCGCCGGGGCGCGGCACGCTGCCGCCGCCGACCAGCGCCGGCGCCGACGCGGTATGGTGCGGCGAGCGGAAGGGCCGGGCGCCGAAATTTTCGGGGCGAAATTGTCCGGCCAAGGAGAGCAGCGCCGCCGACTCGAGCGCCGCGTCCTGCGTCATCGGCGGCAGCAGGCCGCGCAGGCGGTGCGCGAGCATCGACTTGCCGGTACCGGGCGGGCCGACGAACAGGATCGAATGCGCACCGGCGGCGGCGATCTCGAGTGCGCGTTTGGCCTGCGCCTGGCCGCGAACGTCGCAGAGGTCGGGGTAGGCTGATGCACTGGCGTCGACCGTGTCCGTCGCCGTATATTGGCGAAGTTCGCCCTGGCCACTCAGGTGCGCGCACACTTCGAGCAAGGTGTTGGCGGCCAGGATGCGCACTTCGTGCGCCAATGAGGCCTCGCGTGCGCTGCCCGCCGGCAGCACGAAAGCGCGCCCCGTGCGGCCGACGGCGAGCACCATCGCCAGCGCGCCGCGAACCGGCCGCAGCTCGCCCGAGAGCGAGAGTTCGCCGGCGAACTCGTAGTCGTCAAGCCGCGTTGCGGGAATCTGGCCTGAGGCGGCAAGGATTCCCAGTGCGATCGGCAGGTCGAAGCGGCCTGATTCCTTGGGTTGGTCGGCGGGGGCGAGATTGACGGTGATTCGCTTGCTCGGAAAGTCGAAGCCGGAGTTCTGCAGCGCGGCGCGAACCCGGTCGCGCGCTTCCTTGACCTCGGTGTCGGGTAGCCCGACCAGCGTTACGCTCGGCAACCCTCCGGCCAGATGCACTTCGACCAGGACTTCCGGGGCGCAGAGTCCGTCTAGGGCACGGCTGTGGACGATGGCAAGCGGCATAATGAATTTGGGATAATCGGGCAGTCGGCTGTTAACAGGAAGCAAGCGCCTGAAGCTGCGAGTGACGGGGAAACCCTGATGCCGATTATAGACTGCCGGCGCCGCTCGAACGATGCGCATCGCGTCGTTCGCGTCTCTGTCCGGGCACCAGGCGCGCGTGCCGCAGGAGCTCAATTCAATCGCTCATCTGCTATTGTTGCGCGCTCGACATTCCGCGCTGCTTGCACGATGGCCTGCGTGTTGGCGTTGTGGCCGGCGACGCCGGTGCCGGCAGCGGCGGTTTCAATTAGGCAAGGAGATCAATGATGAAAGCAGTTCAGTTTTCGCGCTTCGGCGGCCCTGACGTCTTGGCCGTGGTGGACGTCGACGAGCCGCATGCCGGGCCGGGCCAGATTCGCATTGCCGTAAAAGCGTCGAGCGTCAATCCGATGGACCGGGCGCGGCGTTCGGGCCGCTTCAAGCTGGACTTGCCCGCCAGGATCGGCCGCGACGCGGCGGGTGTCGTCGACGAAGTCGGCGAGGGCGTGACCGACGTTAAGGTCGGCGATTCGGCGTTCGGCGTCGCCGTCGACGGGCGCGGCACCGCCGAATTTGCGCTGCTGCGCCGCTGGGCAAAAAAGCCCGAGCGCTTGAGCTATGCCGAGACGGCGGCGCTCCCGATCGCTGCCGAGACAGCGACGCGCTGCTTGCGCAAACTCGCCGCCACCGCCGGACAGACGCTGCTGATCAACGGCGCAGCCGGTTCGGTCGGGCAGGCCGCGGTCCAACTCGCGCGGCGGCAGGGCTTGCGCGTGATCGGCACGGCCAGCCAAGGCAACCATGCCCGGCTGCGCGAGATCGGCGCCGAACCGGTCGTCTATGGCGCGGGACTGGTCGATCGAGTTCGCCAGCTTGCTCCTGGTGGTGTCGACTTCGTCCTCGACTGCGCCGGGCAGGCGCTTGGCGATCTCGTCGAGATCGCCGGCGACGCTGCGCGCGTGCTGACGGTGGCCGGCAGTACGCTCGCCGCCGAGTACGGCGTTCGCTCGACGGCTGGCGGCGGCGAAGACGCGGCTTACGACGCCTATTGGAGCGTGGCGAAGCTCGCTGACCAAGGGGAGTTCTCGCTGCCGGTGCAGCGGACGTTCGCCATGACGCAGGCTAGCGAAGCGCACGCGCTCAGCGAATCGACGCACTTGACCGGGAAGATCGTCATCGTCATCGAGTGATCGCCGGCCGGCACAGGCGCACCTGCCGATACGGCGGGTCTCAGTCCGGCTTGTTTTCCAGCCGGGCGATCCGCTCTTCGAGCGATTTGATCTTTTCGCGGGTACGCAGCAGGACCTGCGCCTGGATGTCGAATTCCTCGCGGCTCACCAGGTCGAGCTTGGTGAAGAAGGTGGCGAGCAGCGCGCGCGCATTTTTTTCGATGTCGGCGACCGGGCTGGCCGCCACGATGGCGCTGAGGCGGGCGCTGAAGTCCTCGAATAGCTTGGGGTCGAGCATGGCGGGTTTTTCCTGGCTGGAATGATGTTACGGCGCGAGTTTAACACAGCGCATCGGGCGACCCGATAGACCTTGTCGAGCGCACTGACGCATAGTCGGGGGGGCGGCCGGGCCTGAAAACGCTTGCGCGCAATGGAATGTTTGCGCGATGAACTCGACCGCCCGGGTTTCACGTATGATAGTGATCTCGGTATCTACATCGCATACGAAGTGGAGCTGATGATTAGCCTGATTGCAGATTTTCGCCTAGCTGCCCGCAACCTGCGGCGCAATACCCGGCGGACGCTGGTGGCGACGCTAACCGTAGCCTTCGGCATCGTCGCGTACATGCTGGCCGGCGGTTTCATCGCCTGGATTTTCGAGCAGATGCGCGAGGGGACGATTCATTCCCAGCTCGGTCACATCCAGATCGTTCGCCCCGGCTATTTCGAGAAGGGGATCGCCGATCCCTATGCGTTCCTGTTGCCCGAGCAGTCGTCGCAGCAGAAGACTATCGAGGCGATCGCCGGTTTTCAGAGCCTGGCGCCGCGTCTTTCTTTCAGCGGGCTGATCAGCCATGGCGATACCACCATTGCTTTTCTTGGCGATGGCGTCGATCCCGTGCTCGAAAGGCCGGTCAGCACCGGGGTCAGTATTGTTACGGGGCGCGACCTGGCGGGCGCCGATCAGAAGGCCGTGCTGCTCGGCGAGGGCCTGGCCAGAAGCCTGGGGGTCAAGGCGGGCGACGTCGTCGTGCTGCTCGCGACCTCGGCCAGCGGCGGTCCGAGCGCGGTCGAGGTCGGCGTTGCCGGTACCTTCGCCACCGACGCCAAGGAATACGACGACAGCGCGCTACGCCTGCCGATTGAGGTGACCCGAAAATTGATGAAAGTCAGTGGCGCGACCTCGTGGGTGGTTTTGCTCGACAAAACCGAGCGGACTGCAGAGAGTGCCAATATTCTGGCCAAGACGCTGCCGTCCGCTGATTTCGAGGTCGTCCCATGGACGGCGCTGGCCGATTTTTACAACAAGACGGTGGTCCTCTTTTCGAAACAGGTCAGCGTCGTGAAGTTCATCATCGGCCTGATCATCGTGTTGACCATTTCCAATACGCAAATGATGAGCGTGCTCGAACGCACCACCGAAATCGGCACCAGCCTGGCGATCGGGCAACGACGAAAGGCCGTGCTGCGGATGTTCGTCAGCGAAGGCGTGTTGATCGGCTTTGCCGGTGGCGTGTTGGGCGTCGTGCTGGGTTTCATCCTGGCCGGAGTGATTTCGGCGATCGGCATCCCGATGCCGCCGCCGCCGGGGATGGCGCGCGGATTCGTCGGGCAGATTCTGGTTGATCGAGGATTGGCCTTCGATGCGCTGGTGCTGGCGCTGGTGACGACCTTTTTGGCGAGCGTGGCGCCGGCCTGGAAGGCGAGTCGAATGAATATCGTCGATGCATTGCGGCACAACCAATGAAATTCGCTTTCGCCCAGAGGTTTTCTCTCGCGCTGCGCAACGTCTTCCGGCAGCGCATGCGTTCGGCTGGAACGCTCGCCGCGATCAGCCTCGGCGTCGCCGGATTGATTCTCGCCGCGGGTTTCGTGCAGGATATTTTCATCCAGTTGGGCGAGGCGATCATTCATTCGCAGAGCGGTCATATCCAGATCGCGCGCCAGGGTTATCGCGAGGGACGTACCCGTTCGCCCGAAGCCTTCCTGATCGAGCAGCCGGAGCAGCTAAAAAAACAAGCGTTGGCGACGCCG
The DNA here is from genome assembly GCA_018262095.1 of Pseudomonadota bacterium. Classification (GTDB taxonomy): domain Bacteria; phylum Pseudomonadota; class Gammaproteobacteria; order Burkholderiales; family Rhodocyclaceae; genus Propionivibrio. The sequence continues at coordinate 9,768 of JAGTRW010000060.1, forward strand.
GGCGTGCGCTTGGCGCTGGCGCGCGTCGGCTTTTCCGGAGTGATCAACAACGGCAAGCGCGATCTCGGGATCATCGGCGAAGGCGTCGAACCCGCCGCCGAGGCCAAACTGGGTTCCTACCTGCGCTATATCGAGGGACGCGCGCTCGCCGATTCCGATCGCGACGGGATCGTCCTCGGTCAGGGTGTCGCGCGGTCGCTCGGCTTGAAGGCTGGTGACCGGGTCAATCTGGTGATCAGTCTGGCGCAAGGCGCGGTCAATACGCTCGATTTCGAAGTGATCGGCGTTTTTCAGAGTTTTTCCAAGGACTTCGATGCGCGAGCGGTCAGGATCCCGCTGTCGGCGGCGCGCGATCTGATGGATACCCAGGCCGCCCATCTGATCGTTCTGGTGCTCGACCAGACCGCCGACACCGACCGCGTTCTCGCCGCGCTGCGTCAGACGCTTGGTCCGCAAGGATACGAACTGGCGTCGTGGCGCGAACTCTCGGATTTTTACGACAAGACCGTGCAGCTCTACGAGAGCCAGTTCGGCGTGCTGCGCCTGATCATCCTGCTGATGGTGCTATTGAGCGTGGCGAACAGCGTCAATATGACGCTCTTCGAGCGGACGCGCGAGTTCGGCACTTTGCTGGCGTTGGGCGACCGGCCGGATCGAGTGTTTCAGCTGATCATGAGCGAAAGCCTGTTGCTCGGTTTGTTCGGCGCCGGCATGGGGATGGCGCTCGGCTGCGCGGCGGCCTGGATGATTTCGGCGATCGGTATCCCGATGCCGCCGCCGCCCAACGCCAACGTCGGCTACACGGCGTATATCCGCCTCGTTCCGATCGAGGTGCTCAGTGCCGGCGCCGTTGGTTTCGTCGCGACCTGCCTGGCCGCCGTGCTGCCGGCGCGAAGGGTGTCACGGATGAGCGTGGTCGACGCACTACGCAAGGGCGCCTGATTTCCTCGACTCCCGGGGGCCTGCTATTTGCGAGAGCACTGTCATGGTGCGGCGCCTCTGTTTTGTGCGCCAGCAATGGGCGTCATCCACCAAGGGTATTCAATAGATCGACGCAACTCATGGATTTATAAGGGAATTAAATCTGGCACGGCAAATGCTATGAGGTGTAGGCGAAAGCACTAACCCCTTTTTGACCTGCTTGAGGAGTTCTTGATGAAAAAAGCCCTTGTTGCCTCCCTTCTGGCTGCGGCCTTCGCCGCCCCAGTTATGGCCCAGACCGCTGCCGCTCCAGCCGAGGCGCCTGCCGCCGAAGCTGCGCCGGCTCCCGCCTTGACCGGCAACCTCGGTCTGTTTTCCAGCTACCGTTTCCGCGGTATCGATCAAACCTTCGGCAAGCCGGCGTTGCAAGGCGGAATCGATTACGCCCATGAGAGCGGCCTGTACGTCGGTAACTGGAACTCTAACGTCAGTTCGGGAGCGGGTTTCCCTGACGGCAACCTCGAAATGGACTTCTACGGCGGTTACAAGCATGCCTTCGGCGACTTCGGCATCGACGTCGGTGCGATCTATTACTACTACCCGGGTTCGGAGGCGCGTGGTTTGACCGGCGGCGTCAATAGCGGCGCGGTCAACAACAAGGAAATCTATATCGGCGGTTCGTGGAAGTTCCTGTCGCTCAAGTACTCGTACGCGCTCGACGACTATTTCAGTGCGCGTGGCACCGACGGTCAGTCGACGCGCGGCACCAGCTACCTCGATCTGTCGGCCAATTACGATCTGGGCGGCGGCTGGGGAGTGAACGGCCACGTCGGTCAGCTCAACTTCAAGAACGTCAGCAACGGCGACTATACCGACTGGAAGCTCGGTGTCACCAAGGATCTGTCCGGCTGGGTGATCGGCCTGTCGTACATCGACACCAACGCCAAGGGGAGCTGCAGCGGGACTCCCCAGCTGTATTGCTTCTCCAGTTCCAACTCGGATAACGGTGCTGGCGGCATCAATACCGGTTCCAGTACCAAGGATGCCGGTCGCAGTATCGCGGTCGTTTCGGTCAGCCGTTCTTTCTGACAATTTTCTGTAACCGGGGCGGTTCGGTCTGCCCCAGAATTGGAGTTCATCATGAAAATGGTTACCGCAATCATCAAGCCCTTCAAGCTTGACGAAGTGCGTGAAGCGCTTTCCGTCATTGGCGTTCAGGGCATCACGGTCACCGAAGTCAAGGGCTTCGGCCGGCAGAAGGGGCACACCGAGCTTTATCGCGGCGCCGAATATGTCGTCGATTTTCTGCCCAAGGTCAAGGTCGAGGCGGCGATCAAGGATTCGCTTCTCGATCAGGTGATCGAGGCCATCGAGAAATCGGCCGGAACAGGAAAAATAGGCGACGGCAAAATCTTTGTCTTCGATATTGAACAAGTCATCCGCATCCGCACCGGTGAAACCGGTGAGGACGCGCTGTGAGGAGAGAATCATGAAAAAGCTCTTGGCACTACTTGCCCTGCTCGGCGCCGTGACCCTGGCTGCGCCGTCATGGGCCGACGACAAGGCGGCCACCCCGGCGGTGGCCACCGTCGCCGCACCAGCGGCCGCCAGCGCAGCTGTCGCACCGGCTGCGGCGCCCGCCGCGGCCCCCGCTCTGGTCGCCAGCAAGGCCGACAACGCCTGGGTCTTGATCAGCGCCGCGCTGGTCATTCTGATGTCGGTCCCGGCGCTGGCGCTGTTCTACGGCGGGCTGGTCCGCTCGAAGAACATGCTTTCGGTACTGATGCAGGTCTTCGTCGTTTTCTCGCTGATCAGCGTGCTGTGGGTGATCTACGGCTACTCGGTGGCCTTCACTGAAGGCGGCAGCTTCTTCGGGACGCTCGACAAGCTGTTCCTCAAGGGGATGACCGTCGACTCGGTCGCCGCTACCTTCAGCAAGGGCGTGGTGATCTCCGAGTTCACCTACGTCGTCTTCCAGGGCGCCTTCGCGGCGATCACCTGCGGGCTGATCGTCGGTGCCTTCGCCGAACGTGCCAAGTTCTCGGCGATCCTGGCCTTCATGGTGCTGTGGTTCACTTTCTCCTACCTGCCGATGGCCCACATGGTCTGGTACTGGGCGGGTCCGGATGCCTACCTTGACGCCGCGGCAGGCGAAGCGGCGGGCAAGACCGCGGGTTTCCTGTTCCAGAAGGGCGCGCTCGACTTTGCCGGCGGTACGGTGGTGCATATCAACGCCGCGGTCGCCGGTCTGGTCGGCGCCTTCATGATCGGCCGGCGCGTCGGTTACGGCCGTGAATCGATGGCCCCGCACAGCCTGACCTTCACCATGATCGGCGCCTCGCTGCTGTGGTTCGGGTGGTTCGGTTTCAACGCCGGTTCGGCGCTCGAAGCCAACGGCAGTGCGGCGCTGGCGATGGTCAACACCTGGGTGGCGACGGCTTGTGCAACGCTGTCCTGGATGTTCGCTGAATGGACGATCAAGGGCAAGCCGTCGATGCTCGGTGCCGCATCCGGCGCAGTCGCCGGCATGGTGGCGATTACCCCGGCCGCCGGTTTCGTCGGCGTCATGGGTGCCATCGTGATTGGCCTGGCTGCTGGTGTCGTCTGCCTGTGGGGGGTCAATGGCCTCAAGCGTCTGCTCGGCGCCGACGATTCGCTCGACGTGTTCGGTGTCCATGGCGTCGGCGGCATCCTCGGCTCGATCCTGACCGGCATCTTCTGTTCCCCTTCGCTGGGTGGAACCGGCGTCTATGACTACGTCGCCAACGCGGTCGGCGACTACGACATGAGCGCGCAGGTGATCAGCCAGTTGTGGGGGGTCGGAACGGCCATCGTGTGGTCGGCGGTGGTTTCGGTGATCGCCTACAAGCTGGTCGATATGGTGATCGGTCTGCGCGTTCCCGAAGAGGAAGAGCGCGAAGGGCTGGACATCACCTCGCACGGCGAAACGGCTTACCACCTCTAAACGGCCCTGCTGTATAAAACCCCCTTTGGGCGCCCTTGCGGCGCCCATTTTTTCGCTGGCGAAAAAGCCGCCGCGACCTTTTTGCCAATGCGACGCGGCGTGGCTCGCTGCGCATTCGCCCGCGACTGCGCGCTGCGCCTTCGTGGTGATCCGCTCGCTACCCAGCGCCGCCATTGCTGAATGTTGTTTTTCTTCCACAAAACCAGTCCGGTGGTCCAGTGGGTATTGGTTTGGCCTAAAAGCGGCGCCGTTCCGATGAATTGCAGGGGCCGGCTTGCGCGTTGGCTATAAACAGCTCCGCTGTACTTGATGCTGTATAACAAGTATAGCTTCTATCTTGTTGATATAGTTGCATACTTATTGACAAGTATTGACAATGTATTTAGATTAAAAACCGAAAAGCATAAAAACAAGGGGCATTAATAAAAACGGAGGCATTTACCATATGCATAATGTCCGGAGCGGGTCGGTCTGCGCGAAATTTTCCCTGGCGCTCAGCGGGTGCCTGGTTTCATTGCTGCTACAGGCGGCGCCGTTGCCGAATGCCGGGCAGTTGCTGCCCAGTGTCCCGCCTTTGGCCCCGGCGCCCGCCACTGGCAAGACGCCGGTTGTGGCACCGTCGCCAGAGCCGGCCAGCGCGGTGCCGGCGAGCGACGTGCGGATCACCGTTGCCGAGGTGCACATTACCGGCAACACGGTATTCAGCGAAGCGCAGTTGCAGGCGCTGATTGCTCCCGACTTGGCGCCGCAGAGCGGGTCGGGCGGTGCTACCGGTCGGCAGTTTTCCTTCGCCGAACTGCAAGCTTTCGCGGAGCGCATCACCGCTTACTACCGCGAGCAGGGCTACCTGCTCGCGCGCGCCTATCTGCCGTTGCAGGATGTGCGCGCCGGACAGCTTGAAATCGCCGTGCTCGAAGGGCGCGTGTCGCGCATCAACTGGAGCAATGAGTCGCGTCACGCCGACGCCGCGCTCGACGGTCGCCTGGACGAAGTCCAACTCGATGCGCCGCTCTACAACCCGACGCTCGAACGCAGCCTGCTGCTGCTCAGCGACCTGCCGGGCAGTGAAGTTCAGGCGACGGTCAGGCCGGGTGTGTCGGTCGGTACCAGCGAACTCGATATTGCGCTCAAGGACCGCAAAGGATTGTTCGCCGGCAACGTCAGCGTGGACAACGAGGGCAACCCTTACAGCGGCGAATATCGCCTGGGCGCCGGATTGACGCTCAACAGCCCGTTGCGGCTCGGCGACTCGCTCAACCTCAACCTGCTCGGCGGCGGCAGCGACTACAACTACGGCCGTCTGGCCTGGCAGGTGCCGATCGGCCAGCGCGGGCTCGCCGTTGGCTTTGCCGCGTCGTCGATGAACTATCGCCTGCAGCAAGAGTTCGCCCCGCTCGACGCGCACGGCACCGCGCGGATCGCCAGCGCCTACGCGCTCTACCCGTTGCAGCGCTCGCGCTTCAGCAATGTCGCAGCGCAATTGGCGTACGACTACAAGAAGCTCGACGACCGTATCGACCTCATCTCGAGCGTCGTCAACCGAACGCTGGGCGTCTGGATGACCGGCTTGTCGGGCAGCGGCTACGACAGTCTGGGCGGTGGCGGGCTGAACAACTGGTCGCTCAATGCGGTCGCCGGCAACCTGAGCCTCGATCCGGCGGCGCAGGCGATCGACGCCGCGACCTTGCGCACCGAAGGCGGCTACAGCAAGGGAATGGCACAAATTGCGCGAACTCAGCGGCTGGCCGACGGCTGGAACCTTTACGCGCAGATCGGCGGCCAGGTGGCGCAGAAAAACCTCGACAGTTCGGAGAAATACGCGCTGGGCGGAAGCGCCGCCGTGCGCGCCTATCCGCAAGGCGAAGCGCCGGTCGACGACGGCTGGCTGGGGACGCTCGAACTGCGCTATTCGCCTGCGCCAAACTGGCAGGCGTCGGTCTTCAACGACGCGGCGCAGGGCCGCCTGCAACATACCCCGGTCAGCAGCGCTGACAACCGGCGGCGGCTTTCCGGCGCCGGTCTGGGCTTAAGCTACGCCGAGACCGGCGGCCTGGTCGTGCAAGCGACGCTCGCCTGGCGCACCGGCGACGCGCCGACCGCCGACGCCGACCGCAGCCCGCGTGGCTGGCTGCGTCTGCTGCATCCCTTCTGAGCGTCACCAGAATCTCTCTCCAGGCCAGCCGCTTTCCTCCCGCAGCGGAACGATCGGCACCGGCGCACAACGGCCGTCGGGCGGGGCAGAGTTTTGAGGAAAAGCCCGGCGATCGATGAGTTCAAGAATAGCCTTTCTGTGCCGCGTTCTGCGGTATCTGATGCCCGTACCTGATTGATAGTAATGACTAATGGTTGACATGTAGTGACATCGTCATTATTGTGAAAATGCGTAACGACGTAACCCGTATGCATATTCATAATACATGGGCATTAGTCTAATGAAGCGGTGCCATCGTCATTTGTTGTGCGATCGCGTGGGTCAGACTCATCGAGGAGCGTTGTTGTCCCGCGTCTTCGTGCGGCCACTCGCGCCGGCACAGTGCTTGTCGAGCCAGGCCCTTGCATCCTTACAGCCAGGCAACGAAGCGTGCAGCGGCCATACGGCGACGGCCGAAATCGATCGCAGCCTGCACGGTGGGCTGCGTCTGCTGCATCTTTTCTGACTTCTCCTGCGCTTGAGGAGAATGCCATCAACCACATCTATCGCCTCGTTTGGAACGCTGCCCGGCAACAGTACGCGGTCGGGCCGGAGAGCGCGCGCAGCGGTCGTCGTGGCGGCGGTTCGTCGCGCTCGATCAAGCCGCTGCTTGCTGCGCTGTTGCTTGTCTTTTCCGAAGCCATCGGCGCGCTGCCGGTCGACGGCGTGGTGGCCGGCGGCAGCGGCGCGATCAGCGTGGCGTCGACGCTCGACCTCTCGGTTGCCGACTTCATGAATGGCAAGCGAACCTTCTCTGGCAGCGGCGGACGCATCGACAACCTCGGCAGCTTGACCGCCAGCGACGGCGGCTACATCGCGTTGCTCGGCGGTCAGGTGAGCAATCAGGGGACGATCGCCGCGCAACTGGGGACGGTCGCGCTGGCCGCGGGAAACCGTGTTGGCCTCGACTTTGCGGGCGACAAGCTCTTGAGCCTGCAGGTCGAGCAGGGCGCGCTCGACGCGCTGGTCGAGAACGGTCAGTTGATCAAGGCCGACGGCGGGTCGGTGATCCTGACCACACGCGCTGCCGGTGAGGTGCTAAGCGGCGTGGTCAACAACACCGGCATCGTCCAGGCTAGAGGCATCAGCAGCGACAACGGCGTGATCCGCCTGTCCGGCGACCTGGTGGTCAACACCGGAACGCTCGACGCGTCGGGCAGCACGGGCAGCAATGGCGGAACGATCGAGGCGAGCGGACGCAGTCTGCTGCAGGCCGGCGCGATTCGTGCCGACGGCGAAGGGGGGAACAGCGGCGGCGGCGCCATCACCCTCGCAGCAACCGGCGCATTGATCCAGACCGCCGCCGGCGAGATCAGCGCCAACGGCAGTAGCCAGGGCGGGACCATCGCGCTTTCCGGCGGCAGCGCCGCTTTCCTGTCGGGCGCTGTTTCGGCCAACGGCGAGCGCGGCGGGCGAATCAGCGTCACGGCACCGCAACTCACTCTCGCCGCCGCGACGATGAGCGCCGACGGCACCACGAACGGCGGCACGCTGCTGATCGGCGGCGACGCGCACGGAGACAATTCGAGCATCGCCAACGCGCAGACGACGATCGTCAATCCGTACACGACGTTGAGTGCCCAGGGCCACCAGGGCAAGATCGTCGTCTGGTCGGACCAGAACACGCGCTACTACGGCAGCGCCAAAACCGGTGCCGACGGCTTCATCGAAGTCTCGGGCAAGGAAACCCTCTCCTACGGCGGCCAGGCCGACGCCGGAGTCGGCGGCCACGTGCTGCTCGACCCGACCGACCTGATCATCGATAACAGCGCGCCGACGATGTTCTACATCGACCTCGCCAACCCCAATCCGGCGGCGAGCGAGACGCACGGCAGCGGCGGTGTCGTCGAACTGGCCAACGGCAATATCGTGGTGGCCAGCCCGAACGACAATTTCGGCGGGTCCAAGGCCGGCGCCGCCTACCTCTACAACGGCAGCAACGGCGCACTGATTTCGACGCTCACCGGCAGCACCGCCAACGACCAGGTCGGTTACGGCGTCACGGCGCTTCCCGTCAACGGCAACTATGTGGTGGCGAGTCGCAACTGGGACAACGGAACGATCGTCGATGCCGGCGCGGCGACCTGGGGCAGTGGCACGGCGGGCGTCAGTGGCATCGTTTCGAGCGTCAACTCGCTGGTCGGCAGCAAAGCCGGCGATCAGGTGAGCAGCACTGGCATCGCCGCGCTGACCAACGGCAACTACGTCGTGAGAAGTCACCTGTGGGACTACGGAACGATCAGTGACGCTGGCGCGGTGACCTGGGGCAACGGCACCACCGGGGTTAGTGGCGTGATCACCAGCAGCAATTCGCTGGTCGGCAGCACGGCCAGCGACCAGGTGGGCAGCACCGGAATCACGGTGTTGACCAACGGCAACTACGTGGTGAGAAGTTCCGGCTGGGACAACGGCTCGATTGTCGACGCCGGTGCGGCGACCTGGGGCAACGGCACGAGCGGAGTCGTTGGCGTGGTCAGCAGCGCCAACTCGCTGGTCGGTAGCTCGACCAGCGACATGGTTAGCTTGAGCGGCGTCACGGCGCTGGTCAACGGCAATTACGTGGTGAGCAGTTGGTACTGGGACAACGGCACTGCCAGCAATGCCGGTGCGGTGACCTGGTGTGATGGTACGGTCGGCATCAGCGGAGTGGTCAGCAGCACCAATTCGCTGGTCGGTAGCTCGACTAACGACAATGTGAGCTTCGTCACGGCGCTTTCTAACAGCAACTACGTGGTGAGAAGTTACCTATGGGACAACGGAACAATTGCCGACGCCGGTGCGGTGACCTGGGGCAATGGGCTGGGCGGCACCGTCGGCGCCGTCAGCAGCACCAATTCGCTGGTCGGTAGCAAGGCCAACGACAAGGTCGGCACCAGCGTTACCGCCCTGACCAATGGGAACTACGTGGTTGGCAGTTACTTCTGGGACAACGGAACAATTGCCGACGCCGGTGCGGCGACCTGGGGCAACGGTTTGGGCGGAACCGTCGGTGCCGTCTCCAGTGCCAATTCGCTGGTCGGCAGCACAGCCAGCGATTATGTCGGCACTAACATCACGGCGCTGACCAACGGCAACTACGTGGTGGGCAGTGCTAATTGGGACAACGGAACGATCGTCGATGCCGGCGCGGTAACTTGGGGCAGTGGAACGAGCGGAATTAGCGGTGTCATCTCGAGCACCAATTCGCTGGTCGGCAGCACGAAGAATGACCAGGTGGGCGGTGCCGGCGTCACGGCGCTGACCAACGGCAACTACGTGGTGAGCAGCCCGTACTGGTCAAACGGTGCGGCGACCATGGCTGGCGCCGCGACCTGGGGCAATGGAACGAGCGGAACCAGTGGCGTTGTATCGAGCACCAATTCGCTGGTTGGCAGCAAGGCGTTCGATGAGGTCGGAATGATCGTCACGGCGCTCGCCAACGGCAACTACGTGGTGAGAAGTTACGCCTGGTACAACGGCACGATTTCCGGTGCTGGCGCGGCAACCTGGGGCGACGGAGCCACCGGCATTTCCGGCATCGTCTCGAGCAGCAATTCACTGGTCGGCAGCTCGGCCAACGATTGGGTGGGGCTCAGCGTCACGGCGCTGGCCAACGGCAACTACGTGGTCGCCAGTCCGAACTGGGACAGTGGGACGATCACCGACGTCGGTGCAGTGACCTGGGGCAGCGGGACGAGCAGCGTCAGCGGCGTGGTCAACAGCAGCAATTCGCTGGTCGGCAAGACGGCGAACGATCAGTTGGGCAGCGGAGGAATCGTCGCGCTGGCCAACGGCAATTACGTGGTCAAGAGCCCAAGCTACGGCCAGGGGACGATCACCAATGCCGGTGCGGTGTGGCTGGTTGCCGACCCGTCGAATCTGGCGGCGCTGGTCAATGGCTCGACCGGAAGCACGACGCTGAGCCCGGCGGCGCTGGCCGGTGCGGCGCTGGCGGGGAGCACGGTGACGCTGCAGGCGAGCCACGACATCACGGTCAACAGCGCGGTCAGCGTCGCCGGCAAGCTCAATCTGGTGGCGGGCAACGACCTGACGCTCAACGCGGGGATCAAGTCGACAGCGACCGGCAATGCGCTGCAGCTTTCCGGCCAGCGCTTCATCAACAACGCCGGCGCCGGTGCGCTGTCGGCGGCCAATGGCCGCTGGCTGGTATGGTCGGCGACCCCAAGCAACGACACGCGCGGTGGACTCGCCTACGCCTTCAAACAATACAACGCGAGCTACGGCGTGAGCACGGTGCTGGGCAGCGGCAACGGGTTTTTGTATACGGTCGCTCCGGTGGCCAGCGCGTCGCTGACCGGCAGCGTCAGCAAGGTCTATGACGCGACGACGAGCGCGAAGCTCTCGGCGGCCAACTACACGAGCAGCGGCGCGATCGACGGTGACAGCATCGCCCTCAACAATCCGGTTAACGGCACCTACGACAGCAAGAACGTTGCCGCGAGCGGCAAGGATGTTGCGGTCAGTGGACTTTCGATCGCTGGCGCGAGCAACGGCGAAGCGATGGTCTATGGCTATCAACTGGCCGCGACGTCGGTCAACGGCGCGGTCGGCGCGATCACGCCGGCAAGCCTGGCAGTGACCGGAGTTTCTGCCAACAACAAGGTCTATGACGCGACCACTGCGGCGACGCTGAGCGGAACGGCATCGGTGGCCGCTCTGGGCAGCGACGTCGTCGGCGTGATCGGAACCGGAAGCGGAACGTTCGCCGACAAGAACGTCGGCACGGCCAAGGCGGTGACGGTCAGCGGCTTTGGACTGTCTGGCGCCGACGCGGGCAATTACAGCGTCGTGCAGCCTACCGGCCTGACCGCGAACATCACTGCCGCGAGCCTGACAGTCAATGGCATTTCGGCGAGCGACAAGGTCTATGACGCGACGAGTATTGCGACGCTGAACGGTACGGCATCGGTAGCCGCTCTGGGCAGCGACGTCGTCAACGTGACCGGAACCGGCAGCGGAACGTTCGCCGACAAGAACGTCGGCACGGCCAAGACTGTTGCCGTCAGCGGCTTCGGCCTGTCTGGCGCCGACGCGGGTAACTACAGCGTCGTGCAACCGACCGGCGTGACCGCGAACATCACTGCGGCAAATCTGACGGTGAACGGAATTTCAGCGAGCGACAAGGTCTATGACGCGACGAGTGCCGCAACGCTGAATGGTACGGCATCGGTGGCGGCGCTGGGCAGCGACGTCGTCAGCGTGACGGGAGCCGGCAGCGGCGCGTTCGCCGACAAGAACGTCGGCACGGCGAAGATGGTGAGCGTCAGCGGCTATAGCTTGAATGGCGCCGACGCGGGTAACTACAACGTCGTGCAGCCTACCGGCCTGACCGCGAACATCACTGCTGCGAGCCTGGCAGTGAGCGGAATTTCAGCGAGCGA
>JAGTRW010000014.1 GCA_018262095.1 Pseudomonadota bacterium
ACTGAAATCGCTCGTCAACTCGGTCCCCGCCGCTTCGGTCTGCGAGCGAACGATCGCCACGTGTTTCGACCAGCGGATCAGCGACGCATCGGCCAACTCGTGCAGACTATGGACATAGGGCTCAAGCCGCGGCAGCGCTTGCGCCGCAGCACACTCGGCCTGCACCGCCTCAAGCACGCCATTGACCCGCTGCCGCTCCCACCACGACAGCCCGGCCGCCACCCCCAGCAGTCCGATCGCCAGCGCCACGCCGACCAGCGATGTCGCGCACCAGATCAGCAGCCCGCCACCGACCACGGCAACCAGCAGCGGCGCCAGGCCAAGCCGCGAGACAGACGTGTTCTGCATTAGGTCCCCTCCCCCTTGCATGACGCTGATTTCCATTGACCGGGGGTATACCCCAGCCCGAGGGGCATGATCCCACGCGCGTTTTTGCTTGTGCATCCGTACAAACCGAAGAAAACAGCGGGAATTACGGATGCCACTCCACGGCGGCAAAACGCCGAACTACCTGGACTATCGCAGCGCGTAGACGGCAAGTCACACGACCTTGGGGCTTGGCGACGGAAGGTCAGCAACACGTCGCAGCGCGCCGCCAGAGGGCTTGAGAATCAGCAAGGCGTGCCCAATTATCGAGCAGCCGAAAAAAAGGCTGTCGCGCCAGCGACCTGGCGTACTTATCCAGGACTTACCCACAGGGTTGGCGGCCGATTCTGTGCACAGAATCGCCGCCGGTCTCGCCAATCAGTCGTAGCTGACGACCTCGACCGGCCCCGGGCGGGTCGAATAGCGATTCATCACGGTCATCTTCTCAAGCTCGAGGCGAAACTCCTTGCCGCCATAGACCGCGCTCCTGAGCCAGGCCACCTCGTCGTCGAGCGCGTGCTTGGGAATGCTGCGGGCCCACACCTTCTTGTCGGCATTCCAGCGGTAGGCGCGCGCCTTGAGTGCGTCCTTCGAGTCGAACGGAGAGCCGAGCGCCGAAACCTTGATCTCGCAGACGCGAGCGTTCTCAAGCAGCAGCGCCATCGCCTTGGCGCCCGACGACGGCAGCGGCTGCTGCAGCACTTCGAGCAGCGCCAGGCAGTCGTTCGACGCGCGGTGACCGGTGAAATGGAAGCCATAGAAGTAGGCCAGAAATTCGAGCTTTGAGCTGCCGATCCCCTGCGCCGACCACGGAATCTGCGCCCACGAACACGCCCACGCCTTGGCCGCGAAAAACGGGAAGCGTTGTTCGACGAAGACGCGGTCGAAACCGGCGTTGTGCGCGACGACCAGCGACACGCCGGCGATCAGCGACTCGACCGCGGCGTCGTCGATGCGTTTGCCGGCCACCATCTCATCGGAGATGTGGTGGATCTTGCTCGACTCCTCGGGGATCGGCATGCCGGGATCTTCGAGCTCGTCGAAAACTTCGACGATGCGATAAGCCTGGCCGGTCGCCGGGCACACTTCGACCAGCACCATGCCAAGCTCGATGATCTTGTCGCTCGCCTGATTGGTTCCGGTCGTCTCGGTATCGAGGATCGCCACGGTGATCAGTTTTTCGGGCGGCGGCGCGTCGCTGTACGCAGTGCGCGGCGGCAAGGGGCGAATCACCCGGCAATTGCCGCGCGCCAGCCAGTCGGCGATCTTGTTGATCTGTTGCGCGCTCGGTTCAAGGCTGTAATCGATGGTTTCCATGGGCTTTCTGGGATCAGTTGATGAAAATTCGCTGCGGGCGCGTTGCCACGCGCCAGATGATCGCAGATTATCGGCGTCGGGAACCAGGCTTCGGCGCCCAGGTATTTCAAAAGTCATTCGCGCCGTTCAAGCTATTTCGCTCTTTTTAGCCAAATTCGTTGACTTGAGCTTTTCCCCACGTATAATGCTGCCTTCTTCGACGCCGCAAGCAGCTCGTGCGGCAAAGAAGGCGCGTAGCTCAGCTGGTTAGAGCACCACCTTGACATGGTGGGGGTCGTTGGTTCGAGTCCAATCGCGCCTACCAACACAAAACTAAAGCCAGAGCGATCCTCTGGCTTTAGTTATTTCTGGGGTCGCATTATGCCGGTCATCACTTTGCCAGATGGTTCTCAACGGGAATTCGCGCAGCCGGTCACGGTCGCCGAGGTGGCGCAAAGCATTGGCGCCGGACTGGCGCGAGCCGCGCTGGCCGGCAAGGTCGATGGCCGCATCGTCGACACTTCCTTCCGTATCGAAGACAACGTCCAACTGGGAATCATCACCGACAAGGACGCCGAAGGGCTCGAGGTCATTCGCCACTCGACCGCCCACCTGCTCGCTTTCGCCGTCAAGGAACTGTTCCCCGACGCGCAGGTGACGATCGGCCCGGTGATCGAAAACGGCTTCTACTACGACTTCGCTTACTCGCGCCCATTCACGCCGGAAGATCTGCTCACGATCGAAAAACGCATGGCCGAAATTGCCAAGCGCGACCTGCCGATCTGTCGCGAAGTCTGGAAACGCGACGACGCAACGGCCTTCTTCAAGTCGATCGGCGAACACTACAAAGCCGAGCTGATCGCCGCGATTCCCGAAGGCCAGGACGTTTCGCTTTACCGCGAAGGCGACTTCGTCGACCTCTGCCGCGGCCCGCACGCCCCGTCGACGGGCAAGCTCAAGGTCTTCAAGCTGATGAAGGTGGCCGGCGCCTACTGGCGCGGCGACCACCGCAACGCCCAGCTGCAGCGCATCTACGGCACTGCCTGGGCCAAGAAGGAAGACCAGGACGCCTACCTGCACATGCTCGAAGAAGCCGAGAAGCGCGACCACCGGCGCTTAGGCCGCCACCTCGACCTCTTCCACCTGCAGGACGAGGCGCCGGGAATGGTTTTCTGGCACCCCAAGGGCTGGGCGATGTGGCAGCAGGTCGAGCAGTACATGCGCCGCGTCTATCAGGACAACGGCTACCAGGAAGTCAAGTGTCCGCAGATTCTCGACCGCAGCCTGTGGGAAAAATCGGGCCACTGGGAGAACTACAAGGACAACATGTTCACCACGGAGTCGGAAAAACACGACTACGCGATCAAGCCGATGAACTGCCCTGGTCACATCCAGATCTTCAACACCGGCCTGCGCAGCTACCGCGACCTGCCGCTGCGTTACGGCGAATTCGGCTCGTGCCATCGCAACGAGCCGTCCGGCGCGCTGCACGGCATCATGCGCGTACGCGGCTTCACGCAGGACGACGGCCACATCTTCTGCACCGAAGAACAGATCCAGTCCGAGGTCACCGACTTCAACGAACTGGTGCGCAAGGTCTATGCCGACTTTGGCTTCACCGACATCGCGATCAAGCTCGCGCTACGCCCGGAAAAGCGCGTCGGCTCCGACGAAGTCTGGGACAAGGCCGAGCTCGCGTTGCGCGAAGCGCTCAAGGCCTCGGGACTCGACTGGGAAGAACTGCCCGGCGAAGGCGCTTTCTACGGCCCGAAGATCGAATTCCACATCAAGGACGCGATCGGCCGTTCGTGGCAATGCGGCACCGTGCAGGTCGACTTCTCGATGCCGCAGCGCCTCGGCGCCGAATACGTCGGCATCGACAACGCGCGCCACGTGCCGGTGATGCTGCACCGAGCGATCCTCGGTTCGCTCGAGCGCTTCATCGGCATTCTGATCGAAAACTGGTCGGGCGCGCTGCCGCTGTGGCTCGCGCCGGTGCAGGCGGTGATCCTCAATATTTCGGAAAAACAGTCCGAATATGCCGAAACTGTTGCAAAAACGCTACGCAGCGCAGGCCTGCGCGTCGAGTGTGATTTGCGCAACGAGAAAATTACCTATAAAATACGCGAACATAGCTTGAACAAGCTGCCCTACCAAATCGTCATCGGCGACAAGGAAATGGCGGCCAATCTGGTTGCCGTGCGTACACGCGGTGGTCAGGATCTGGGGCAAATGACGCTCGAGATGCTGATCAAGCGACTTCAGGACGAAGTCGTATCGCGCAGTGGCACGGCTTAATTTTTGTCAGAATAAGGAGCGGAACCATCGCACTGCAAAAGGCGCAACGCGTAAACGAAGAGATCAACGCACCCGAAATTCGGTTGGTCGGTGAAGAAGGCGAGGCACTGGGTATCACCAGCGTCAGACAGGCTTTGCAACTGGCAGAAGAAGCAGGCGTCGATCTGGTTGAGATTGCACCGATGGCTCAGCCTCCGGTTTGCCGAATCATGGATTACGGCAAATTCAAGTACCAGGAACAGAAGCGTCAGCATGAGCAGAAGCTCAAGCAGAAGCAGGTTCAGGTCAAGGAGGTCAAGTTCCGGCCCGGTACCGACGAGAACGACTACCAGATCAAGCTGCGCAACATGACGCGCTTTCTGCAGGAAGAAGACAAGGTCAAAGTCACCTTGCGCTTCCGTGGTCGCGAAATGGCGCACCAGGAAATCGGCATGCGTCAGATTGAGCGGATCAAGACCGATCTTCTGGATTACGCCGCGGTCGAGCAGATGCCCAAGATGGAAGGCCGTCAGATGGTGATGATTCTGACGCCGAGCAAGAAGAAGTAGTTCGAGCAGTTCGCAGTAGCAGCGCCCAGAAGTGGTATCAGGTCAAAAGGACTCCCGTCGGGAGACACCTGCCGCCATGTTTATAAAAGGAGCATTCAATGCCCAAAATGAAGACCAAGAGTGGCGCCAAAAAGCGCTTCAAGGTCACCGCCAGCGGCCGCATCAAGCGCGGCCAGGCGTTCAAACGCCACATCCTGACCAGCAAGACCACCAAAGCCAAGCGCCAGTTGCGCGGTATGACCGGAGTGCATGACTCCGACAAGGCCATGGTTCGCGCCATGATGCCTTACGCATAAGGAGATAAAAGATGCCCCGAGTTAAACGTGGTGTAACGGCGCGCGCGCGCCACAAGAAAATCATCAACCTGGCCAAGGGTTACCGCGGCCGTCGCAAGAACGTATATCGCATCGCCAAACAGGCGGTGATGAAGGCCGGTCAATACGCTTATCGTGACCGCCGTCAAAAGAAACGTCAGTTCCGTTCGCTGTGGATTGCCCGTATCAACGCGGCAGCTCGCGAGCTGGGCCTGAAGTACAGCACCTTCATGAACGGCCTGAAGAAGGCGCAGATCGAAGTCGACCGC
Source organism: Pseudomonadota bacterium (assembly GCA_018262095.1). GTDB lineage: Bacteria > Pseudomonadota > Gammaproteobacteria > Burkholderiales > Rhodocyclaceae > Propionivibrio. The sequence goes on from JAGTRW010000014.1 coordinate 5,092, forward strand.
AAGGTTCTGGCTGATCTGGCTGTTTTCGACAAGCCGGCATTTGCTGCTCTGGCGACCCAAGCCAAAGCCCAACTCGGCGTCTAATTGGACGAGTGCTAAAAAAGGGAGGCTCGCGCCTCCTTTTTTTTCGGTGAAATGTTAAAAAAGTCATGCAGAACCTTGATCAAGTAGTACAAGACGCCGCCGCCGCATTCGCCGCGACCGATGACCCCGACGCGCTGGAGCAGATCAAGGCGCGTTTTCTCGGCAAAGGCGGCCAGATTACCGAGCTGCTCAAGGGGATGGCCAAGCTTTCGCACGAAGAGCGCAAGTCCGCCGGTGCCCAAATCAACCGTGCCAAGGAAGCCATCGAAACGGCGCTCAACGCGCGTCGCGAAGCGATCCGGCGCCTGGCGCTCGAAGCTCGCCTGGCCGAAGAATCGCTCGACGTCACCCTGCCCGGCCGCGGCGAATCGCGCGGCGGTCTGCACCCGGTGACGCGAACGCTCGAACGGCTCGAAACGCTGTTCCGCACGATCGGTTTCGAAGTCGCCGACGGCCCTGAAATCGAGGCCGACTTCCAGAATTTCACGGCATTGAATACGCCCGAGGATCACCCGGCGCGTTCGATGCACGACACCTTCTACCTGCAGGACGAAAACGGCCAGGTCGCGCAGGACATCCTGCTGCGCACGCATACCAGCCCGATCCAGGTGCGTTACATGCAGGCGCACGTCGCCAAGTACGCGCAGCTCGAAACGATGCCCGAGATCCGCGTCATCGCGCCGGGCCGCGTCTATCGCGTCGATTCGGACGCCACCCACTCGCCGATGTTTCACCAGATCGAAGGCCTGTGGATCGGCGAGAACGTGAGCTTCGCCGACTTGAAAGGCGTGATCGCCGACTTCCTGCGCCGCTTTTTCGAAAGCGACGACCTGCAATTGCGTTTCCGCCCGTCTTTCTTTCCGTTCACCGAACCGTCGGCCGAAATCGACATGGCCTTCATGAGCGGCGCGCACAAAGGCCGCTGGCTCGAAATCGGCGGCTGCGGCATGGTCCATCCGAACGTGCTGCGCCACGTCGGAATCGACCCGGAAAAATACCTCGGCTTTGCCTTCGGCATGGGCGGCGACCGCCTGACCATGCTGCGCTACGGCGTCAATGACCTGCGTCTCTTCTTCGACGGCGACTTGCGCTTCCTGCGCCAGTTCGTCTGATGGATCATCATGAAATTCTCAGAATCCTGGCTTCGCACCTTTGTTAACCCGACGATCTCGGGCGACGCGTTCTCTCATCTGCTGACCATGGCCGGCCTCGAAGTCGAGGAAGAAGAAAGCGTCGCGCCGGCCTTCGACAAGGTCGTCGTCGCCCACGTGCTCGAGGTCAATAAACACCCCGACGCCGATCGCCTCAACGTCTGCCGCGTCGATATCGGCGGCGGCCAGGTCCAGCAGATCGTCTGCGGCGCACCCAACGTTGCCGCCGGACTCAAAGTGCCTTGTGCGCTGCCCGGCGCCAAGCTGCCCGGCGACTTTACGATCAAGATCGCCAAGGTGCGCGGCATCGAGTCCTCCGGAATGCTCTGCTCGGCCAAGGAACTGGCCATCGCCGAGGACGCCTCGGGCCTGCTGGTGCTGCCCGCCGACGCGCCCGTCGGCCAGGACATCCGCGCCTATCTCGACCTCGACGACCGCCTGCTGACCTTAAAACTCACGCCCAACCGCGCCGATTGCCTGTCGCTCTCCGGCGTCGCGCGTGAAGTCGCGGCGCTCACCCACACGCCGGTGCGCTATCCGCAGATCAAGGAAGCGCAGGTCACCACTCCCGATCGCCGCGAAATCGTTCTCGACGCGCCCAACGCCTGCCCGCTCTATTGCGGCCGCGTCATTGCCGGCGTCAACGCCAAGGCGCCGACGCCCGACTGGATCAAACGGCGCATCGAACGCAGCGGAATCCGCTCGATCTCGGCGCTCGTCGACATCACCAACTACGTCATGCTCGAACTCGGCCAGCCGCTGCACGCCTTCGACAACGCCAAGCTCGACGGCGCGATCCACGCGCGCCTGGCGCAGCCCGGCGAAGAAATCCTGCTGCTCAACGAACAGACGCTAAAGCTCGAAGACGACGTGCTGCTCATCGCCGACGACAAGCGTCCGCTGGCGATGGCCGGGATCATGGGCGGCGAGGATAGCGGAATCAGCCTTGAGACGACCGAGATGTTCCTCGAGTCGGCGTTCTTCGCGCCCAAGGCGATCGCCGGCCGCGCGCGACGCTACGGTTTCGCCTCCGACGCCTCGCACCGCTTCGAACGCGGCGTCGATTTCGGCGCAACGCGCGGCGCGCTCGAACGCGCCACCGAGCTGATTCTCGAAGTCTGCGGCGGCAACGCCGGGCCGCGCTGCGAAGCCGCAGCGACGCTGCCCGACCGCCACCCGGTCCGCCTGCGCCCGGCGCGAGTCGCCAAGGTGCTCGGCGTCGCTTTCTCGATCGACGAGATCGTCGCGCTGCTCTCGCGCCTCGACCTCGTCTTCGCGCGCGACGGCGACGACCTGCTGGTCACCCCGCCGAGCTATCGCTTCGACGTCGAAATCGAAGAAGACCTGATCGAAGAAATCGCCCGCCTCTACGGCTACGACCACATCCCGGCGGTCGCGCCGCGCGCGCTGCTCTCGATGCTGCCGCACAGCGAAGACGCGCGCCCACTGTCGCGCGTTCGTCAGATCCTCGCCGACCGCGGCTTCCAGGAAGTCGTCAACTACGCCTTCGTTGAAGAAGCGTGGGAAGCCGAGCTGATGGCAAATACGTCGCCGATCCGCCTGGCCAACCCGATCGCCAGCCAGATGAGCGTGATGCGCTCGACGCTGATCGGCGGCCTGCTCGCCAACGTCGTCACCAACCTCAAGCGCAAGCAGACGCGCGTTCGCGTCTTCGAAACCGGTCGCTGCTTCCTGCGCGACACGCCGGGAACGCCGGTCGCCGGCTTCCGCCAGCCGTGGAAACTCGCGGCCCTCGCTTACGGCAGCGCGCAGCCCGAGCAATGGGGCTGCGCCTCGCGCAACGTCGATTTCTTCGACCTCAAGGGCGACGTCGAAATGCTGCTGGCGCCGGCGCGCGCGCGCTTCGAGAAGATCGCGCACCCGGCGCTGCACCCCGGGCGCAGCGCGCGCGTGATCTTAGGCGGCCAGGACATCGGCTGGATCGGCGAGCTGCATCCGCAATGGCTGCACGGCTACGACCTGCCGCTGCCGCCGGTGCTCTTCGAACTCGACCTCGACGCCGTCAAGACCGCCAAATTGCCGAAGTACGTCGAAGTCTCGCGCCAACCGCCGGCGATCCGCGACCTGGCGATCGTCGTCGACCAGAAGCTTGAACTGCAACAGCTTATTGATGGGATGACTGCCAACCGCCCGGCGATCGTTCAGGACATCCGACTGTTCGATGTATACACCGGAAAAGGCATTGCCTCAGGGGAAAAAAGTCTTGCCTTTCGTATAGTTATGCAAGATACTCAAAAAACTTTGCAAGAGGCGGAAGTCGATGCCGCAATGCAACAATTAATCCAATATTTGCAGCAGACCTTCGCGGCACAGCTTCGCGTCTGACGGGAAAAGGACATGACGCTTACCAAAGCAGAACTTGCAGATTTACTGTTTGAAAAAGTCGGCCTCAACAAACGCGAAGCCAAAGACATGGTCGAAGCCTTCTTCGAAGAGATCCGCAACGCGCTCGAGCGCGGCGACGGGGTGAAACTCTCGGGGTTCGGCAATTTCCAGTTGCGCGACAAGCCGCAGCGCCCGGGACGCAACCCGAAAACCGGAGAGGAAATTCCGATCACCGCGCGGCGTGTCGTCACTTTCCATGCCAGCCAGAAACTGAAGGGTGAAGTGGAGCTCTCCTACAATGGAACCCAATCCTAAAGATAACGGCAAAGAGCCTTTGCCGCCTATCCCGGCCAAGCGCTACTTCACCATCGGCGAGGTCAGCGAACTGTGCGGCGTCAAGCCGCACGTGCTGCGCTATTGGGAGCAGGAATTCACCCAGCTCAAGCCGGTCAAGCGGCGCGGCAACCGGCGGTATTACCAGCATCATGAAGTGCTGCTGGTACGCCGCATCCGCGAACTGCTCTACAGCCAGGGCTTCACCATCAGCGGCGCGCGCCATCGCCTCGAAGACTCGCTGGTCGAAGCCACGCCGTCGGCGCTGACGCCCGAGCGGCTGCGCGCCGAGCTGCTCGAAATCGCCGAAATGCTGAGAATTTGACTCCGAAATGAGCCCCAATCGGCGCGATATCGATTATAATCTCGCGCTGTCGGGGCGTAGCGCAGCCTGGTAGCGCACTTGCATGGGGTGCAAGGGGTCGTGAGTTCGAATCCCACCGCCCCGACCAAAGAATCAAACAAAAAGGCCAATCTTCGGATTGGCCTTTTTGCCATCTGACCTTCGGATGACTCATCCGTCAATCACTCGAACTGCCTCAAGAATAAAGAACTGGGCCAGCGATGGTCGAGCATCAGAACCCTGAAAAAAACACGACAACGACGCCAGCCCCGCCCTTCCGCTACGAGAGCACCGGCATCAGCATCCGCTTCACCGATGGCCGCGACCGCAAGCCACGTTCGCGCGATGCCTTCAACGGCCACCGTCCGGACACCGGCAGGGATGGCTTGCCCAGGGCGACAGCCTAGAACGAGCAAAGCAATCCCGAATAAACGGCCCAAGCCCGACGAATTGGCCAGCGCAATCATCGAAAACAAGGAGGCCGGACCAGAGAACTTCCGAGCCATTAGGGCGGCGCTGTTGTAGCATCACCTGGCAGCTCGCCATGCGGATTTATTACCTCAGGAATATCGCCCATCTCGTTTTCCCGTGAGACCCACCGAAAAAGTTTTTTCTTTCTATGACAAAAGCTTTTCACCATCGGCCAAACAGAAAGATTGAAAATGTCAGAGACATCGAATTTTGGAGAAGTTCCCTACGATAGGCTGCTGCGCCTTTTTTCGAGTGAAGCAGGCTCGAGCCCGGCTCTGGTCTGGCGCGCAGACCTGGTAAAAAACGAAATATCATTCCTCTGCGACGTTGCCATCCCCGGCATGGAGAACATCATCCCCGGCCTGCTGCAAGATGCTGCCGGCGCTGAATCCATTCTCGCGGCACAAGACCGGGAAGCTTTCACCCGCTTCCACGAACGGATGCGCCAGCGCCAACCTGTATCCGAGGTGTTCCGCGTGCATGGCCGCGACGGCCTGATGCGCTGGCTTTATATTCTGGGCACGCCGGATCCGGAAATCAGCTTCGGCTATCTTGGTCTGGTAACCGACTGCACGGGAATTGCCAACGGCATTCTACAACGAGGCAGCGAAACCGGCATCGCCGAGCATGTCGAGCTTTTCGACAACCCAGTTTTCATGGCGGAATGCCGCAGCCGACGGGTATTTGCCGCCAATGCGCCAGCGCGTGAGATCTTTGGCATCGACCCGAAAAACAAACCCGTTATTCTTTCCGATATTTTCGCCGCGAATGCCGACGCCTATATGCGCGACATCTACGAGCGACTGCTGTTCTCCTGCGCCTGGAACGGCCTGCTCACCCTCAACAACGCCCAAGGGCAAGCGATCGTATGCATGAGCCGGGTGCGTGCCTACGACCGCGACGGACACAGCTTGCTCTGGTTCTCGCTGAGCCCGCGCCAACCTGCCAAAGAGACCGCCCCCCCGCTCCCCCCCTCGCCCAAGGTTGAGATAGGGCTTGCCGATGCGAACGATATCCGCGGCCTTCTGCACGTGCTTCTCGACAATCAACCCAAGAGCCACCACGTTGACGCCGTCATGCTCTCGCAGATATTCATCGCCGCAGGACGAGTGGCCGTCACCGGCGTCGGCAAGCCGTTTGAAAGTGACAGCGAGAACGATGCCCACCCCTATTCCGGCTCAATCGCCGAAAACATGGTCCTGTTCGGACTGCCCCACATCATCGTCAAGGACACCACCAAAAGCATCAAGCCGATCGACTGGGCACTTTTCATTCCCAAGGGCATCCGCTCTTATCTGGCCCTGCCCTTCTACGTTGAAGGCGTTCTGCGCGAAGTCGTGATTTTTTGCTCCAGTCAGCCCGGGAACTTTGACGAAGCCAAGCTTCCCGTTTATTCCGGCTTGGCCAAGAGCCTGTGGGCCGAACTTCCCAGAGTACTGCCGAACTTGATGCAATCGCCCGCGCCGCAGAATTTGGTCCAACCAGATAGCGAATCGCCCGCCAATCAAACGAATCAGGAGTAAATCGACTGCGTTTTGTCACATAACACAGTGATTTATGGTGGTTATATTTTGTTTATTGCAACACTAAACTGCACCAACCAGATGAAAATATAGCTTGTAAGTCGTCATGGCGGGGGATAGGATTGCGCATCTCTGATTCGCAACAACTTACCCACGAGGCATCTGGCTGGACCAGATAAACAAAAAATGCCCACGACTTGCACCGAACGGATTCTCGACCTCGTCGCCAATCTTAGACTCGAGAAAGGGGACCGCTTGCCAGGCGAACGGGACCTCGCCCAACAACTCGCTGCCAGCCGCAACACGGTACGCGAGGCACTGATCACACTGGCTGCCCGCGGACAGATCGAGATACGTGAGCGCAGCGGCTGCTATCTGATCTCAGCCCAAACGCAACTCCCTTGGCACAACCTGCGCGCCGACGCCGAAGCCACGATCGACGCTCTACGCGCCGTCGGTCCGCATCTCGCCGCACGCACCGCGAAACATTGCCAGGCTGAACATATCCGCCTGCTGGAAGCCGCTACTGCGCGCCTTGGGCAACATCTGGTCGATCGCAACGCGACCGAGTTGGCGAGCGACTACGTTTCTTTCTTCGGCGTTTTGGCATCCCTCGCTGGGAACCCCTACCTAGACATGCTGATGAAAGAAATCGTCGCCGCCCGCAGCCAGCTCACCGCTGCGACAAGCCTGGACAAAGCCAAGGCGGGTTCCTTCTTTGAATTGCACATCAGCTTGCTGCAGGCCATTCAGGCCCACGACGCGCGCCGCGCACAATTGCTGGCGGCGCACGGGCTCGATGCTTTTGCCGTCATGCTGGGACACGCCCAAGCGCCACAAAAACCGCGCGGGCAAAGCTCATGAACCGCCGGGAATTCTTTGCCAGGAGCAATCCGCTGCGAACCGATTCAGGGGACCGCGCCACAGCACATGAACTGACAGCGTTCGACAGAAACGAGCTGTTCATGCGCGCCATGGCGCAAGGCATCGACCCCGCGACAGTAGACCCCGAGCGACTACCCGAGCTGCTCGGTCTGAAGGCAGGAGAAACGTAAGGTAGTAGACGACACGCAGAAGGAAACAAAAAAGCCGAAATTCCCCGCGACAAGAAAACCATCGATCAAGGAGATCACTCATGGAAGCGCAGAACAGAAACATAAGTTACCTGGAGAGCCGCAAGCTGGTAAAACGCTGGCGGGGTCCATTACCGGCGATAGCCAACCTGCTCATGATATTCGCCCTGTTTGGCGTCACCTGGTGGATATTTCAGGACCCCCGCGGCATTATGCGCATGTACACGCCCTATGTCGGCTATATGATCTGCCGCTGGATGCTTATCCTGCTCATTTGGGTGGCTTATATTTTCGACTTCTGGCCGTTCAAGCGAAGCTGGCTAAACAAGGCCCATCCGGTCACCAAAGGGGTCGTCCTGACCACCGTCAGCGTCGTCGCCATGATGTTGTTGATCAAGGGCTTCTTCATGGGCCTGCTCGGTCAGTACGGCATCGCCTATTTCAGTCCCGATCGGCTGCATGCCATGGGCCTGACCGAGTTTTATGCCGAGGAATACTCGACCGAGGCGATCATGATGTTCGCCGCCATCGCCTCGTGGCTCGCGCCGTCCTGGGTCGTCGCCTGCGAAAACGCCCCCTGGCAAAAACTGACACAACCCGCGCGCGGCATCACCATCGCGGTGGTGACTTTCTTCCTGTCGACGATCGTCTATTTCCTCACCATGCATTCGCACATGGCGATCTTGTTCGACCCCTGGCAGAAGTACACCGCGATCACCCCGCCCTATTGGGAAGGGTTCGCCAACACCGTGTCGGGGAATTTCCACATCGCCTGGATCATGAGCTGCACCGTCACCGTCTGGGTCTATGAGAGCATCTGGGAGCGTTACCCGTTCAACCTGATCAAGACCAACTGGTTGCGCCGCACGTCGGCCTTCTTCGGCATCATCGCCGTGGCCCTGTGCATGTGCTTCTTCATTTACTACGCACAAGACCTGATGTGGGGCGAAACCGTCCGCGGTACACGCCGTGAGATGGCGCCCGACTGGCGTTGGCTGCACGTCGGCGAAACGGCGATCTTTTGGCTAGTCGGCGTATTGGGGCTCAACTTCTACGGCGGCAACTGGCCGACCAAGTTCAGCCGCCCGGTTAACGTCTTCCTGCGCACCATAATCAGCCTGCTCATCGGCGGCGCAGTCTACGTCCTTTACTACAAATACGCCCATCTCTTCCTCGGCACGCAAAAAGGCTTTGCCCATCCGCAGCAGTTCCCGATGATCCCGATGATCTGGCTGATCAACATTGCGCTGATCAACCAGTGGTTCATGGATGGCTGGCCTGGCTGGAAAGCGGTTCCCAAAACTGAAACGGAGCTCAACGAAGTCGAGTCCGCCGTGATTGCCCACGACGTCTCGTGGACGCCCAGCCTGGCCAGAGGATTGGCGGTCGGCGCAACGGCAGGCGTCACGATCTACTTCGGGGTGATCAACATCCTGCCGTGGATTTCTCAAAATGTTCAGATTATCAAGTAATCCACAGAAGGAGAATAAATCATGACTGACGACATCACCACACCCCGCCGAAATTTCGTCAAAGGCGTTGCGACCGGCGTGATTGGCGGAACCCTTGCCGGAATGGGGTTTTATTCCTATACCAACTCGGCCTACAGCCGCCTACCCAAGGTTGCCCGCGAGCAACAGGAGTTCGGTGCAGTTCGCAGCGTCAAGGTGACCGCGATTTCGGAAACCAGTTGGTTCAATAACGCCCACTTGATGGAAGACATTCAAAAGTCGGGCGGCCTGCTGGTCGATCAGTACACGATCGGCTGGGGCCCCTTCGGCAACGGCAAGGGCCCCGGCAAAGGCAGCTATGAAGAAGGGATTGCCAAGATCAAAAAAATGATCCCAGGCGATCTAGAGGAAGCCTGGGCGCTTCAGGAAAAATCATCATTGCACCCCGACAACCCCGGCGGATTTTCCACCCTGATCGAGGTCGAGGATCTGGACGGCAGCAAACACAAGTACTTGCTCGATACCGGCTGGTCCTACGCCTGGATGGATCAAAGCTTCAAGCGCGAGGGCATCGACCAGATGCTCAAATCGGGCGAAATCGAAGCGCTGATCCAGACCCATGAGCATTTCGACCACTTCTTCGGCTTTCCCGTCGCGATGAAGTACAACAACAAGCTCCCGCTCTACATCCACAACGGCTTTTATAAGGAGGGGCGGCAATACATCGTCGATTCCGGCTATAAGGGCGATCCGATTGTCGTCGACAAGGAACTCACTCCCATTCGTCCCGGCATGATGTTGATGAAGTTCGACGTGCCGATCATCTGTCGCGTTTTCGGCGAAACATCGCTCGCCTTCAACGTCAAGGACAAGGGCTTGGTTCTGATTTCGGGTTGCAACCATCAAGGCATCCTGCAAATGACCAGCACCGCGATGAAGAAGCTGAAATACGACAATGACCGCTTCTACGGCCTGTATGGCGGCCTGCACATTTCACCATTCGAAGATTGGGACCCGAAATACGACGATCTCGTAATCTCGCTCGGCAAATGGAACTTCGAAAAAGTCGGCTGCAACCATTGCACCGGCCACCTCACCGCCAGGAAGTTCATCGAACGCGGTTATCCGGTGGTACGCGGCACCGCGCGCTTCCGGTCCTCAACGCCGGATTACCTGGGCAACGGCGACACCATTACCTTCGGCTAGAAGGCATCCTCGGGCCGCGCCTCGTGCGCGGCCTTCCCCCGATCGATAAGGTAATCCGTGCCTATTTCCTTTTTCAGTCCCGATTCCGAACACCTGCCGACGCCGGCGGATCTTTTTTCCCTGCCCCCCAACTGGATGACTGCCGCGTGTATGGACAGTCGCTTCCGGCGACTTTCCGGCTGGCTCGGGTTGGCGCCTGCGGCCTCGGTCCCGCGCGCCTTCACCTGCCGCATCAAGACACGCCCCGGCATCTTCGGCTTTTTACCCCTAGCGGCACGGCCAGCTGATTTGTCGATGGCCGATTTCCGCTTGTTCTATTTTCCCGCGCTCGACGACCCGATGATCGAGCGCGTTTCGCTTCCTGCCGCCATCGCCGCCGCCTCGCCCGAGGCCATGAAACTGATCCGCGACTTCCCCGCGCATCCGGAATTTTCAGCGCTCTTCGCCATCGCCGAAATGCAGCTGGCTTTGACTCATCCCGAACACGCGTTGGGCCTCGCGCTGACCGCGCCGACGCGCCGACGCATTAGCGTACCCGCTGGAATCGCCGCTCCTGGCGGGGACTGGTTGGTGCCGCCCGGCGGTTTGGAGGAAGACCTGCCCGCCTTTGACCTGGCGCGCGATCTATTCCGTATTCTTGCCGCCGGAGTCGCGGCAACGATGCAGGCAGCGCCCGACGCCATGCTTGCTGCGGAGGCCCCGGCGACCTGGCTGACGCGACACGCCGACGGCAGCATGACGCCTTCCGAGGCAGCGGATGACCGCCTGCGTACCGAGCTTCTGACCTGGGGAACAGCGACCCGCGCTGCCTGGCCTGAGGCCACGCTGCCCGTCGCCGCCGGACCTTACCAGCTGCTGCGCGTCGCCGCCGGCGTCGAAGCGCCCAGCGTAGAAGACTGCGCCGCGCTCAAGCGCCCGCGACTGGTGGTCCTGAGCGGCTTTCTCGGTGCCGGAAAGACCTCGTTCCTCAACCAATTCATTGAATTTCACCTCGCCCGCGACCAACTGGTCGCCGTGATCCAGAACGAGATCGGCGAGACCGGCGTCGACGCCCATCTGCTCGAAGGCGAGGATTCGGTGCTGGCAATCGACGCCGGTTGCGTCTGCTGTTCGCTGGCGGGAAGCCTGACGCGAGGAATTCGTCAGCTTACCGCCAGCCTGGCCCCCGAATTCATCGTATTGGAGACGACCGGCCTCGCCAATCCGATGAATATGATCGATGAATTCCACGAAATCGGCGACCTGGCAGAACTCGCCGCCGTGATCTCGGTGGTCGACGCCGCACGCTTTCGCGACAATCTCGCCGCCTCGGGCGTCACGGCGGAGCAAATTCGCGCCGCCGACACCGTCATCCTCAACAAGTGCGACCTGGTGACCGACGCCGAACGCACTGAAATCGAAGCGCAGATCCAAAGCATCAACCCACAGGCGCGCCTTATCGCGGCAGTCAATGGCCGGGTCAAACCCGCGGTCTTCGGCGAAGGCCTGTCACGCCACAGCGAAAACAAAGCAAAGTCCGTCTGCGATTGCGCCGGACACCAGCACGTCCACGGCGTCACTCACGCGGACGAAGGCTTCTCCGCGTTGCGCTTGGCCCTTGCGCCAGCAATCGACCGCGACCTCCTGACGCGCACCCTGCAGGCAAGTCCGCCCTGCGTACTACGCATCAAGGGCGTCGCACTGCTTTCCGACATCGATGCGCCGCAAGTGATCCAATACATCCCGGGCCATGTCGATTTCGAGCCCGTCCTCAGCGCCGCCGCAGACGCCCCTTTTGTTCTGATTATCGGGCGAGGCCTCGACGCGGCGGCGATAAGACAGCGGTGGCTCCCACTGCTTGACCAGGAGATGAACGCATGACCTGGATCGCACAAGGCGGCATGATGACCTGGCCGCTGCTCGCTTTGTCAGCAGTGGTGCTGGCCATCCTGATCGACCGCGGCATCGTCTTTTCAACCCTGCGTCTGCCCAGCGCGGCAGAAGAAACCGCGCTACTGGACGCGCTGCGAAAAGGCGACCAGGAAGCAGCCCGCGCACTGACCGAATCATCGGCGCCCGCCTTGCAGGCACTGATCGAGGCTCTGGGTTCTGACGAACCCGCCGCAGTCCGCGAATGCGACGCGGCAATCCGCGTCGAAGAAGTGGTTCGCTCGCTTGACCGCCATCTCGGCGTTCTGGCGTTGGCGACGCGAGTCGCTCCGCTGATGGGCCTGCTCGGCACCATCTTGGGAATCATCCTGACCTTTTCCCATTTATCCTCGTTGCACGGCGCGGTCGATATGTCGTCGCTCGCGGAAGGGATCTGGCAGGCTTTGATCGCCACGGCCATTGGACTTTTCATCGCCATTCCGGCGGTGTTCGCACACCACGCCTTCCTGCGCCGCGAAGAATTCGTTGCCTTCTCGCTCGCTCGTCTCGCCAACCGGGCTCTGGCACGCAAGAATGCCGAAGCGACGCCGTGATTTCGCTTAAACCTCGCCATCGAGAAACCCCGCTGCCGGATCTCACGCCGCTGCTCGACACGGTGTTCATCCTGCTCTTTTTCTTTGTCATCGCCGCAGCCTTTGCGATCCATGGTGTCGATCTGCGCTTGCCGAAATCATCGGCCGCCAGCAGTTATGCCGGACACCCGATCGAAATCCAGCTTTCCGCCGACGGTACCCTGCACCACCATGGCGAATTGATTACGCTGCGCGACGTGGCCTTCCTGGTCCGCAACAACACCAAAGGCGAGAGCAGCAACCGCCAGATTCTGCTGGTCCCCGACCGCCAGGCGAGCGTCGGTGATTTCATGGCAACGGTCGGCGCGATCCGCGACAACGGCGGCGACCGCCTGGTCATCGCCGCCGAACCCGCCGCCGCCGACAAACCGTGACCGACGGCGAACGCACCGCCACCGCTGTCGTCTTGTCTCTTGCCCTGCATTGGCTGTTCCTGAACGGATGGAAGCCCGACGCGACGACGACAGACGGAGCGGAGACAGACGACATCGTCGTTGTCGACAACGGCGGCATGGAAATAGGCATCAGCCTGGCCACGTCGATCACTCTGGAGCAAAGCGTTCTGCCGGCAGCGCCGATCGAGAAGGCGTCGCCGAACGCCGCAGACGCGGAGCGACGACGCGAGGCCATGACGCGTTATCTGGATCAGGTTTCTGAATCAGTCCATGCCCGCCGCCGCATCGCTGATGCGGGAAGGCATCTGGTCGGCAACGCCCTCTGCCGCGTCGTTATTGAAAATGATGGGCGCTTCTCATCCGTCGCCATACTGCGCAGTTCCGGCAATACAGAACTGGACGCCGATGCCGTGAAAGCAGTGCGCACGGCGTCGGGCGCGGTACCTCGCCCACGCATTCTCGGAAGTAACGCGATCTCCATCGCCCTGACGATCAAATACCAGTTCGGCTTATAGATAGCAGGCCGGTGACCACGGCCCACTACAGATACGGTCTGAGCGCGATCTTCCGATGCGGCAAGAAGGGACTCTCCCGCCGCCGATGCTTAACTTCAATCGACGGCGAAGGCATGGCATCTGTTTACCACTCAAAGACGGTTCCAACAAAGGCTGGGATGAAATGCGCCCCAAACCGTTCGCGCAGAATCGCCATCATGGCAAACCCGGTGCAGTGGTTAGCCGCGATCAACTCTGGCGAAAGCTGTTCAAGAGCATCAAGAGTCGCACTCTGCTGTTCAGCCGAGACCGGCGCCAAGTGGGTCCCTCCAATCCAGGTATGCAGCCGTGTCTGACCGGTGATGGCAAGACCGTGGCGGATCGTATTGATGATTCCGGCATGGGCACAGCCGCCGACCACTCGTAATCCCTGCTCGCTCGCGTGAAAAAGCGAAACATCGTCCGGAATGGAATCCTCAACACAGCAGCCATCGCTCTGGCAGGTAAACAGTCGGGAATCCCCCTTCTCATAGTCCGTCTGTCGCGGAACCTGGCCGCTGAACCAGAGACCGGGGATAACCTCCGTCGGTTGATCCGACAAAACCCACTGAGCGCCAAGCCCGGTCAACTGCGGCTTGGAAAACGGGATTCCGACATAGTGCTGTTTGCCGGCGACGGACAGTCGTGTCTGGAAGATCTCGCTGTGGGCGTAGACCGGCAGGGGCTTGGCGGCATGCTGCAAGACACTCATCAGACCGCCGACATGATCATAGTGTCCGTGGCTGAGGACAATCGCGTCCAGGCTTGACGGATGGACCCCGAGCAAACTCAGGTTGTGTACCACCGCACCACTCTGACCGGTATCGAAGAGGACTCGTTTGCCGTCACTTTCAATTAACAGGGAGAGTCCATGTTCGGCAAGGAATGGACCGCGCAATGACGGAGGAACGTAATTGTCGATCACCACAGTAACTTTCATTGCAACGCTCCTTAACAAAATCGTATTGGGTATTAAGCAACGAATAGGCTGAGTACCAGCAGCCCCCCCAGAGCCCACAAGCGAGGCGATGGTCGTCGAGAGTGTGTAGGTATTGAAGATATCACCCATTGACATGCCGAAGCCTTCCTTGACGAACCAGAAGCCCGGGTCATTCACATGCCATCAGCCGATGGCGCCAACTCCGATAGCAACGGCAACCAAGGCACGATCAAGATCGGGAAACATCGGCAGGATCCGACTAATCAAGCCGACCGCAGCGACCATGGCGATCGTCGCGCCCCTACGGCAGAGCGCATCACCGAAGCCATGCACCAGAACAGAACGAGTGGGTTGATATGCCAAGTGGCGAGAACCGCTTTGAGCGTTGCGCCAATCCCCCTATCCTTATGCTTTTCCCGCAATTCAGGGCCAATCTCCAGCAGGTCAGAAAAACGTCTAGAAACAGCGCCATCGCCGGATCTCCCTGGAGGTTGACGTACGCCATCGCCGGGTTATTTTTCCCAGAAGCACTTCCAGAATGGTTTTCGCGATCATCAAGATGAGGGTAAACAAGATGGCAAAGGGAGTCGTCCAGAACGCCGCCAACTGGTCGTCGGGCCTTGCCGTCAGATTTAAGAAGCGCTCAGGGGCATTCAACTTGAACTTGTTATCAATCATTTTTCCGACAACCAGCCGGGCAATCGCTGCGGCAGGAAAGCCGACGATCAAGCCATACAGGATTACCCTAGCGATATCGGCATTCAACCCGATTGCCACCGCTGTGACTACCGGGTGCGGCGGCACGATGGCATGAACGGTCAGCAAGTCGATAGTCATTGGGATGCTGAGCATCACGACGAACATGCCCGCCTCAATCGCCACGCTCGCTGTCCGACCCGCGCTTCCAACATGCGCAAATGAAATTTTTCGCCCCTACGTGCTGCAAGCCAAGCACGACGGGCATCAAGGGTATGGCAGCCGTGCACGCCAATAGCCACGCGCCTTCCAGAGCACACCCCGCCACCATGACCTGTTGACGGGCATTCAGCCGGCCGGGCAGGCTTCGCCGTCGATCAGCAATCGCTCGATTTCCGCAAGCTCGCGGTCATCAACGGAACGATTCGGCATCCAGTTGGTGGCGCGCCAGCTTGTCGTAGAGCGTTTTCTTCGGCAGATTCAGTCGCTCGGCCGCTTCGGCCACATTGCCGCGGGCGTTGCGCAGCGCCTCACGGATCAGGCTGTATTCGTAATTCTCCAGACGAGAGGCCAGCGAGACGGCGGCGGCCTGAATCGACTCGAGTCCGTCACCGACCCCCAGGCAGAGCCGTTCGGCAACGGCCTTGAGTTCGCGGACGTTGCCCGGCCAGTCATGGCGCTGCCAGCGACCCAGATCCTGCGCATCGAAGGTCGGCGTCTCGCGTTTGAAGCGGCGGCTGGCCTGCGACAGAAAATAGGTCATCAACGGCCCGATGTCGTTGAGCCGTTGGCGAAGTGGCGGCAGCTCGATGCTCACCACGTTGAGGCGGTAGTAGAGGTCGGCCCGAAAAGTCCCCTGCCCGGACAGGCGCTTCAGATCGGTCTTGCTCGCCGCGACGATCCGGCAATTGACGGGGATGCTGGCGTTGCTGCCCAGCCGTTCGACGCTGCGCTGCTGCAGCACGCGCAGCAGCTTGACCTGCAGTGCCAGCGGCATCGACTCGATTTCGTCGAGGAACAAGGTCCCGTTGGTCGCGTATTCGATCTTGCCGATGCGTCGCCGGTTGGCGCCGGTAAACGCCCCGCTCTCATAGCCGAACATTTCGCTCTCGAAAACTGACTCGGGCAAGGCGCCGCAGTTGAGCCCAACAAACGGCCCGGTGCGACCGCTCCGGTCGTGCAGCGCCTGCGCCACCACCTCCTTGCCGGTACCGGTCTCGCCGAGGATCAGGATATCGACGTCGGTGCCCGCCAGCGAATCGATGGTGCGAATGATCTTCTGGATGCTTTCCGACGGGCCGATCAGCGGCTGCTCGCGCAGGCTGCCCAGCTGCTCGCGCAGCGCGCGATTCTCCAGAAGCAGCGCGCGTTTTTCCAGCGCGCGGCGGACCACATCGACCAGGCGCGCCGAGTTGAACGGTTTTTCGATGAAGTCATAGGCATGGGCGCGCATGGCCTGAACCGCCATCGACACGTCACCGTGGCCAGTGATCAGGATGACCGGCAAATCGCGATCCTGTTGCTGGATCACATCGAGCAATTCAAGCCCCGTCATGCCGGACATGCGCACATCGCTGACGATGACCGCGGGACGATCCTGATCGAAAGCGGCCAGCGCATTCTTGGCACTGCGGAAGGTGCGCACCGTGATGTCGGCGAGCGTCAAGGTCTGTTGGCAGGCGTGCAAGACCGCTTCGTCGTCGTCGATCAGATAGACCGGCAAGTCCCCGGCTTCGTTACGCGCGCTCATGCCACCTCCAGAGCCACGGTAAATTCGGCGCCACCCAGCGCGTGATTGCAAACATCGATTCTCCCGCCGAGCTCGGCGACGATCATGCGCGAAATGGCCAGGCCGAGACCCAAGCCCTGCCCCGACAGTTTGGTCGTGAAGAACGGTTCGAACAAATGCGGCAACACCTCGTCCGCGATGCCGGGACCGCTGTCGTGGATAACGAGGCTCGCCCGTCCGCTCTCGCAGCGAGCGCCAATCGCGATGCGCTGCTCGGCGCCTTCGGCAACGGCATCGAGCGCATTGAGCAGCAGATTGACCAGCACCTGTTCCAGACGCTGCACGTCGGCCAGCACCCGGAGGTCGTCGGGCAACGCCTCGACGTCGATCTGCGCGCCGATCTGCCGGCGGCGCGATTCGACCATCCTGAGCGCCTGCGTGAGCACCTCCGAGAGATTCACCGCGAGGCGCTCCAGCGGCGACTTGCGCGCGAAGGTCTTGATTTCGCCGACGATATGCCCCATGCGCAGCGCCATCTGCTTGATGAAACCCAGATTTTCGCGAACTTCCTCGAGCCGTCCGCGACCCAGCAGATCGACCGCGTTATCGGTCAGCGTATGCAAGGCGGTGAGCGGCTGGTTCACTTCGTGGCTGATGCCCGCCGCCATCTGGCCGAGCACCGCGAGCTTGCCGGCCTGCACGGCACTGTCGCGCGTTTCGTGCAGGATCGTCTCGGTTGTTTTGAGCGCGTCGATTTTCTCTTCCAGCGAGGCATTGGTCGCCCGCAGATCGGCCGTACGCTCGGCGATGCGCTGCTCAAGTTCCTTGTGCGCCTGACGCAGCGCCACTTCGGCCTGTCGCCGCTCTTTGTAGCGCTTGACGTTCAAGCGGTAAAAGACCAGCGTCGACAACAGCAGGGCGACGGCAAATCCAGCGGCGATGCCGGCCAGGTCGGCGTTCTGCCGTTCCTGCCCGGTCCGCGACAGGAACACGATCGACCAGCCCAGCGTTCCCGTCTTGATCGATTGCACGAGGTAGTCCTGTTCCGGCCCGCCGGGCAAGGCGACGCGAACCGTTTTCGGCTCGTCCTGAAGGCCAAAATTCACGCCCAGCGGCTGCAAGTTCTGGTTGTCATACTGTCGCGACAAGCCGATCTGCTGCAAAACGCCGGGTTCGAGGGGCGTCAGGAAGTGGTATTTCCACTCCGGAACCGAGGCCAGAAAGATCACGCCATTGGCGTCGACCAGCAATACCGGATCGCCGCTGCGGACCAGCGCCGACTCGAAGTTTTCCAGACTGATCTTGACGATGACCGCGCCGAGGAGCGCGCCTTCGCTTTCTATCGGCGCCGCCAGGAAGAATCCCGGTTCGCCGGTAGTCGCCCCAACGCCGTAGAAACGTCCCAGCCTTCCCTTCAGTGCTTCCTGGAAATACGGCCGATAGCCGTAGTTGTGGCCGACATAGGACCCGGGCGAGCGGAAATTGCTCGACGCCAGCGTCAAGCCCTGCTTGTCCATCAGGTAAGCGGTATTGATGCCAGCGCCATCTCTGACGTTCGCCAGATAATTGTTGGCGCTGTGGTGCAATGTCTGCTGCCCCGGATTTTGCAGAAGCGCCTTGAGCCGATCCTCCAGCGCAATGATCCTGGGCAGGGATTCATTGCGCGAGAGCAGGAAATTGAGGCTGCGGCGATAAAACTCGCCACGCTGTCGCGACTGCTCGCTCAACAGATCCAGTTGGCGCGACAACACCGCATTCCTGACGCCCCATCCGGCAGCGATGCAAACGACGATCGCCAGCAGGATGCGCAGAACCGGCCGGATCCAGGCGCGGGCGGGGTGTAAAGGCAATGCGACAGACAGACTCATGCGCTTCGATCCGGAATAGAATCACCCGGCGTCTCCGGGCCGGCGGGCTTGGACAGCATATTACTCGCGACAGGCCTCGAGCACGATCACGGCAGTTGCTTCGATCCCCGGCAAATAGCCGGCCAGAGGACGGCAGCCATCGACCAGACACAATTCGTAACCCTTGGTATAAGGCGAATGCGCCAGATTGACGTGGTCCAGCGGCGCCACCGCCGGCCGGTAATGCCAGAACCCGTCGCGCAGCACCGCGCCGGGGGGCGGCTCCATGCCGGCACCGCTGCCCTTGATACGCGCCTCGACCAGGTGCAGCTGGCCGGCCACGAGCAGCCAATCCTCCTCCCAGCGAACTTTCTCGATCGAGTGCATCCAGGCCAGGGTAAAGGCCTGGATGGCGAGCGAGGCCGAAAGGCTGCCGGCGCTCAGGCACAAAGAGAGCATTTTTTCCGGCTGCGCAAAACATGCCAGAAGATAAACACGGCAGCCGCGGCAAAGCCAATCTCGTCAGTCAAGGGCAGCGCGACCACCAGCGAAAAAGCCGCCACCGCGGCGACGGCTCGCTCGATCAGCGTCAACGGGGCAAACAGATAGCCGATCGCCGCGCTTCCCCAGAGGAGAATCGCCAATGTCGTCTTGAACACGATGTAGAGCACGGAGAGGACGGTCGGATCGCCCTGCAGCATGAGCGCCGGGTCGTAGACGGCCATGAACGGAATGACGAAACCGGCGATCGCGATCTGCGTCGCCTTGAAGCCGATCTTCATCGCCGGCGCCTTGGCGATCGATGCGGCGGCAAAGGCGGCCAGCGCCACCGGCGGCGTCAAATCGGCCATGATCCCGAAGTAGAAGACGAACATGTGACTGACGATCAGCGGTACGCCGAGTTTGAGCAGCGCCGGCGCAGCAATCGAACTGGTGATAATGTAGTTCGGAATGGTCGGGATGCCCATGCCCAGAATCAGGCACACGATCATGGTCAGGAAGAGCGACAGGAAGAGGCTGGTCTGGCCGATGTCGAGAATATAACCGGCGAAATTGGACGCCGCTCCGGTCAGCGTCAGAACGCCGATGATGACGCCGACGATGGCACAGGCGATGCCGACCCCCAGCGCCTGCTTGGCCCCGTCGACCAGACCGGCCTTCATCGTCAGCAAGGTTTGCTGGCCGCCCTTGACAAGAAAATTGGCGGCGGTCAGCACGCCGATGACGCCGAGCACCGGAACGATTCCCCACTTGGCGAACGACGAAGCGCCGATGCCCAGCGCGACCCAGAAAACGTAACGCAGCGCGGTGGCTGAAATGCGCGCGGCAAGCGCGGCACCGAGAATCAAGATGGCCGTCAGCGCCAGCCCCATCATGCCCGAGAACATCGGCGTAAACCCGTTGAACAACATGTAGACCAGCGCCGCCAAGGGCAGCGCCAGATACCATTGCTCCTTGAGCGCCGACCACGGATTCGGACAGTCCTCCTTGGCCAGGCCGAGCAGCTTCAGACGTCCGGCTTCGAGGTGCACCATCCAGAAGGCGGTGAGGTAGTACAACGCCGCCGGGATAATCGCCGCCTGGACAATGTCCGCGTACGGCACATTGAGCGTTTCGGCCATGATGAAAGCGACCGCCCCCATGACCGGCGGCATGATCTGACCGCCCATCGATGAGGTGGCGACGACGGCGCCCGAGAACACCGGCGTATAGCCAAAGCGTTTCATCAAGGGAATGGTGAACTGACCGATCGTCAACACATTGGCGACCCCCGAGCCGGAGATGGTGCCCATCATTCCCGTCGCGATCACCGCCACCTTGGCCGGCCCGCCGCGAGATTGACCGACCAGCCCGAGCGCCAGCGAGTTGAACAGGCGGATCATGCCGGCGTGTTCGAGAAAACTGCCGAACAGAATGAAGAGGAAGATGTAGGTCGCTGAGACCAGCGTTGGCGTCCCGAGAATACCGTCGCTGCCCAGATAGAGCTGGCTGACAATCTGGTCGAAGCCATAGCCACGATGGGCAATCGACGCCGGCAGATACTGACCGAACAGGCCGTAGGCCAGAAAGCTGGCGCAAACCAGCGGCAGCGCCCAGCCCATCACCCGCCGGGCGGCTTCGAAAACCATCACCGACGCGATGGTGGCGACCACCAGATCGGCGGTCGTCGGATCGCCGGCGCGCTCGATCAGGTCCCCCTCGAAAATGAAGTGATAAAAACCCAGCGAGAAACCGATCAGCGCCAGCAGCACGTCGTGCCACGGAATCGCTTTCATATTCCTCCCCTTGCGCGCGGGGTAGAAGACGAAAATAAGCATGATCAGGAAGCTGACGTGGATGGCGCGAATCACCAGGCTCGAAAATGGATGGAACGCGGCAACGACGATCTGGAAAGCCGAAAAGCACAGCGCCGCGAAAACCGCGATGCGGGCTGCCCAGCCAGCCAGTTGCCGCTGGTGCCCATGCTCTTCGAAATCAGCAGGGTCCGGATGTGCGGAGTCCAGACCACGAGTAGTCTCGGTCATAGTATTTCTTTCGTTGTTCGATATGGAAAACGCGGTCGCCGCACGACAGGCGGCGGCCGGATCGGCATTGCAGCAGGCGTCGCGGCTATTTCAGCAGGCCGACTTCGCGGTAGTATTTCTCGGCGCCCGGATGCAGCGGCGCCGGCGGATTCTTGGCCGCGTTCTCCCTCTTGATGAGCTTGGCGGCGGCGTGCGCGGCAACCATCTGATCGAGATTCTCGAACATCGACTTGGTCATGGTATAAACGGTGTCGGTCGACACGCCCGAACGCGTCACCAGATAGTTCTGGATCGCCACCGTCGTTACGTCGGCGTCCTGCCCCTCGTACGTCTTGGCGGGAATAATCCCCACCTGGAACGCCGGATCGTTCATTTTGGCGACGATGTCCGCCGGGATGGTCAGAAAGACGACCTTCTGCGATGTCGCCAGATCACGCAAGGCGGCGACGCCCAGCCCGGATGACAGCAGGGTGACGTCCAACTGGCGGTTCTTCATCAATTCGACTGACTCGGCATACGAGAGGTACTCGACACGCGAGAAATCCTGATAACTCAGCCCCGCCGCCTTGAGAATCGCGCGCACGTTCAATTCGGTCCCCGACTTCGGTGCGCCGACGGAGATCCGCTTTCCCTTGATGTCGGCCAGCGACTTGATGCCCGAATCGGCGGCAGCGACAAAGTGGATGTAGTTCGGATAAAGCGCCGCAATGGTACGCAGCTTGCCAAGCGGCGTCTTGAACCCGGCATCTTCCTTGCCTTTCCAGGCATCGGACAAGGAATCGCCCAACGAGATGGCCGCCTCGCCACGACCGGCCTGCAGCAGATTGAGGTTTTCCGCGCTGGCCTTGGTCGCCTGCACCGACGTCTTTGAATCCGGGATCGCCTTGCCGTAAATTTGCGACAAGGCAACACCCAGCGGATAGTAAACACCGCTGGTGCCGCCCGTCAGGATGTTGATGAACTCGGCGGCCTGCGCCGAAACAGCGAAACAGGCTGCCGCGCTGATGATCAAAGTCTTACGTAGAAAGGCTTTCATGGGTTTGACTCCTGTGGTTTGTGATGAACTGATTCAAGCTTCGCTGAATTCGCCATTACTTATATGTCGGCCATCTGCAGAACGCGCTTTTGTGGCCCCCCGACGTCCTAGCAAAGCACAACTCGTTCCCGAATAGATCGCTGCCCAACATATTCGACAAGCCATTGAAACAACGGGCTATTGGCGGACAGCCAGAGCTGCGCCCAGGCGTTCAGCCGTGCAGGTTTCCAGAATCGCCGGCGCGGCGCGGATGGAAATCCGCACGCCATGGCCAGGCAAGTTCAGCGCTCCGGGAGTCTTGCGGCGAGCGGCCGGGACGTCGCGCCAGCTGCGCGACGCAGCTTTCGCTCGGACTGACGTGCGGCCACCACAGGATGCGTCAGGCGAGGTTGGCATCGCTGCCGTGGACGTCAGTAGGCACGGGCCTTCCCGAGCATCGCGCGGGAGCATGAGCGGGTGACGCGCCAGAGCCGGGCTGGCCAGGCCGCACGCCGAGACGGCGGCGCTCGTCGCCAGTCAGCGCATCGCGCTGGACACGCAAGCCGCGTGCGCCGGCTAAGCGCCTTTGATCGCGTCGTCCCTGATCTTCTGCAACTGGACGCGCGCTTGATGCAGCAGCTCGTTGAGCTCCCTGACGCCGGCATAGGCGTCGCCGTGCGTTTCGTCGGCCAGCCGGCGGCCCATTTCCTGGACGACGATCAGCAGGTCGGATAATTCGTCGATCGTTTCCCGCCGTTCACCTTCAATCGTTCCGTCTAACATGGCGATCCCCTCGGTCAGTGTCTGCGTACGCGGTGTCCTTAAATTCGGCGATGCTTTGTCACGCCCCCAGCGTAGCACGTCAGCGCCCCGCCACTCCAGCCCTCTTCAGCGCCCGGCGCCTACCAGCCGCAGCGCAGCACTTTCTCGGCCCAGAACAAGGTGGTGATGGTCTTGGCGTCGGTGATCTCGCCGTCGCGAACGGCCTGCACGGCGTCGTCGAGGCTCAGGTTGAAGACGTCGAGCAATTCGCCGTGGTCGAGCTGCTGCCCGCCCGCATCAAGCTGCAGACCGCGCGCCAGGAAGATCTCGATGCGCTCGTTCGAATAGCCGACGCAGGGGTGCATCACCCCGAGATAGCGCCACTCGCCGGCGCGGTAGCCGGTCTCCTCAAGTAACTCGCGCTTGGCCGTCTGCAGGATTTCTTCTCCCGGATCGATCTTGCCGGCGGGAAGCTCGAGCAGCGTTCGTTGCAGCGGGTAACGATACTGCCGCTCGAAAATCAGCTCGCCGCTGTCGAGCAGCGGAATGACGACCACCGCGCCCTGATGGACGACGTATTCGCGCGTCGCTTCGCTGCCGTCGGGCAGCCGGACGCGGTCGAGGCGAACTTCGAGAAGCTTGCCGTCGAACATCTGCGTGCTGTCGATCTGTTGCTCGTACAAATGCGCGTGCTGATCTTTCATACCCGACCCCCAAAAGAAAACGCCCCGACCGGCGGGGCGTTGATCGCTACAAAACCAATGGACTACAGCGAGCGCAGCAGCGCCACTGCGCACAGCGACATCAGCGTCTGCGGGAAGATGCCGATCGCGGCGACGGCCAGACCGTTGGCCGAGAGCAGCAGCTTGACGTCGAACGTCGCGTCGATGCGGTGGGCGTTGGCCGGTGGCGGCTCGAAGTACATCACCTTGACGACGCGCAGGTAGTAATACGCGCCGACCAAGGAAAAGAAGACGGCGGCGATCGCCAGCCACAGGTAACCGGCGGCGACGACCGCCTGCAGCACCGAGAACTTGGCGAAAAAGCCGACGAAGAACGGCACGCCGGCCATCGAAAACATCATCATCATCATCATCGCGGCAAACCACGGGCTGCGCTTGTTGAGCCCGGCGAAGTCGGAAATCTCGTCCGACTCGAAGCCGGCGCGCGAGAGCAGCATGATCATGCCGAAGGTGCCGGCGCTGGTCAGCACGTAGGTGATGACGTAGAACATCGACGAGCTGTAGGCGTTGATCGCGTAGCGCGCATCGCCGCCGATGACACCGGTGATCAGGCCGAGCAGCATGAAGCCCATGTGCGAGATCGCCGAATAGGCGAGCATGCGCTTGAGATTGGTCTGCGCGATCGCGCCGAAGTTGCCGATCGCCATCGACAGCACCGAGAGAATCATCAGCATCGCCTGCCAGTCGGCCGAGGCGACGATCAGGCCATTGACCAGCATGCGGATGACGATGGCGAAGGCGGCGAGCTTGGGCGCACTGCCGATGAACAGCGTCACCGCGGTCGGCGCGCCGTGATAGACGTCGGGAATCCACATGTGGAAGGGAACGACGCCGAGCTTGAAGCCGATACCGGCAACCAGGAAGACGATGCCGAAACCGAGGATGGTCTTGTTCGCCTGACCGTCAAACAGGCGCTCGGCGACCGCCGAAATATCGAGCGTTCCGGTCGCGCCGTAGATCATCGACATGCCGTAGAGCAGCAGACCCGAAGCGAGCGCGCCGAGGACGAAATACTTCATCGCCGCTTCGGTCGAAGCGACCGAGTCGCGGTTGAGCGCGACCATCGCGTAGAGCGCCAGCGACAAGAGCTCGATCCCGATGTAGATGGTCAGGAAATGATTGGCCGAAATCATCACCATCATTCCCAGCGTCGCGAACAGCGTCAGCGTGTAGAACTCGCCCTTGGCCATGTCGGGGCGCGCCTGGACGTAAGCGCGCGAGTAGAAGAGGACGACCATCACCGTGACGTAGAGCAGCTCCTTGAGCAGATCGCCCATCAGATCGCCGACGAACATGTTGTTGAACGTGTAGAAGGTCTGCCCGGTGCTGGTCAGCGCCGTCGCCACGATCGCCCCGACCAGCGTCAGCTGGGTCAACACGAAGGTCGTGGTGCGCTTCTTGTCCTTGACGAACAGGTCGACGATCATGATCAGACAGGTCATCGCCAGCAGGAAGATCTCCGCAACGGCGAGGCGGAGATCAGGCGGTACAAATTGCATTTCGGCAAGCGTCATAGCGGATACCAATTATAGGATCTTGCTTACGGCGATGTGACGCAGCAGCTCATTGACCGAACTGTGCATGACTTCCGTGAAGGGGAGCGGGTAAAGGCCCATGCCCAGTGCGCAAACGGCGAGCAGCGCCAGAATCAGGAACTCGCGGCCGTTGATGTCGGTGAGCTCGGCGACATGGTGATTGGCGACGGCACCGAAGACCACGCGCTTGTACATCCACAGCGTATAGGCGGCACCGACGATCAGCGTCGTCGCTGCCGTGAAGCCGACCCAGAAGTTGAACTTGACCGCCGCCATGATGATCATGAACTCGCCGACGAAGCCCGAAGTCGCCGGCAGCGCGGCGTTGGCCATGGCGAACAGCATGAAGAACGCGGCGAACTTGGGCATGGTGTTGACCACCCCGCCGTAGTCGGCAATCTTGCGCGAATGGACTCGGTCGTACATCACGCCGATGCAGTAGAACATCGCGCCGGCGACGAAACCGTGCGAAACCATCTGCATCAGCGCCCCTTCGACGCCAAGCACACTGCCGGCGCCCAGTGCACCGGCCTCGGTCGGCGCGCCGAACATGAAGAAGCCGAGCGTCACGAAACCCATGTGCGCGATCGACGAGTAGGCGACCAGCTTTTTCATGTCTTCCTGGACCAATGCCACCAAGCCGATATAGACGATGGCGATCAGCGACAGCGCGACCATCAGTCCCGAGAGTTCATGCGCGGCGTCGGGCGCGATCGGCAGCGAAAACCGCAGGAAGCCGTAGGCGCCGAGCTTCAGAGCGATCGCCGCAAGAACGATCGAGCCGCCGGTCGGCGCTTCGACGTGCGCGTCGGGCAGCCAGGTATGCACCGGCCACATCGGCACCTTGACTGCGAAGGCGATCAAGGACGCGAGGAAGATCCACATCTGCGCGACCATCGGGATCGGCATCTTGTGCCAGTCGAGAATCGAGAAGCTGCCGCCCGACTGGACGAAGAGATAGATCAGCGAGATCAGGAACAGCAATGATCCCATCAGCGTAAACAGGAAGAACTTGAACGCCGCATAGACGCGCCGCGGTCCGCCCCAGACACCGATGATCAGGTACAGAGGAATCAGCGACGCTTCGAAGAAGACGTAGAACAGCATCGCATCGAGCGACGCGAAGATGCCGTTGAGCAGCCCCGACATGATCAGGAAAGCGGCGTTGTACTGCGCCACCCGGCTGCTGATCACCTGCCAGCCGGCGAGAACGACGATCACCGTGATGAAACTGTTGAGGATCAGGAACAGCATCGAGATGCCGTCGACGCCCAGGCTGTAGTTGATGTTGAAACGCGGAATCCACGGCGACAGCTCGACGAACTGCATCGCCGGCGTCGTCACGTCAAAACCGGTGTAAAGCGGAATGGTGACCAGCAGTCCGGCCAGCGAACCGAGCAAGGCGAGCATCCGCGCCAAGGGCGCATTGCGATCCGACCCGGTGGCCAGCACGATCAGGCCGGCGAGGATCGGAACCCAGATGGCGTAGGAGAGAAGCGGTGTACCTGACATATCGTTCCCAGTCTCTTAATACAGTTCAGGCGCGCATGAGCCAGAATGAAAGCAGCGCACAGACACCAAAAATCATCGTGAAGGCGTAGTGATAGATGTGGCCCGACTGGAAAAGACGCGCCAGCATCGAGATGAGTCCAACCACCCGCACGGCGCCGCCGACGATCAACCCGTCGATCACCCCTTCGTCGCCGCCCTTCCACAAGCCGCGGCCGAGCAGGCGAGCGCCGCCGCACACCACCACCTCGTTGAACTTGTCGAAGTAGTACTTGTTTTCAAGCAAAGTATTGAGCGGACCGCAAGCCGCCTTGATCGCCGTCGGAATCGACGGACGCTTGAGATAGAAGAACCACGACAGCACGACGCCGGCCAAGGCCAGCCAGAACACCGGCGAAGTCGCGGCGTGCATGGCCATGGCGAAGGCGCCGTGGAACTCGCTGGCCAGCTCTTCCATCACCGGATGCGCTTCGTGGTTGATATAGATCGCGCCCTTGAAGAAATCGCCGTAGAGCATCGGCTCGATGGTGAGGTAGCCGATCACCACCGACGGGATCGCCAGCAACACCAGCGGCAGCGTCACCACCCACGGCGTTTCGTGCGGCTTTTGTCCCGGCGCCAGGCCGTGATGTTCTTCATGCACCGCGTGCGCATCATCGGCTGCGTGATGATCGTCGTGCGCGGCGTCATGTGCAGCAGCGTCATGCTTGGCATGCGCGTCGTGAGTCGCCTCATGCGCCTTGCCGAAGCGCTCCTCGCCGTGGAAGACCAGGAAGTACATGCGGAAAGAATAGAACGCGGTGATGAAGACGCCGGCCATCACCGAGAAATAGGCGAAGCCCGAGCCGGTGATGTGCGACAGCGAAACCGCTTCGATGATCGAGTCCTTCGAGTAGAAACCGGCGAAGAACGGCGTTCCGATCAGCGCCAGCGAGCCGATCAGCGAGGTGATCCAGGTGATCGGCATGTACTTGCGCAGGCCGCCCATGTTGCGGATGTCCTGGTCGTGGTGCATGCCGATGATCACCGAACCGGCGCCGAGGAACAGCAGCGCCTTGAAGAAAGCGTGCGTCATCAGGTGGAAGATCGCCACCGAATACGCCGAGGCGCCGAGCGCGACGGTCATGTAGCCGAGCTGCGAGAGCGTCGAATAGGCCACGACGCGCTTGATGTCGTTTTGGATGACGCCCAGGAAGCCCATGAACAGCGCGGTGATCGAACCGATGATGATGACGAACGACAAGGCCGTATCGGAAAGCTCGAAGAGCGGCGACATACGCGCGACCATGAAGATGCCGGCGGTGACCATGGTCGCCGCGTGGATCAGCGCCGAGATCGGCGTCGGGCCTTCCATCGAATCGGGCAGCCAGACGTGCAACGGAACCTGTGCCGACTTGCCCATGGCGCCGACGAACAGCAGAATGCAGGTGGCGCTCATCAGCGACACCGCGGTGCAGTCGGCGCCGAACAGCGAGATCGTCGCGTCGGCGAGCGCCGGGGCGTTTTCGAAAACGGTCTTGTAATCGAGCGAGCCGAAGTTGGCGAGCACTAGGCCGATGCCGAGCAGGAAGCCGAAGTCGCCGACGCGGTTGACCAGGAAGGCCTTCATATTGGCCAGGATCGCCGTCGGCCGCGTGTACCAGAAACCGATCAACAGGTAGGAGATCAGGCCGACCGCCTCCCAGCCGAAGAACAGCTGAACGAAGTTGTTGCTCATCACCAACATCAGCATCGAGAAGGTGAACAAGGCAATGTAGCTGAAGAAGCGGTTGTAGCCCGCGTCGTCCTGCATGTAGCCGATGGTGTAGATATGCACCATCAGGGAAACGAAGGTGACGACCAGCATCATGGTGACCGTCAATTGGTCGATCAGGAAGCCGACCTCGAAAGTGTAGTCGCCCGATGCCAGCCACTGATAGACGGAGCCGTTGAAGGTGTTGCCGGCGCGCACGTCGAGGAAGATGAAGAGCGAGGCGACAAAGGCGATGGCGACGCCCGAAATCGCCGCGGTGTGCGCTACCCAACGCGGTATCACGCGGCAGAAAAGGCCGGCGATCGCCGCCCCGACCAGGGGCGCCAGCGGAACCAGCAGGTAGAGTGATTGCATTTCCATGTTAACCCTTCAGGCTGTCCAGATCATCCACGTGGATGGTCTTCAGGTTACGGAACAGCACGACGAGAATCGCCAGACCGATCGCCGATTCGGCGGCAGCAACGGTCAGAATGAAGAAGACGAAAATCTGTCCGGCCAGGTCCTGCATGTAATGCGAAAAGGCGATGAAGTTCATGTTCACCGCGAGCAGCATCAGTTCGATCGACATCAGGATGATGATCAGATTCTTCCGGTTGAGGAAGATGCCGACGATACTGATGGCAAACAGAATCGCGCCTAATACCAAAAAATGGGACAGTGTAAGCAAGGTGCCTCCCTGATTCCTTCTACAAATGGCAGCGCCAGGCGGTGCCACGTCGTGTTCTTGATTCTTGATTACTCATCAACCTACCCGAGCCAGCGACTTCAGTCGCGCGACTCGGCAGGCATCTTCAACACCCGCACGCGATCCTTGGCCTTGACGAAAACCTGCTGCCCGGGACTGACCGACTTGGTCTTGCGCTTGCCGCGCAGCGTCAGCGCCGCGGCGGCGACGATGCCGACCAGCAGGATCACCGAAGCGAGTTCGAACGGATAGACGTAATCGGTAAAGAGCACGCGGCCGACCGCCTTGACGTTGCTGTAGTCGCCAGGCGTCTGCGGCACATTGCTCTCGAACAGGTCGTAGAAGCTGCCGACCAGCACCAGGCTCATCTCGGCGGCCATCAGCAGCGCGACGACCGCGCCCAGCGGCAGGTAGCTCCAGAAGCCTTCGCGCAAGCGGTCGAGGTTGATGTCGAGCATCATCACGACGAACAGGAAAAGCACCATCACCGCACCGACATAGACGAGCACCAGCGCGATCGCCAGGAATTCGGCCTGCAACAGGATCCACACGCCGCTCGCGCTGAAGAACGCGAGCACCAGATGCAGCGCGGCGTGCACCGGGTTGCGCAGCGTCACCACGCGCAGACTGGCATAAACCAGGATGGTGGATAGGAAGTAAAAAACGAAGGTCTTGAATTCCATCGTATCGGCGCCTGTTAGCGGTATTTCGCGTCAAGTTGGCGGTCTTCGGCGATCTCTTGTTCATAGCGATCGCCGTTGGCCAGCAACATCGGCTTGGTAAAGTAAAGGTCGCCACGTTTCTCGCCGTGGTACTCGAAAACGCGGGTCTCGACGATCGCATCGACCGGGCACGCTTCCTCGCAGAAGCCGCAGAAGATGCATTTATTCAGATCGATGTCGTAGCGCGTCGTTCGCCTGGATCCGTCGTCGCGCTCGGCCGATTCGATGACGATCGCCATCGCCGGACAAACCGCCTCGCACAGCTTGCAGGCGATGCAGCGCTCTTCGCCGTTGGGATAGCGGCGCAGCGCGTGCAGACCGCGGAAACGGAAGCTCTGCGGCGTTTTTTCCTCGGGATACTGAACGGTGATCTTGCGCGCGAACATGTGCCGCCCGGTCACCGACATTCCCTTGAACAGTTCCTTGAGCAGGAGGCTGTTGAAAATCTCTTTCATCGAACCCATGACTAGCCCCTCACTTCCAGATATTCCAAGGCGACATCATCCAGCAACCGACAACCACCAGCCAGATAAGACACACGGGGATGAACACTTTCCAACCGAGCCGCATGATCTGGTCGTAGCGATAACGCGGGAAGGTGGCACGGATCCAGAAGAAGAAAAATACGAATGCGCCGATCTTGGCGAACAACCAGAAGATGCTGTCGGGCAGGAAACTCACCGGCGACAACCAGCCGCCGAGGAACAGCGTCGAGATCAAGGTCGAGCACATCAGCATCGCCGAGTATTCGGCGAGTTGGAAGACGGCGAAAGCCATCCCCGAATATTCGACGTGGTAGCCGACGATTTCCGATTCGCCTTCGGCCATGTCGAACGGCGCGCGGTTGGTTTCGGCGACGCTCGAGACGACATAAACGACAAACATCGGCAGCAGGCACAGCCAGTTCCAGGAGAGGAAAGTCAGCCCCATGTCGGCGAAACGCCCCTGCCCCTGCGCCTTGACGATGTCGCCGAGATTCAGGCTGTTGGAGACCATCACCACGACGACCAGCGCGAGACCCATCGCGACTTCGTAAGAGATCAACTGCGCGGCCGAACGCATGCCGCCGAGAAACGCATACTTGGAGTTCGATGCCCAACCGGCCAGGATGATGCCATAGACGCCCATCGACGTCACCGCAAGGATGTAGAGCAGGCTGGCATTGACGTTGGCGACGATCATCACGTCGTTGAACGGGATCACCGCCCAGGCGACCAAAGCGGGTCCGAAGGCGAGCACCGGCGCGAGCAGAAAAACGACCTGGTCGGCGCCGCTCGGGATCACGACTTCCTTGAGCATCAGCTTGAGGCCGTCGGCCAGCGGCTGGATCAGCCCCCACGGACCGACGCGGTTCGGGCCGATGCGCACCTGCATCCAGCCAATCACCTTGCGTTCCCAGAACGTCGTGTAGGCGACGATGCCGAGCAGCGGCAGAATGATCAGCATGACCTTGATCACCGTCCACACCACGGTCACGATATCCGGCCACAGCGCGCCGAAGAAGTCCTGCCCCAACTGCATCAGCATGTTGAAATACGGGATCAGAAAGCCCGGCAGCAGTTGCTGCAGCGTCTCAACCATCATGCACGCTCCACGTTAATCGTACCGAACATGTCAGCGAGCGCAGCCGTCGTGGCGTGTGCCGCCGCCACCCGCACGCAACCCATCGGCACGGACTCGTCCGCCCGGGCGGTCAGCAGCGCTTCGCCCTGCCCCTGCCTGACTCGTACTTGAGAACCTTCGGCGATGCCAAGCTGCGCCAGCGTCGAAGCATTCAGCCGCGCGCTCGGCGCCTGTGCGTCGCGCGTCTTCTGCAGCGCTTCGCTGCGCCGCACCAGCGGATCGGCGAAGTATATCGGCACCTCGGCAATTCTTTGCAAACCACCGGCCGCTGCGCTAAGAGAGAAGGCGACGCCGTCGATGGCGTTGCTGAGACCGCCGACAAATTCGCTGTCCGGCGCGACGATTTCGTCGCGCACCTGTTCGCTCGATTCGTAATCGAAACCGGCAAGGCCCAGCACGTTGCCCAGCACGCGCAACACCTTCCAGCCCGGACGCGCCTCGCCCAGCGGACGAACGACGCCGTTGAAACTCTGCACGCGGCCCTCGCAATTGACGAAGGTCCCCGACGTCTCGGTAAATGGCGCCGTCGGCAGCAGCACGTCGGCGTAGTCGAGCGCGGCCTGGTGCTTGAACGGCGTCAGCATGACGACGAGCGCCGCCTGCTTGAGCGCGGCGATCGCCTGCTGCGGATTATGGCAGTCGAGCTCGGGTTCGACGCCGAGCAGCACATAGCCCTGACGCGGCTTTTCGAACATTTCGTAGGCGTTGAGCGCGGTCGCATCAGGCAAAGCCTTGGCGACGTAGCCACCGACGCTGTTGGCCGCATCCCCGATGAAACCGAGACGCCCACCAGTGAGCCGCGCAAGTTCGGCGGCCAATGCATGCAGCTGGGCGGCTTGCGCGCTTTGCTCGGCGACGTTGCCGAGCACAATCGCGCGCTGCTCGCCCGCGCACAGGCTCTCGGCGATCGCCTGGCTGGTCGCGCAAGGCGTGAGCGCCTCGAGACCGGCCGGACAGACTTCATTCTTGAGCGCCGCCGCGGCCTTGACGACACCCGCCAAGGCGTTGGCCAGTTGATCGGGAGCGACCGTGAGCTGGCCGTGCAGGTTGATCAGCGGATCGTCGCCGGTCACCGAGATCAGGCTCACCTGACCCGATTTCTTGGCCAGCTGGCGCAGACGCTGGGCGAACAGCGGGTGATCCTTGCGCAGGAAACTGCCGACCACCAGCGCCGCGTCGAGATCCTTGATCTCGGAAAGTTTGAGTCCCAGCCAAGGCGTTCCGGCGAGCTTGCCGTCAGCCGAAAAATCGCGGCGACGGTTACGAAAATCGACGCTGCCCGAACCGAGTCCGCGCGTGAGCTTCTGCAGCAGATGGAGTTCCTCAAGCGTCGAATGCGCCGAGCCGAGCGCAGCGATCGCTTCGCCGCCGTGCGTCTTGGCGATGTCCTTGAGCGCGTGCGAGACGTAGTCGAGCGCGACGTTCCAGTCGACTTCGCGCAGCGCGCCGTCGACGCGGATCATCGGCTTTTGCAGGCGCTCGGAGGAATTGAGTCCTTCGTACGAGAAGCGCTCCTTGTCGGAGATCCAGCATTCGTTGACCGCTTCGTTCTCGCGCGGCAAAACGCGCATCACGCGGTTGCCCTTGACCTGGATGGTGAGGTTGGCACCGAGACTGTCGTGCGGGCTGACCGACTTGCGCCGCGACAACTCCCAGCTGCGCGCCGAATAGCGGAAAGGCTTCGAAGTCAGCGCACCGACCGGGCACAGGTCGATCATGTTGCCCGAGAGCTCGGAATCGACGCTGCGGCCGACGAAGGTTTGAATCTCCGAATGCATGTTGCGGTTGGCCATACCGAGTTCCATGACGCCGGCAATTTCCTGACCGAAGCGAACGCAACGCGTGCAATGGATGCAACGCGACATTTCCTGCATCGAAACGAGCGGACCGACATCTTTGTGGAACACCACACGCTTGGCTTCCTGGTAACGCGATGCACTGCTGCCGTAACCAACCGCCAGATCCTGCAGCTGGCACTCGCCGCCCTGGTCGCAGATCGGACAATCGAGCGGGTGATTGATGAGCAGGAACTCCATCACGCCCTTCTGGGCGTTGACCGCCATTTCCGAGTGCGTGAAGACCTTCATTCCGGCCGTTACCGGCGTCGCGCAGGCCGGCATCGGCTTGGGCGCCTTCTCGACCTGCACCAGACACATGCGGCAGTTGGCGGCGATCGAAAGCTTCTTGTGGTAGCAGAAATGGGGGATGTACGCGCCAACCAGCTCGGCAGCGTCCATGATCGTGCTGCCTGCAGGCACCTGCGCCGGTTTGCCGTCGATTTCAATATCTAGCATATCGCTTGCCTTAGACCGTTGCCTTGAAGAAGCCGCTGCCAGCGCGCTGCACATCGGGCGGCACCAGGCACTTCTTGTGTTCAATGTGGTAAGCGAACTCGTCGCGGAAATGCTTGACGAAGCTCTGCACCGGCATCGATGCGGCGTCGCCGAGCGCGCAGATGGTGCGGCCCATGATGTTGGTGGTGATGCTGCCGAGCAGATCGAGATCGTCGGCGCGTCCCTGCCCTTGTTCGATGCGATGGACGATCTTGTAGAGCCAGTTGGTGCCTTCGCGGCAAGGCGTACATTGGCCGCACGACTCTTCGTAGTAGAAGAACGAGAGTCGCTCAAGCGCGCGGACCATGCAGGTCGTCTCGTCCATCACGATCACCGCACCGGAACCGAGCATCGATCCAGCCTTGCTGATCGAATCGTAGTCCATCGTGCAGTCCATCATGATGCTGCCGGGCAGCACCGGTGACGACGAACCGCCGGGGATGCAGGCCTTGAGCGCGCGACCGCCGCGCATTCCGCCGGCCATTTCGAGCAGCGTCGAAAACGGCGTACCGAGCGGAATTTCGTAGTTGCCCGGTTTATTGACGTGACCCGAAACCGAAAAGAGCTTGGTGCCGCCGTTGTTGGCCTTGCCCGCTTCGAGGTAGGCGTCGGCGCCGCCGTTGATGATCAGCGGTACGGCAGCGAAAGTCTCGGTGTTGTTGATCGTCGTCGGCTTGCCATAGAGCCCGTAGCTCGCCGGGAAAGGCGGCTTGAAGCGCGGCTGGCCCTTCTTGCCTTCGATCGACTCGAGCAGCGCAGTTTCTTCGCCGCAGATGTACGCGCCAAAACCGTGGTGCGCGAAAAGCTCGAAATCAAACCCCGAGCCGACGATGTTCTTGCCCAGGAAACCGGCGGCGCGCGCTTCGGCGAGCGCCTCTTCGAAGCGCAGATAGACTTCCCAGACTTCGCCGTGAATGTAGTTGTAACCGCGCGCGGCGCCCATCGCGTAACCGGCGATGATCATTCCCTCGATCACCGCATGCGGGTTGAAGAGCAGGATGTCGCGGTCCTTGAACGTCCCCGGCTCGCCTTCGTCGGAATTGCAGACGACGTACTTGTCGCCGGGAAAGGCACGCGGCATGAAGCTCCATTTGAGACCGGTCGGAAAACCGGCGCCGCCGCGACCGCGCAGCACTGACTTCTTGACCACGCCGATCACGTCGTCCTGCGTCATTTTCTCGCCGGCCAGCACCTTGTTGAGCGCCGTATAGCCGCCGCGCTTGACGTAGTCGGCGAGATGCCAGGCCTTGTCGCCGTCGAGCCCGACAGTGAGCATCGGGTTGAGTGCACCGAGGATCGCCATTATTCGAACTCCGCCAGCAGTTTGTCGATTTGCTCGGGCAGCATCGAGCTGCACATGCGGCGGTTATTGACCAGCATCACCGGCGCATCGCCGCAGGCGCCCATACACTCGCCTTGCTTGAGCGTGAACTTGCCGTCGGCGGTCGTCTCGTTGAAGTCGATGCCGAGTTTCTGCTTGAGGTACTCGCCGGCATCGACGCCGCCCGAGAGCATGCACGGCAGGTTGGTGCACACCGTGAGCTTGTATTTGCCGACCGGCTTCAAGTCGTACATGTTGTAGAAACTGGCGACCTCGTAGGCGGCCATCGGCGCCATGCCGAGATAATTGGCGACAGCTTCGATCCCTTCCGGGGACAACCAGCCCTGCTGTTCCTGGGCAATGGCCAGCGCCGCCATGATCGCCGACTGTTTCTGCTCGGGCGGATACTTGGCGATCTCGCGATCGATTCTCTTGAGGGATTCTGGTGTCAGCATTAGCGGTCAATCTCGCCAAAAACGATGTCTATTGTGCCGACCATCGTTACCACGTCGGCAATCATGTGGCCACGCGTCAGCTCGTTCATCGCCGACAGATGGACTAAACCGGGCGAACGGATCTTGAGGCGATACGGCTTGTTGGCGCCGTCCGATATCGCGTAGATGCCAAACTCGCCCTTGGGGTGCTCGACCGCCGAATAGACCTGGCCTTCGGGAACGTGAATCCCTTCGGTACACAGCTTGAAGTGATGGATCAACTCTTCCATGTTCGACTTCATGTTGGCGCGCGGCGGCGAGGCGACCTTGTAATTGTCGGTGATCACCGGACCCGGATTGACTCGCAGCCAATCGACGCACTGCTGGACGAGGCGCGTCGACTGACGCAGCTCCTCGACGCGAACCAGGTAACGGTCGTAACAATCGCCGGTGACGCCGACCGGGATGTCGAAATCGAGACGGTCATAGACTTCGTAGGGCTGCTTCTTGCGCAGATCCCAGGCGATCCCCGAGCCGCGCAGCATCGGACCGGTAAAGCCGAGCTGCAGCGCGCGTTCGGGCGTGACGATGCCGACATTGACCAGCCGCTGTTTCCAGATGCGGTTGTCGGTGAGCAGCGTTTCGTATTCGTCGATCAAGGTCGGGAAACGCTTGACGAAGTCGTCGATGAAGTCGAGCAAGGAGCCGCTGCGCGCCGCGTTGATTTTCTTGAGCTCGGCGGCGTTCTTAAACTTGGATGGCTTGTACTGCGGCATGCTGTCGGGCAGGTCGCGATAGACGCCGCCCGGACGATAGTACGAAGCGTGCCAGCGCGAGCCGGAAACGGCTTCGTAGCAATCGACCAGATCCTCGCGGTCGCGCATCGCGTAGAGCATCATCGTCATCGCGCCGACGTCGAGCCCATGCGCGCCGATCCACAGCAGGTGGTTGAGGATGCGGGTGATTTCGTCGAACATCACGCGGATGTACTGGGCGCGAATCGGCACCTCGATGCCGAGCAGTTTCTCGACCGCCAGGCAATAGCCGTGCTCGTTGCACATCATCGACATGTAGTCGAGGCGGTCCATATACGGCACCGACTGCACCCAGGTCTTGGTTTCGGCGAGCTTCTCGGTGGCCCGGTGCAGCATGCCGATGTGCGGGTCGGCGCGCATCACGACTTCGCCGTCGAGTTCGAGAACCATGCGCAACACACCGTGCGCGGCCGGGTGCTGCGGCCCGAAATTGAGCGTGTAATTCTGGATATCAGGCATTGTCGGCGTCCCCGTAGCTCGCTTCGCGAACGATTCGCGGCGTCACTTCGCGCGGCTCGATGGTCACCGGCTGATAAATCACTCGCTTCTGATCGGGGTCGTAACGCATCTCGACATAACCTGAAATCGGAAAATCCTTGCGGAAGGGATGGCCGATGAAACCGTAGTCGGTGAGCAGGCGGCGCAGATCGTTGTGCCCCGGGAACACGATGCCGTAGAGGTCGAAGGCTTCGCGCTCGAACCAGTTAACCGAATTCCAGATCGAAACGACCGAGGGGACCGACGGAAAATTGTCGTCGGCGGCAAAGCAGCGGACACGCAAACGCCAGTTGTTGGCGATCGAAATCAGGTGGCTGACCGCGGCAAAGCGCTTGCCAGACCACTGCGCATACGTCGAGTAATCGACGCCGCACAGATCCATCAATTGCTCGAAGCGCAACTCGGGTTCGTCGCGCAGCATCGTCATCACGGCCAGATAGTCGGCCGCATCGACATCGATGGTGATTTCGCCCAGGGCGACTTGCTGCGAACGGATTTGCTCTCCGAGATGTTTTTGCAGGTTCTGGCTAAGCACTTCAAGCTTGGCGGACATTGTCAAAACTCCGGACTCTCGGTTGAACTAGCGGGCGATGGTGCTGGTGCGGCGAATCTTGTTCTGTAGCTGGATCAGGCCGTAGATCAGCGCCTCGGCGGTCGGCGGGCAACCGGGAACGTAAATATCGACGGGGACGATGCGGTCGCAACCGCGGACAACCGAATACGAATAGTGGTAGTAGCCGCCGCCGTTGGCGCACGAGCCCATCGAAATCACCCAGCGCGGCTCGGCCATCTGGTCGTAAACCTTGCGCAGTGCCGGTGCCATCTTGTTGCACAGCGTCCCGGCGACGATCATCACGTCGGACTGGCGCGGACTGGGGCGAAAAACGATGCCGAAGCGATCGAGATCGTAGCGCGAACAGCCGGCGTGGATCATCTCGATTGCGCAGCAGGCCAGGCCAAAGCTCATCGGCCACATCGAACCGGTGCGCATGTAGTTGATCAGCTTGTCAGCTGTCGTGGTGACGAAGCCTTCCTGGAGAATGCCATCAATACCCATCGTTCACTCCCAATCCAGCGCGCCCTTGGCCCAGGCATAGACATAGCCGACGACCAGAATGGCAATGAAAACCAGCATTTCGACAAAGCCAAACCATTTGATCGAATCGGTGTGCACGATCTCGCTGAAGATCGTTGCCCACGGCACGAGGAAGGCGACTTCGAGATCGAACAGGATGAACAGGATGGCGATCAGGTAATACCGCACGTCGAATTTCATGCGGGCGTCTTCGAAGGCCTCGAAGCCGCATTCGTAGGGCGAGAGCTTTTCGCTGTCGGGCCGGTGGGGCGCCACGACCATACCGGTGATGACCGGCGCGATACCGAAAACGACGCCAATCAGGACGAAGACAAATACAGGGAAATAGTTTTCCAGCATGATCCGCCACGCTATCGCTTAAATTCAGATCAGAGCCACCCTTGCTGGACAACTCCACTTGGTGCCGACGATGAGACTCGAACTCATACGACCGAAGTCACTACCCCCTCAAGATAGCGTGTCTACCAATTTCACCACGTCGGCACTGCTTGTCATACGGCGGGGATTTCAACGAGGGAAAAACCAATCCCCACCGCTTTCCTGCAATCGTTTTACTTTGGAATATCCTTCGTCTTCGAGCCAGAATCCACCGGGCTTCCGGACTTGTCAGCACCAGCCGCAGCGGGCGTTGAAACAGGCTGCGATGTTACCGCATCCTGCATCACACTGCCAGACGTTTTTGGCTTGTTCGACGCGATATAAGCCAAAGAAAGACTGGTCACGAAGAACACGGCGGCCAGCACTGAGGTCGTCCGGCTCAGGAAATTGGCCGAACCGGTCGCGCCGAACAGACTGCCCGACGCGCCGCTGCCGAAAGCCGCACCCATGTCGGCGCCCTTGCCGTGTTGAACAAGAACCAGACCGATGACACCGATCGCCGCCAGGATATGGACCAGCAAAACTGTAGAAAACAGATATTCCATGTTGCCTCTTTATTGAACTGCGGCGCGACAAATCGCCAGGAAGTCGGCAGCGACCAGTGCTGCACCGCCGATCAGGCCGCCGTCGATATCCGGCATGCCAAGCAACTCGACCGCATTGCCCGGCTTCATGCTGCCGCCGTAGAGAATTTGCAGGCCCTCGGCGACCTTGGCGTCGGCGCGAGCGATCTGCGCGCGAATCGCGGCATGCACTTCCTGCGCCTGCGCGGCGGTCGCCGTACGACCAGTACCAATGGCCCACACCGGCTCGTAGGCAACGACGGCGTCAGCGAACGCGGCGACGCCGACGCGCTTCAAGACCGCTTCGATTTGCGCCGAAACGACGTCGATGGTCTGCCCGGCATCACGCTGCGCCAGCGTTTCGCCGACACAGAGCACGGGACGCAAACCGGCAGCCAGCGCTGCGGCAAACTTTTCGGCGACCAGCGCATCGGTCTCGCCGTAGATCGCACGACGCTCGGAGTGGCCGACCAGCACGTATTTACAGGCAAAATCGTTGAGCATTGCGGCGCTGACTTCGCCGGTGAAGGCGCCCTGCGGCTGCTCGCTGAGGTTCTGCGCGCCCCACGCGACGGGGGTTCCGGTCAGCACCGACTGCGCCTGCGCAAGATAAGGAAAAGGAACGCAAACCGCGACGCTCATGCCCTTGAGGTCAGCGACACCGGCCAGCACGCCCTGCAGCAATTGCAGATTGGCTTTCAACCCGCCGTGCATTTTCCAGTTACCGGCTACGAGCTTTTGGCGCATGACATACCCCGCGAAAAAGGGCGCATTATAGTCAAAACAAGGCCCTTTGGTCAATAACAAGCCGGTGCCAGGTTTTCCGAAGGCATAAAAAAGCGACCGCTTTGAGGCCGCCGCCGCTGCGCAACAACGAATGGATACAAGCGCTTCGGCTAGCCGAAACGACCGGTAATATAGTCCTCGGTCTCCTTGCGCTTGGGCTTGATGAAAATCTGGTCGGTGACGCCAAACTCGACCATCTCGCCGATGTACATGTACGCCGTATAGTCGGAGATGCGCGCCGCCTGCTGCATGTTGTGGGTAACGATCAGGATCGTGACCTTTTCCTTGAGCTCGCTGATCAGTTCCTCGATGCTCGCCGTGGCGATCGGGTCGAGCGCCGAGGTCGGCTCGTCGAACAGCATCAGCTCGGGATCGGTCGCCAGCGCGCGCGCAATGCACAGGCGCTGCTGCTGGCCGCCCGACAGGTTGGCGCCGAGTTCCTTGAGCCTATCCTTGACCTCACCCCATAGCGCCGCGCCGCGCAGCGCGGCTTCGACCTTGTCGTCGATCACCGAACGCGCGCTCTCGCCACGCACGCGCAGGCCGTAGGCGACGTTCTCGTAGATCGACTTGGGAAAGGGGTTGGGTTTCTGGAAAACCATGCTGATGCGCATGCGAACTTCGATCGGATCGACTTTTTTCGACAAGAGGTCGGTGTGATCGGGATGGAAATCGATCGCCCCCTCGTAGCGATTACCGGGATAAAGGTCGTGCATGCGGTTGAAGCAGCGCAGATAAGTCGATTTTCCGCAGCCCGACGGGCCGATCAGCGAGGTCACCTTCTTCTCGTAGATCGGCATGTTGATATTCTTGAGCGCCTGGAAGTTGCCGTAATAGAAGGAAAGGTTACGGGCTTCGGCCTTGAGCGGCGCTTCGTTGGTTATCGAATTCATTGAATTTGCCTTCTTACCACTTGATGTTCTTGCGTAGCCGATAGCGCAGCCAGATCGCCAGACCGTTCATGGTCAGCGTCATCAGCACCAGGATGAAACCGGCTGCCGCCGCATTGTTGAGAAAAGCCGCTTCGGGGCGCGACGTCCAGTTGAACATCTGGATCGGCATCACCGTGAAGGGAGCGAACAACCAGTCGAACAGACCCGCCGGCGGTTCGCCGGTAAACGGCGCGGTCGGCAGGAAAGCGATGAAGGTCAGCGCACCGACGGTGATGATCGGCGCCGTTTCGCCGATGGCGCGCGCCATGCCGATGATCACGCCGGTCAGGATGCCAGCGCTGGCGTAAGGTACGATGTGATCGCTGACTACCTGCCAGGTCGTCGCACCGCAGGCATAGGCGCCCTCGCGGATGATCTGCGGGATACCGCGAATGGCCTCGCGGGTAGCGACGATGACCACCGGCAGGATCAGCAGCGCGAGCGTCAGGCCGGCGGTCAGGATGCTTTGGCCGAGCCCAAACGTATAGACGAAGAGGCCGAGCGCCAGCAGACCGTAAATGATCGACGGCACGCCGGCGAGGTTGGAGACGTTGATCTCGATGATGTCGGTAACCCAGTTCTTCGGCGCGTATTCTTCGAGATAGACGCCGGCGGCAACGCCAAGCGGCACGGCGGCGAACGCGGTAACGACCATCACCAGCACCGAACCGACCCACGCCGAAAGGATCCCGGCGTTGGCCGCACGGCGCGACGGAAACGACGTCAGGAACTCGACGTTGATTCGCGCCAGGCCATTGACCGCCATGTCGGAAAAGAGCGCGACAAAGGTCATCAGGCCGAGCATCAACGCGAGGATGCCGAGCACGCCGAACAGGTAGTCCCAACGCTTGTGTGCGACGATCATCGAGCGCAGGTTCTGCAATTCCTGTTGATTCATCTTAGTAGGCCTCGCGGTACTTCTTGCGCATGTAAAAGCCGATCAGATTGAAGACCAGCGTCAGCAGCATCAGCATCAATCCGGCCGCGAAGATCGTCTGATAGCCGATGCTGCCGTGCGGCAGATCGCCGAGCGCGACCTGGACGATGAACGAGGTGATCGTCGCGCCGGGCTGCGCCGGATTGAAGGTCAGATTGGGCTGCATGCCGCCGGCCACGGCCAGGATCATCGTCTCGCCGACGGCGCGCGAAATGCCCAGGATATAAGCCGAGGCGATCCCCGAAATGGCCGACGGAACGACCACCCGCAAAGCGGTCTGCAAACGCGTCGCGCCGGTCGCGTAAGAGCCTTCGCGCAGCGCCATCGGCACCGCGCGCATGGCATCCTCGGAGAGCGAGGCGACGTAGGGAATGATCATGATGCCCATGACGATCCCCGCCGACAGCAGATTGAACCCGGGCAGATCCGGATAGATCTTCTGCAGCAGCGGCGTCAGGAAGAGCAGCGCGAAGTAGCCGTAGATGATCGTCGGAATTCCGCCGAGCAACTCGAGAAACGGCTTGGCCACCTCGCGCACCGAAAACGGCGCGAACTCGGAAAGATAGATCGCGATCAGCGTTCCGAGCGGGATCGCCACCAGCACCGCGACCGCCGAGCTGGTGATCGTCCCCGAGAGCAGCACCATGATGCCGTAATGGGCGTCGTCAAAGAGCGGCGTCCACTGCGTATCGAACAGGAAATCGGTGAGCGGGACATGCTGGAAAAAAACCCAGGACTCGCTGACCAGAATGTAGACGATCGCCGTCGTCGTAAAGACCGAGACAAAAGCGGCAAGAAAGAGGACCGCTTCGATCACCCTTTCCTTGAAATGGCGGGTAAGGTCCTTTTTTAGTCGGTCACTGGGTTCGGACATGACATCTTGCCTTCCGGCTGTCGCTGCGTATGAATTCACCAACAAGTTCCTCAAGTCTATCCTGAAACAAGGCGTCAAAACCCCCGGCCAAGCCGGGGGAGGCACTTAAGGGGGCTTACTTGGCTTCGAGCTTCATCAACTGTTCAATGGTGATGCCGACCTTGTTCTCGCCGCCGAACTTGGTGCCTTTGGCGCGCTTGGCGAACTGCTCAAGATTGTAAGTGTAGGCCTTGGCCGGCAAGGGAACGATCTTGACTTCCTTGACCAGTTTCTCGCCGCTCTTCATGTAGTACTCGACGAACTCTTTGACTTCGGGCTTCTCGGCCGACTTGGCATTGACGTAGACGAAGATCGGTCGCGCCAGCGGCTGATAGGTGCCGTCGATCACGGCCTGTAGCGACGGAGCGACCGCCGGCTTGCCTGGCGCCGCGATGACGGCGACGGCAGCCAGCTTGTCCTTGTTCTCGACATAGTACGAGAAGCCGAAATAACCCAGGCCGCCGACGTCGCGCGAGACGCCCTGGACCAGCACGTTGTCGTCCTCGGACGCGGTGAAATCGCCGCGCGTCGCCTTGGCCTTGCCGTTGATCGCCTCGGTGAAGTACTCGAACGTCCCCGAATCGGCGCCCGGACCGTAGAGCTTGATCGGACGATCGGGCCACGCCGGGTTGACCTGCTTCCAGCTGGTGATCTTGCCCTGCGCCGCCGGCTCCCAAATCGCCTTGAGTTCGGCGACCGTCATGTTCTTGGCCCAATCGTTCTTGGGGTGGATGACGACCGTCAGCGCGTCGTAAGCGATCGGAAATTCCATGTACTCGACGCCGGCGGCCTTGCAGTCTTCCATTTCCTTTTTGGTGATCGGACGCGACGCGTCGGAGACGTCGGTCTCGCCGCGGCAGAATTTCTTGAAGCCACCGCCGGTACCGGAAATCCCGACCGTCACGCGAACGCCGTTCTTCTTGGACTTCTGAAAGTCCTCGGCGACCGCCTCGGTAATCGGATAGACCGTCGACGAACCGTCGACCTTGACCAGCGGCACATCGGCGTGAACTAACGCTGAGCCGACAACACCAACCAGTGTCAGCGCCGCGACCGCAGCAAATTTCGAGATCTTCATCAACATTCTCCTTGGATAATCACCACAACAGGTGCGTTGGGGCGAGTATATCGAGCGAATGTGACAACTCTGTTACATCACGATGAAACGGCCTCGCGCACCGCCGCAGCGAGTTTTTCGGCCGCCGCGCTGACCTTCTGCGCATCGCGCCCCTCGACCATCA
Organism: Pseudomonadota bacterium; assembly: GCA_018262095.1. Lineage (GTDB taxonomy): Bacteria > Pseudomonadota > Gammaproteobacteria > Burkholderiales > Rhodocyclaceae > Propionivibrio. The sequence goes on from JAGTRW010000014.1 coordinate 48,833, forward strand.
CGCGCAGCAGCGGCTCGGTCCCTGAGGCACGCAGCAACACCCGCCCCTCGCCCTCGAGCGACAATTCGACCTGGCGCAGCACGCCGCCGATCAACGGATGATCTTTCCAGGCAAAACCCTTGACCAGCGGCACGTTGATCAAGAGTTGCGGATAAAGCGTCAATTGGCCGAGCAAGGCGGCGAGGTCGCCGCCCTCTTCGCGCAGCGCGCAGAGCACCTGCAGCGCCGAGACGATGCCGTCGCCGGTCGAGTGCCGGTCGAGGCACAGGATGTGTCCCGAGTTCTCGCCGCCGAACAGCCAACCCTTGTCGCGCAGCATTTCGAGCACGTAGCGGTCGCCGACGCCGGCGCGCGCGAACGGGATCTGCAGTTTGGCCAGCGCGTGCTCAAAAGCGAGGTTGGTCATCAGCGTACCGACCACGCCGGCGACCGGCGCCTGACGCAGACGGCTGCGAACGACCGCCAGCAACAATTGATCGCCGTCATAAACGGTCCCGCCGGCATCGACCATCATCACCCGGTCGGCGTCGCCGTCGAGCGCGATGCCGAGGTCGGCCTGATGCGCGACGACCGCCCGACTCAAGGCGGCTGGCGCGGTCGCGCCGACCGACTGGTTGATATTGAGGCCGTTGGGCTCGGCGCCGATGGCGATCACCTCGGCGCCAAGCTCGTGAAAGACGTGCGACGCAATGTGATAGGCGGCGCCGTGCGCGCAATCGACGACGATCTTGAGGCCGCGCAGATCCAGGTCGTTGGGGAAGGTGCTCTTGCAAAACTCGATGTAGCGCCCGGCCGCATCGTCGATGCGGCGCGCGCGGCCCAAATCGGCCGAATCGACGCAGACGAGCGGCTGATCGATCCCGGCCTCGATGCGCGCCTCGACCTCGTCGTCAAGCTTGGTGCCATGCGCCGAAAAAAACTTGATTCCGTTGTCGTAATAGGGATTGTGCGACGCCGAAATCACCACGCCGGCCTGCAAGCGCAGCGCACGCGTCAGGTAGGCGACGGCCGGCGTCGGCATCGGGCCGACCAGGCAGACATCGACACCGGCAGCCGAAAAGCCGGCTTCGAGCGCCGCCTCGAGCATATAGCCCGAGATTCGCGTGTCCTTGCCGATCAGCACCGCCGGTCGCTCGCCGGCCTTGTGCCGACCGCTCGCCAGCTCGTTACCGACCAATACCCGGCCCGCCGAATAGCCCAGATGCATCACAAAATCCGGCGTAATCGGGAACTGCCCGACCCGGCCGCGAACGCCGTCGGTGCCGAAATATTTTCTTGCCATTGTCTTGCTCCTTGCCGTGCCGGAATACGGAAATCGAAAACTCGCCATTATACCGAACGCCTTATCGGGCGCGTGGGCGGGCGGCGCATCAATCAAAAACCGGCTCCTGCCGTGAACGCCGCAGCTGCGCAGGCGTCTATGGCCGCCTCGCCAGGATGTCCGTGCCGCCTGCCCTGCAGCCCTGCGCTCAGCTCAGCGCCAGGGCAGCTTGCTGGTCAGCAGTCCGCGCAGTTCGTCGTTGAGCGCACTCGCCAGCAGCTGCGTTCGCCCGGCGATCCAGCCGCGGGTCAGCGGGTCCGGGTCGCCTTTGGGGTGCATTTCCTTGATCAGACGCGACGCCGTCACCTGATCGTTGAGCGTACCAAGCAGATCCTGAATCGTCGCCAGCGACGCCTGGTACTTGGCCAGACGCTTGCCGGGCAGCAGCGGCGCGAAAAACTCGAGCGCATAGCGCAGCTTCTTGAAAGCGATGCGCAGTTCATGGCGACGTTCGGCGTTCATCTTGCCGTGCTCGCCGGCGAGCCGCTCTATCATCTGCGCGCGTTTGCCCAGACGCCGCCGCGCGAACCTGGCAAGGTTCAAGTCCGAAGACCCGCCCTCGGCAGCGATGGTCGGCGCCTCGACGCGAAACAGCGCTGCCGAGAAAGCCAGCAGCAGCTGACTGTAATCCTTCTGCTTCAAGGCCTCGGCCGCCGACGCCTGCGCCTTGGCCTTGGTCGCTTCGCCGCGCGCGCGCAACAGCGCGAGATCGGCATCGCCCGGAAAGGCTTCCTCGAGCGGCGAGAGCGTCTCGGTCAGGAAAACATCCCAGTCGCGCGCGCTGCCCAGCCCCGCCGCCAGCTTGCGCCAGCGCGGCGAATAGACCGCAACGAAAGCCGGATTGAGCACCGGCGCGAAGAGATTGAACGCCGAGCGCAGGCGGCGGATGGCAACTCGCGCCTGATGCACGAACTCCGGGTTGCCGCCAGCGACGGCGCCCGCCTCGTTGCCTTGCAACTGCGCAAGACAGGACAAGGCGATCGCGCGAAAGGCCTCGACCGGCGACTGAGCACGGGTCACCTGTGACGGCGGCGCCTTGAGCGGATCGGCGGCGGCACCGTCGGCCAGCGCATAACCGCGTTCGGCCTTGCTGGCGATCTCCGGGTGCAGCTGCAGGTCGGCGGCCAGCGCGATCGCCAAGTCGAAAAGCGGGTCAGGCGATGCGCCCTCGAGCAGCTCGAGCTCCAGTTCGCACAGCGCTTGCGCCGGCTGGCCGCTGGCGCTGATTTTGCCGCGGTCGAGCGCGATCTCGATGAGCGCGCCAGTATGGCTCAGCGTCCACGCGCAGCGCGTGAAGTCGGTGGTGAATACGGCTTGCAGCTCGGACTGAAGCGATTGCAGAAACTCGCGCAGATCGGGGTCGGTGACGATGGCAAAATCGAACACGCCGGGCTGCGTCGCCGCTTCCCACTCGCTGCGTTGCGCGAGCCCGCCGGCACCCGAAGCGCCGACCTTGACGGTCATCAGCCAGAGCGCCCAGCCCTTACGCCGCAGGCGCACGGCAATGCCGCGCCGGCGCAGGTCGAAATCAGGCGTGTCATAGTAGGTATTCTGCAAGCGGTATTTTTGCGGCGCGGCGGCTGACAATAGCGGGTGCTTGACCAGGCGACGCGACTGGGCTGGCGACAAACGCAACTTGAGTTCGATTTCCTTGGCCATTTTCTCTCCCTGTTGCTTTTTCTCAAGCGCACTGACCGGCTGCTCGAGCCGACGCGACGTCAGTCGCCGACCACCGCCTGCCAGACCCGCAGAGCGTCGCAGGTTTCGCGCACATCATGCACGCGCACGATGGCGGCGCCGCGCTCAACCGCCAGCAAGGCGACAGCGATGCTCGCCGCCAGACGCTCGCCGACCGGACGGCCGGTAATCGCCGCCAGCATCGATTTGCGCGACATGCCGACGAGCAGCGGCAAGCCGTCGATCGCGAAACGATCGAGATGACGCAGCATCGACAGATTGTGCTCCAGCGTCTTGCCGAAGCCAAAACCGGGATCGAGCAGCAAACGCTCGCGCGCAATTCCGCCGGCCAGCGCCGCGCTCACGCGCGCTTCCAGAAATGCGCGAACTTCGCCGACCACGTCAGTGTAGTCCGGCTGCTGCTGCATGGTCAGCGGCTGCCCCTGCATGTGCATCAGGCAAAGCGCGCAATCGCTGCCGGCGACCGCTTCAATCGCGCCGGGCATGCGCAGCGCGCAGATGTCGTTGATCATCGATGCACCGTGGTCGATCGCAGCACGCATCACCTCGGGCTTGTAGGTATCGACCGAAATCGGCACGCCGCAGTCGGCCAGGCCAGCGAGCACCGGCAGCAGACGCGCGAGTTCGTCTTCAAGCGAGGTCGGTATGGCGCCAGGGCGCGACGATTCGGCGCCGAGGTCGAGCAGGTCGGCGCCGGCGTCGATCTGCCGCCTGGCGTGCGCGATCGCGCGCTGCGCATCGCTCGCCAGACCGTCACCGGAGAACGAATCCGGCGTCAGGTTGACGATCCCCATGACCAGCGGGCGACTTTGCGCAAGCTCAAATTTTCCGCAACGAAGCATTCGTAACACCAAAAAAAACCGGGGGAATTTGCACTCCCCCGGTCGGTTTGATCAGGCTCAGGCCGGCGCTGCGGCACTTGGCGCCGCATCAGGCGGCGGCGTATCGGCCGGCCCCGCCGCCTTGGCTTGCGGCTGCCTTGGCGGTCGTGGCGGCAGTCCCGCCATGATGTCGTCGATCTGGTCGGCGTCGATCGTTTCAAGCTCGAGCAGCGCCGCGGTCATCGCTTCGACCTTGTCGCTGTTTTCTTCGAGCAGCTTGCGCGCCAGCGCGTATTGTTCGTCGATGATCCGGCGGATTTCGGCGTCGACCTGCTGCATCGTCGTTTCCGACATGTTCTTGTGCGTCGTCACCGAGCGCCCGAGGAAAACCTCGCCGTCGTTCTCGCCGTAGACCATCGGTCCCAGCGCATCGGACATGCCGTAGCGCGTCACCATGTCGCGCGCCATCTGCGTCGCGCGCTCAAAGTCGTTCGACGCGCCGGTGGTCATCTGGTGCATGAACAGCTCTTCGGCAATCCGCCCGCCGAACAACACCGCGATGCGGCTCATCAGATAGACTCGGTCGTAGGCGTAGCGGTCTTCTTCCGGCAACTGCATGGTCAGGCCCAAGGCTCGACCGCGCGGGATGATGGTGACCTTGTGCACCGGGTCGGACTTGGGAACCAGCTTGGCGACCACCGCGTGACCCGACTCGTGATACGCCGTGTTGCGCTTTTCTTCCTCGTTCATCACCATGCTGCGGCGCTCGGCGCCCATCAGGATCTTGTCCTTGGCCTTCTCGAAGTCGTCCATGTCGACCAGGCGCTTGCCGCCGCGTGCGGCGAACAGCGCGGCTTCATTGACCAGGTTGGCGAGGTCGGCACCGGACATCCCCGGCGTACCGCGCGCCAGGATGTCGGCCTTGACGTCGGGCGACAGCGGCACCTTGCGCATGTGCACGATCAGGATCTGTTCGCGACCGCGAATATCGGGCAGCGGAACGACGACCTGGCGGTCGAAGCGGCCCGGACGCATCAGCGCCGGATCGAGCACGTCGGGACGGTTGGTCGCGGCGATCACGATGACGCCGGAACTGCCCTCGAAGCCGTCCATCTCGACCAGCATCTGGTTCAAAGTCTGTTCGCGCTCGTCGTTGCCGCCGCCCAGGCCGGCACCGCGCTGGCGACCGACGGCGTCAAGCTCGTCGATGAAGATGATGCACGGCGCGTGCTTCTTGGCATTTTCGAACATGTCGCGAACGCGCGCGGCACCGACGCCGACGAACATTTCGACGAAGTCGGAACCGGAGATCGAGAAGAAAGGCACTTTGGCTTCGCCGGCGATGGCTTTGGCCAGCAGCGTCTTGCCGGTACCCGGATTGCCGACCAGCAGCACGCCTTTCGGAATGCGCCCGCCGAGCTTCTGGAACTTCGACGGATCGCGCAGGAAATCGACGAGTTCGGAGACCTCTTCCTTGGCCTCGTCGCAACCCGCGACGTCGGCGAAGGTGATGCTGTTGGTCGATTCGTCGAGCAAGCGCGCCTTGCTCTTGCCGAACGAGAAGGCGCCGCCACGGCCGCCGCCCTGCATCTGGCGCATGAAGAAGACCCACACGCCGATCAAGAGCAACATCGGGAACCAGCTCACGAAGATGCTCATCAGGAACGACTGCTCTTCCTCGGGCTTGGCTTCGATCTTGACGCCGTGCTTGAGCAGATCGGAAACCATCCACAGGTCGGGCGGCGCGTACGAGGTCAACTTGCGCCCGTCGCTGGTCGTCGCCTTGAGGATGCGCCCTTCGATCACCACCTTCGAGATCGATCCCTTGCCGACTTCCTCCATGAACTGCGAGTACTCCATCGAGGACTGGGTCACCTGACGGGTATTAAACTGGTTGAATACCGTCATCAGTACCAGACCGATGACCAGCCACACCGCCAGATTCTTGAACATGTTATTCAATGCCTTACCTCTTCCTCGTTGCTCCCCAGGAAACTCCTGGAGGAATATGTCTTGCGGAAAAAAGCCATTCTAAACCTTCTCAAGCAGTTGCGGCACTATCCGCCCAGCGAGACCAAGGGAAACATCAGGTTTTCAACCCCTTGCCGAGCAAATACACTTCTGCGCTGCGATCGCGAGAGGCATCGGGTTTGCGCGACGAAACGGTGGTAAACACCAGCCTCATCTCGCGAACGAAGTCTTCGAAACCATAACCCTGAAACACTTTGACCAGAAACGCCCCGTCCGGCTTGAGCCAGTTGCGCGAAAACTCGAGCCCCAGTTCGGCCAGATGCATCACCCGCGCCTGATCGGAAAGGAGAATACCTGACATATTGGGGGCCATATCGGAAAGCACAAGCCCTACCTTCTGACCGGCCAGAGCTTTCTCCAGTTCCGCGAGCACCTCGTCTTCGCGAAAATCGCCCTGAATGAACTCGACGCCGTGCAAGGGGTCCATCTCGAGCAGATCGAGCGCGATGACCCGCCCCTTGCCCTGCATGCGCTTGGCAGCGACCTGCGACCAGCCGCCGGGGGTCGCGCCGAGGTCGACGACGGCCTCGCCGCTACGGATCAGGTGATCGCGGTCGTCGATTTCCATGAGCTTGAACGAAGCGCGCGAGCGATAGCCCTCGGCCTTGGCGCGTTGCACATAGGGGTCGTTGACGTGCTCGCGCAGCCACGCATTACTCGTTCGGGTTCGTTTCATTGGCTAAAACTCGGTAAAATGCGTTCTTTGAAAAGGTTTACTGAATGCTCGATATTACCGCCGACCAGCGACGCGCACTGCGCGCCCGTGCCCACGCCCTCAATCCTGTCGTGGCGATCAGCCAGAACGGGCTGTCCGATTCCGTGATGCAGGAAATCAGCACCAGTCTCGTCAGCCACGAACTGATCAAGATCCGCGTCTTCAACGACGACCGCGCCGTGCGCGAACAGTATCTGGCGAGCATCTGCGAACAGCTTGACGCGGCCCCGGTGCAGCACATCGGGAAGCTGCTCGTCGTCTGGCGTCCGAATCCCGACGCCAAGCCGGCGACCGCACCGCGTCGCGGTCGCGCCGAACCGCGCCGCAGCAAGCGCAGTTTTCAGGGCGGCACGCGCAGCTAAGCCGCGCCTTTGGCAACTTTGCGGAGAACAGGACGGGGCTGGATTCAGGACTGGATCCAGCCTACTTCACCGCGCGCCCGGCGCCGACCACCAGCAGCACGCCGAGCAGACTCTGCACCAAGTAGAGGATACTCGAAATACCGTGCCAGGTCGCGAAGCGGTCGCGCAGCACGCTCTCCATCACCTCGCGCGGCAGCGCTTCGGCCTTGAGCTGCGCGAGCCAGGGCTGGAGGCCGAACTGGCTGACTGCGGTGAGCGCCAACATCACCACCAGCAGCCAGAACCCCCCGCGCTTGAGCGCTCCACCGCCCAGACGCAAGAGCATCGAAAAAAGCAGATAGGCGGCGCAGACGAGCCCCACCCAGCCGATCAGCGCGAACAGCTTGCCGGCCAGCGCTCCGGCAAGTTGCCGGTCGGGCAGTGCGGAAAAAAGCGTCGGCGCGACCAGATAGCCGATCGCCCACAGGCCGCCGACCCACAGCGTCAGCGCGACGATATCAAGTGCATCGGCAAAACGACGCATCGCCTACTCGTAACGCACGTCAAGCACTTCGTATTCGCGCAGACCGCCCGGCGCCTGGACCTGCGCGATATCGCCGGCGAACTTACCGATCAGCGCGCGGGCAATCGGTGAATTGACCGAGATCTTTCCGGCCTTGATGTTGGCCTCGTCTTCGCCGACGATCTGGTAGGTGACCTGCACCCCGTTGTCCTGATCCTCAAGATCGACCGTCGCGCCGAAAACACAGCGTCCGTCGGCGTCGAGCAGTTTGGGATCGATGATCTGGGCGTTCGACAGCTTGCCCTCGACCTCCTTGATGCGTCCCTCGACGAAACCCTGGCGCTCCTTGGCGGCGTCGTACTCGGCATTCTCCGAAAGATCGCCGTGCGAACGCGCTTCGGCGATCGCCGCGATCACCGTCGGCCGATCGACCGTTTTGAGTTGATGCAGTTCGACGCGCAGCGTTTCGGCGCCGTTGACGGTCAAAGGTACTTTACTCATGTCTTTATTCTCGCTAGCAAAGCAAAACCGCCGGCGCCGCAAAAAAAGCGGTTTGGCCGGCGGCTTTTCGTTTGTTTATTTCAGTTGTTCGTGCAACGACTGGATCGAGTATACCCTCAGTTCGCCACGGTTCTTGATGCCGACCGCAGCAGCCTCGGCGCCCCATACCGTGGTGTACATGGTAACCCGTGCGGCGAGCGCCGAAGTCCGAATCGAACGCGAATCGCTGATCGCTTTTCGTTTTTCATCGGCCGTATTGATGATCAGCGAAATTTCCTTGTTCTTGATCATATCGACGATGTGCGGACGGCCTTCGGTCACTTTGTTGACCACCGCCACGGGAATGCCTGCGGCAGCGATCGTCGCCGCCGTACCGCGTGTAGCGATGATCGAGAATCCGCAACCGTGCAGATCGCGGGCGATTTCGACGACCTTGGGTTTGTCCGATTCCTTGACGCTGATGAAGACCGTACCCGACTCAGGAAGTCTCACGCTGGCCCCGGCCTGGCTCTTGACGAAAGCTTCCTCGAAAGTCTTGCCGACGCCCATCACCTCGCCGGTCGATTTCATTTCGGGTCCGAGAATGGTATCGACGCCCGGGAACTTGTTGAACGGGAAGACCGCTTCCTTGACCGAGAAATACGGCGGGATGATCTCGCGGCGCACGCCCTGACTGGCGAGCGACTGCCCGGCCATGCAGCGCGCCGCGATCTTGGCGAGCGGCAGGCCGGTCGCCTTGGAGACGAAGGGAACGGTGCGCGAAGCGCGCGGATTGACTTCGAGCACATAGACCACGCCGTGCTGGATGGCGAACTGCACGTTCATCAGGCCGCAGACATTGAGCCCCTTGGCCATCAGCTTGGTCTGCCGGCGCAGTTCGTCCTGAACTTCGGCCGACAGCGAATAGGGAGGCAAGGAACACGCCGAATCGCCCGAATGCACGCCGGCCTGTTCGATGTGTTCCATGACTCCGCCGATGATCACTTCGTCGCCGTCGGACAGCGCGTCGACGTCGACTTCGATGGCGTCGTTGAGGAAGCGGTCGAGCAGCACCGGCGAGTCGTTCGAAACCTTGACCGCCTCGCGCATATAGCGCTCGAGGTCGCGTGCCTCGTGCACGATCTCCATGGCGCGCCCGCCGAGCACGTACGACGGACGGACGACCAGCGGGTAGCCGATTTCCTCGGCCAGACGCAAGGCGTCGGGTTCGGTGCGCGCGGTACGGTTGGGCGGCTGCTTGAGGCCGAGTTCCTCGAGCAATTTCTGGAAGCGCTCGCGGTCTTCGGCGGCGTCGATCATGTCCGGGCTGGTGCCGATGATCGGCACGCCGTTGGCCTCGAGGTCGCGCGCCAGCTTGAGCGGCGTCTGGCCGCCAAACTGCACGATGACGCCGACCGGCTTCTCGATGGCGACGATTTCGAGCACGTCTTCGAGCGTCAGCGGCTCGAAATAAAGCCGATCCGAGGTGTCGTAATCGGTCGACACAGTCTCCGGATTGCAGTTGACCATGATCGTCTCATAGCCGTCCTCGCGCATAGCGAGTGCCGCATGGACGCAGCAGTAGTCGAATTCGATGCCTTGGCCGATGCGGTTGGGACCGCCGCCGAGCACCATGATCTTCTTCTTGTCGCTCGGCCGCGACTCGCACTCTTCCTCGTAGGTCGAGTACATATAGGCGGTGCCGGTCGAAAACTCGGCGGCACAGGTATCGACGCGCTTATAGACCGGGCGGATTCCCATAGCGTGCCGGCGCGCGCGCACCTCGGCATCGCTGACCTTGAGCAGCTTGGCCAGACGACGGTCGGCGAAGCCCTTGCGCTTGAGTTCGCGCAGCGTCGGCGCGTCGATCTCGTCGAGCGACATGTCGTCGAGCGCCATCTCGATGCGAACGATATCCTCGATCTGCGCCAGGAACCACGGATCGATATGCGTGAGCTGATGGACTTCGTCGAGCGTGAAGCCGTTCTCGAAGGCGTCGCCGACGTACCAGATGCGCTCGGGTCCGGGCTCACCGAGTTCGCGTTCGAGTTCCTCGCGGTCGGTGGTGCGCTGGTTCATCCCATCGACGCCGACCTCGAGGCCGCGTAGCGCCTTCTGGAACGACTCCTGGAAAGTACGGCCGATGGCCATCACTTCGCCGACCGACTTCATCTGCGTGGTGAGGTGCGAATCGGCGGTCGGGAATTTCTCGAAGGCAAAACGCGGCACCTTGGTCACCACGTAGTCGATCGACGGCTCGAAAGACGCCGGCGTCTTGCCGCCGGTAATCTCGTTGGCCAGTTCGTCGAGCGTGTAGCCGACCGCCAATTTAGCCGCCACCTTGGCGATCGGGAAGCCGGTCGCTTTTGACGCCAGCGCCGACGAGCGCGAAACGCGCGGGTTCATCTCGATGACGATCATGCGACCGTCGGTCGGGCAGATCGAGAACTGCACGTTGGAACCGCCGGTATCGACACCGATCTCGCGCAGCACCGCCACCGAGGCGTCGCGCATGATCTGGTATTCCTTGTCGGTGAGCGTTTGCGCCGGCGCGACGGTGATCGAATCGCCGGTATGCACGCCCATCGGGTCGAGGTTCTCGATCGAACAGACGATGATGCAGTTGTCCTTCTTGTCGCGGACCACCTCCATCTCGAATTCTTTCCAGCCGATCAGCGACTCCTCGATCAACAGCTCATGCGTCGGACTCGCTTCGAGACCACGCTTGCAGATATCGACGAATTCTTCCTGGTTATAGGCGATGCCGCCGCCCGAGCCGCCCATCGTAAACGACGGCCGGATGATCACCGGGAAGCCGATCGCCGCCTGCACCTGCTGCGCTTCCTCCATCGAATAGGCGATCGAAGAACGCGCCGAACCGAGGCCGATCTTGGTCATCGCGTCCTTGAACTTGAGCCGGTCTTCGGCCTTGTCGATCGCTTCCTCGGAAGCACCGATCATCTCGACGCCGAATTTCTCGAGCACGCCGTTGTGCGCCAGGTCGAGCGCGCAGTTGAGCGCGGTCTGGCCGCCCATGGTCGGCAGCAGCGCGTCGGGGCGCTCTATTTCGATGATCTTTTCGACGACTTTCCAGGTAATCGGCTCGATGTAGGTGACGTCGGCCATTTCCGGGTCGGTCATGATCGTCGCCGGATTGGAGTTGACCAGGATCACCCGGTAACCCTCTTCGCGCAAGGCCTTGCAGGCCTGGGCGCCGGAGTAGTCGAATTCGCAGGCCTGGCCGATGACGATCGGGCCAGCGCCAATGATGAGAATGCTTTTTAGGTCTGTACGCTTGGGCATGAGTTATTTGTTCCCGCAGTCTTGCATCTGCTTGATGAACCGGTCGAAGAGGTAAGCCACGTCGTGCGGACCGGGGCTCGCTTCCGGGTGTCCCTGGAACGAGAACGCCGGGACGTCGGTGCGCGCGACGCCCTGCAACGAGCCGTCGAACAAGGACACGTGCGTCGGCCGCAAATTGCCCGGCAACGAGCCGGGATCGACGGCAAAACCGTGATTCTGACTGGTGATCAGCACCTGCTGAGTATCGAGGTCCTTGACCGGATGGTTGGCGCCGTGATGGCCAAACTTCATCTTCAAGGTCTTGGCCCCCGAGGCCAGCGCCAACAATTGGTGGCCGAGGCAGATGCCGAAGATTGGAAGCTTGCGGGCGAGCAGTTCGCGAATGGCGGTGATCGCGTAATCGCACGGCTCGGGATCGCCCGGTCCGTTCGACAGGAAAACGCCGTCGGGCTGGTACTTGAGCACTTCAGCGGCCGAGGTCTGCGCCGCAACGACGGTCACTTTGCAGCCGCGCGCAGCGAGCATGCGCAGGATGTTGCGCTTGATGCCAAAATCGTAGGCAACGACGTGAAAGCGTGGCGCTGGCGCCGCCTGATAGCCCTTGAGCGACCATTCGCCGCCGTCCCACGCGTAAGGCGAAGCAACGCTCACGACTTTGGCCAGATCCATTCCGGCCAGCCCCGGGAACGCACGCGCCTCGCTGATGGCTTTCGCCTCGTCGAGCGCGCCGGACTCGGCGGCGACGATACAACCGGCCTGCGCACCGTTCTCGCGCAGGATGCGCGTCAGCTTGCGCGTATCAATCCCGGCGATGGCGACGACGCCATTCGCCTTGAGGTAGTCGGGCAGCGTCTGCTGCAAGCGCCAGTTCTCGGCGCGAATCGGCAGATCGCGGATGACCAGGCCGGCTGCGAAGTTGGCGCGCGACTCGAAGTCCTCCTGATTGCAACCGGTGTTGCCGATGTGCGGATAGGTCAAGGTGACAATTTGCCGGCAATAGGAAGGATCGGTGAGGATCTCCTGATAGCCGGTCATCGCCGTATTGAACACCACCTCACCGCTGGTCGTGCCGGCGGAACCGATGGCATAGCCACGAAAGAGGGTGCCATCGGCAAGGGCGAGAATGGCGGGCGGAAGCGAGGGTAGCAACGACACGTAAGACTCCTGATCCGTAGCTTAGATACACAAAAGCGGGACGAGCGCACAGCCCTCCCGCCTAAATACTTGAAAACCTTCGGATTATACCGAAGAGCCCTGATTTCGGCAATTTTCCTGCGAAATTGGCGCCTTCTGCCGGCGCGCTCGCCGCTTGCCATCGGCGGTCAAACAAGGCGGTCAGACGATAATCTCGCCGCGAACAAAACGCTCCATTTCAGGCTTGACGCTTGCCATCTCGAGCAGCAGAACATCGACTAGCTCGGCGCAACGGCTCCAGAGATCGCCGTCGATCGATTTGGCGGCCTGCTCAAGGTCAAGCGCCTTGCGCCGCGCGCCTTCGGCGTGAAAAATGGCGAACAGGCTCTTGACCGTGTGCGCATCCAGACACAGCTGCGCAGCGTTCCTGTCGCGCAAGTCGGATTGAATCCGTGCCAGATGCTGCTCCCACTCATTGACCATCATTCCGGCCATGGTCTGCAGCAGATCGTAATCGCCCAAGTCGCGCATCGCCGCCGCCAGATCGAGCGTCGTTTCGCGACGCGTCGAGTCAACCGGTGGAACGACCGGATCGTCGGCGACGTCGCGCCCAAGACAACGATCGATTGCCGCGTAAAGCTCGTGCGGCTTGATCGGCTTGGACAGGTAATCGTCCATCCCGGCCTGCAGGCAGCGCTCGCGGTCGCCATCCATGGCGTTGGCAGTCATGGCGATGATGTAGATCGGCTTGAAATCGTCAACGACGACCCAACTGCGCCTCATTTCGCGCGAACGGATCGACTCGGCGGCCTCGATGCCGTCCATCACCGGCATCTGCAAGTCCATGAAGATGAAATCGAAATGCTTTTTCTCGAAGCAATCGACCGCTTCTGCACCGTTATTGGCGAGGCTGACGCGATAACCGCGCTTCTTGAGCAGGCGTTGCGCAAGCTCCTGATTGACCGGATTGTCCTCGACCACCAGCACGTCGATGTGCGCCGAATCCTCGGCCACCGGCGGATCGGCAATGGCGAAGGGATCGAGCAGCAGCCCCTCCTCGCCCTTGAAGCCGCCAGCGAGCTTCAAGGCCTCGACCAGATCGTCGCAAGCGATCGGCTTGACCAGATGGGCATCGACCCCCAGTTCGCGCAGGCGTTTCAGATGTTGCCGCTGCTGCTCGCTATCGAGCAGCATGATCAACTTCTCGGGATGGCGACTGCCCAGCCACGACTCGGCAAGCACCATGCCACCAGGCGACGGCATCTGCGCGTCGACCAGAACAAAATCGTAATGAAAACCGACCGCCCGCGATCTTTCAATCGCATCGATCGCCGCGCCAACCTCGACGACCGGCGTGAGCTGCATTCCGATGCGCGAAAAATAGCTCAGCAACAGGGTCGCCAGCACCGGGTTGCCGACCAGCAACAGCGCGCGCTGCGCACAGAACCATTGCTCCGGCAGCGCCGCCACGCCGGCCGAATCGACACCGAAACGACCGGTAAAGAAAAACGTGCTCCCTTGGCCTTCAACGCTCTCGAGCCAGATCTGTCCGCTCATCATCTGCACCAGGTGGGCGCAGATCGTCAGCCCCAGGCCGGTTCCACCGAAACGCCGCGTCGTCGAATCGTCGGCCTGCGAAAACGCTTCGAAAACAGCGCTCTGCCTGGAAAGCGGGATGCCGATACCGGTATCACGAACAGCGAAGCGCAGCAGCACCGAAGCCGTCGCGCGTTCGTCAACGCTGACCTCGACCGAAACATTGCCCAGGGCAGTAAACTTGACCGCGTTGCCGACCAGGTTGGAGATCACCTGACGCACTCGCGTCGGATCGCCGATGACGCGCGCCGGTACGTTCGGCGCGACGGAAACGATCACTTCCAGACCTTTCTTGTGCGCCACCACGGCCTGGGTACGAACGGCTTCGAAAACCAGACTCGAGAGCGAAAACGGAATCTCTTCGAAGCGCAGCTTGCCCGACTCGATCTTTGAAAAGTCGAGAATGTCGTTGACAATCGCCAGCAGCGATTCGGCTGAAGATTTGACCGTCCGCAGATAGTGCCGCTGCTCATCGTCAAGCGAGGTATCGAGCGCCAGCTCGGTCATGCCGATAATCCCGTGCATCGGCGTACGCAGCTCGTGACTCATATTGGCCATGAAATAACTGCGCGCCCGGTTGGCCGCCTCGGCTGCTTCCCGTGCGGTCAGCGCCTCAGCTTCCGACTGCCTGAAGTCCTTGATGTCGCGGTGCAGCAGCAGCACGCGAGTCGGTTCCTCAGCCGCATCGCGAGCGACGATCGAGCCCTTGAGGAATAGCCACTTCCAGTGACCTTCCTTGGTCTTGAGCCGGCATTCGGCCTGAAAAAAACGCGACTGACCCTGCACGCACGCCGCCATCGCCGCATCGAAGTTCAGCAGATCATCGTTCTGGACCAGCGCCCGCCAGCAGACGATGGTGTCATCCAGATCGCCATTGGCATAGCCAAGCAGCACCTTCCACTGCTTGCCCGAATCGATTTGACCGCTTTTGAGGTTCCAATCCGAGAAGGCATCACCGGAAAGCTCGGACTGCAACTGATGCACGGCAAAAAGCTGCGTGATCAGCGCATCGATGGCATCGAGCAGTTTGGCCGCCCCGCGTGCCAGCAGCGGGTGGTCTTTGGCGGCGTCCGCCAGCAATTGCCGATAGACTGACTCGCCGTCGCCGCCAAATATCTCGCGAATCTTGCCGGCAAGAATGCGGGATTTCATCGCGCGATAACCGGCGACCGGCTGGGCTGAAAATACTCAGCGCAAACCGAGGACATCCTGCATATCGAACAGGCCACAGGAACGGCCGGCCAGAAAGCGCACCGCGCGCAGGCTACCCAGCGCATACGGCACCCGGCTGCCCGCCTTGTGGCTGATCTCGACGCGCTCACCAGTACCGCAGTACATCACCGTGTGGTCACCGACGATATCGCCACCACGCACGGTGGCGAAACCGATGGTCGACGGATCGCGTTCGCCGGTGTATCCCTCGCGGCCATAGACGGCGCAGGTTTTCAGATCGCGCCCGAGCGCATCGGCAATCACCTCGCCCATGCGCAGCGCGGTTCCCGATGGCGCGTCGACCTTGTGCCGATGATGCGCCTCGACGATCTCGATGTCGTAACCCTCATTGAGGATGCGCGACGCCGCGTCGAGCAACTTGATAACGACATTGAAGCCGACGCTCATATTGGGCGAATAAACGATCGGGATCTCGCGCGCGGCAGCAGCAATCGCCGCCTTGCCCGCGTCGTCGATCCCCGTGGTGCCGATCACTGCGGCGACCTTGTGCCGACGGCAGATCTCCAGATGCTCGAGCGTGCCTTGCGGACGCGTAAAATCGATCAGGCAGTCGGCGCGCGCGATCCCCGCCTCGACGTCGCTGCTCACCGCGACGCCGCAGGGCATGCCGACCAGTTCGCCGGCGTCCTTGCCAATCGCCATCGTTCCGGGCTGATCGATCGCCGACACCAGCGTCGCTTGACCGTCCTTGAGCACCGACTCGATAATCATTCGCCCCATGCGACCACAGGCGCCAACGACAGCAATCTTCATTCCGTTCATCCTAGAAACCCACGCTTTCCATCATTTTTCCAAAAAAACCTCGCTCCTCGGTCGGCGGCACCGCAGCGCCAGGCTCGATCGACCCCAAATCGATCTCGCGCGACTTGCTTTCCGGGGCGGTCGCGGCGTCGGCGGCCTGCGCCGCCATCACATCGCCGCTGACGCTGAGCAGCTTGCCATCGGCATCAAAAAAGGTCGAGAACTTTCTCGTCTCAACGACACCGTTTCCCTTTTGCAGCCGATAAACATAATCCCAGCGATTGGCATGAAACATGTCCATCAACACTGGCGTGCCAAGGATAAAGCGCACCTGATCCTTGCTCAGACCGGGTTTGAGTTGAGAAACCATATCCTGGGTCAATACGTTGCCCTGCTGAACGTCAATCTTGTATTCATTGACGATACGCGGCACCGAGGAGCAACCAGAGATGGCGGTCGCCAGGAAGACCATTCTGGCCAGTCGAGAAAGAATCATGCTTGGGATGTTTCTTGGTAAATAGTCGGAAATACGCGTCGAAAAGCAGCCTGGGTACGAGAAATCACAACATCCGGTATATGATAACCGAAAAGAACGTCTCCCTTCTTCGCCGATCAAGCCCAATCCATGAGCAAACCCACCGACCTCAAGAGCACCGGGCTCAAAGCCACAGGCCCGCGCTTGAAAATTCTCGAACTTTTCGAAAAAGCCGAGCAGCGCCACATGACGGCCGACGACGTCTACCGCCTGCTGCTCGCCGAAAAAATGGACATCGGCCTGGCCACCGTCTATCGCGTGCTCACCCAGTTCGAGCAGGCTGGCCTGCTCGAACGCCACCACTTCGAATCCGGCAAGGCGGTTTTCGAGATCAACGCCGGCAAACACCACGACCATCTGGTGTGCGTCAACTGCGATCGCGTTGAAGAGTTTTACGACGAGGAGATCGAGCGCCGCCAGAAAAAAATCGCCAAGGATCGCGGCTTCGTGATCCACGAGCACGCGCTCTATCTCTATGCGGAATGCACCAAGCCCGACTGCCCGCACCGCGGCCAGACCGCGCAAGACTGAACGCCGCTGGCGATGCCGAGATAAACCGCACTCAGGCAAAGAGGTCCAGGCGCCCGCCAAGTCCGCTGCTTTGCTCGACCCCCTGGTAGAAACGGCTGCCCCCCTGATCCGTAGCGCTTTGCTGCAAGCGCATGGCGGCGATTTCCATCCGCGCTTCGCTCGCCATGCGCTGCGCCTGCGCCGCCACGCTGTTGTCCTGAGCAGAGGGGTCGGCAGGCGCCAACGCCGCCGCACGAATATGCTCGGCCTTGGGAATTGTCTCCTGCGGCGTACTGGCGGGCGAAACGTCAATCGAAACTTCGCCGGCAACGGCATAGCGCTGCTGGTCGGGACCGGTCTGATAACTGAACGACGCGCCGCCGCGCACCAGATCGCCGCCAACCGAGAGGTGCGCCTGCTCGTGTGCGCGAACCTGGCGATCGGTCTGGCGAAGCTGCAAGACCTGTTGCTGCTCCTGCGCCGTGAGTTCGTTGGACTTGGCCGGCGAAGCACCCGACTCAGCCGAATCGTTCGTCCCAGTAGAAGTCAACGCAGCGATTCCGGTCGACGACGGCGCAGCGAAACGCGTGCGCATTTCGAAGCCAAGGCCGGCTGAGGTCGAACTGGGTGCAATGCCCTGAATCATCGTAGAAATAGCCTTTACGGCAAACCGCTACGTTGCTCAGGTTAGATCATAAGCTGGTGATTTCCCAGCGCTAATCTAGGTCAACCGGATCAGCTGCCAGCCAGCATCTCGCTCGCGTGCTGCCGGGTGATCGCCGTAATCTCGACACCACCGAGCATGCGCGCGATTTCTTCAACCCGCGCCGCGTCGTCGAGCGCGACGACGCGACTGCGCAACTGCCCGTCCGGCGCGCTCTTGATCACCTGCCACTGCCAGTTGGCGCGCGCCGCGACCTGCGGCAGGTGGGTGACGCACAAGACCTGCCGTTCGCACCCCAGTTCACGCAGCAGGCGACCGACGACCTCGGCGACCCCGCCACCGATGCCGACATCGACCTCGTCGAAAATCAGCGTCGGAACGCTCGCCGCCTGGCTCGTCACGACCTGAATGGCCAAGCTGATTCGCGACAGTTCACCGCCCGAGGCGACCTTGGCGAGCGCGCGCGACTCGCTGCCCGCCAGGCCGGCGATACGGAACTCGACCAGCTCCTGGCCATGCGCGCTGCCGGCTTCAACGGGGACCAGACCAACTTCGAAACGCCCGCCGCCCAGCGCCAGTTGTTGCATCACCCGGCTGACATCGAGACCCAGCGCGTCAGCGGCCTTGCCGCGGCGCTTCGAAAGATCCTTGGCCAAAGCCTCGTACTGCTTGCGCGCCGCAGCGACACGAGCCTCCAGCGCGCCGATGTCGGCGCTCTCGCCAAGCACCGCAAGCCGCGCCTGCCAGCGCTCGAGCAGTGCCGGCAGGTCTTCCGGAGTCGAGCGGAATTTCCGTGCGCAACCGTGCACCGCTTCGATTCGGCGCTCGGCCTCACCCAACCGCTGCGGATCGAGGTCCACGCGATCGGCATAGCGACGCAGCGCCGAAACGGCTTCGGCAAGTTCGGTCTGCGCCGATTGCAGCAAAGCGGCGACCTCGGCCAACGCCGGGTCGTACTCGGCCAGACTATCGAGCCGGCGAGCCACCGTATCGACCAGCTGCTCACACGCCGCGTCGCCTTCGGCGAGCAGGTCGAGCGAAAAGCGCGCACCTTCGACCAGACTGGCGGAGTGTGCCAGACGCTTGTGTTCGATATTCAAGGCGTCCCACTCGGCAGGCGAAAAACCGAGCGTTTCCAGCTCGCGCACCTGCCACTCGAGTTGCTCGCGCTCCTGCGCCAGGGCCTGCGCGCCGCCGGCGGCAGCGTCGAGCAGACCGCGGATTTCCCGCCAGCGGCGCCACGCCGCAGCGACCTCGTCGAGCAAGGAACCAAGCCGGGCGTGGCTATCGAGCAAGGCGCGCTGCGCATCGCCGCGCAGCAGCGATTGATGGGCATGCTGGCCGTGGATATCGACCAGCGACTCGGCGACCTCGCGCAACTGGGCCAGCGTCACCGGCGAACCGTTGAGATAGGCGCGCGAACGCCCGTTGGTATCGACCACCCGGCGCAGCAACAAGCCGTCGCCGCTATCGAGGTCCTGCTGGCGCAGGCAGGCCGCTGCCTCGGGCGAGCCGGCAAGGTCAAACTCGGCAGCGACTTCGGCGCGCTCGCAACCAGAGCGGATCAGGCCGACATCGGCACGTTCGCCCAGCGCGAAAGCCAGCGCATCGACGAGAATCGACTTGCCGGCACCGGTCTCGCCGGTCAAGGTCCCGAAGCCGGGATTGAACTCAAGCTCGAGCCGGTCGACCAGAACAAAATCCCGAATTGTCAGACGACGCAGCATGGGCGGATAGAGGGTTTCAGATGAGCGCGTGGCTTACGGGGCAATGGGCTTTTCGCTCCAATGCAGCTTCTGGCGCAGCATCGCAAAATAACTGTAGCCAGGCGGATGCAGCAGACAGATCGAATAATCCGAACGACGAATGCGCACCAGGTCCTCGGGTTGCAGATCAAAAGTCACCTGGCCGTCGAAGTGCACTCGCGAATCCGTCGCGCGGACAATGCGGATTTCGATTTCGTTGCGGTCGCTGACCAGGATCGGCCGATTGGTCAGCGAGTGCGGGCAAAGCGGCACCAGCGCAATGCCGTGAACCAGAGGATGCAGGATCGGGCCATCGGCCGACAAGGAATACGCCGTCGATCCGGTCGGCGTCGAGACGATCAGGCCGTCCGAACGCAGGTTGTAGATGAACTCGCGATCGACCAACAGCTCGAACTCGATCAGGCGACCGATCGACCCCTTGTCGACGACGACGTCGTTGAGCGCGAGATTGGACACGATGCGCTGGCCGTCGCGCCACACTTCGGCAGCCAGCAGCATGCGATTTTCCGCAGAGAACTTTCCGCCCAGCAGATCGTCCAGGCTGGTCAGCATGTCGTCGCGCGCGATATCGGTGAGAAAACCCAGACGCCCTTGATTGACGCCGACCAGCGGCACCTCGAAGCGCGCCAGTTGCCGTGCGGCATTGAGCATGGTGCCGTCGCCACCGAGCACGATCGCCAGATCGGCGCGCTCGCCAATCGCCGTAAAATCGCAGCGCTGCCAGTTTTGCAGATTGGCCGGCGCCTCGGCGTGGCTGGCCGTCACATTCTCGACCAGCACCGTAACGCCACGCTCGTAAAGACTCGTGGCCAGAAGACAGAGCGACTCGGCAATCTCGCGACTGTGGTACTTTCCGATCAGCGCAATCGTTTTCGGTGCAGACGCACGTCCACCAGATGAAAAAACGGGGTCATCATTCATGGTCCGAATTAAACCACAGAATCGCTTTCGCCGTGCCTTGCGACGCGTACCGGGGCATAACACGCCGGGCTGTCGTTTTATTTGTTCTTTGCGCCTTGGTTAAACGCTGCTTCTTTTTGTAGAATCGTCCTCATGCTCGATGAACGCTCCAGAACATTGCTCAAGACCTTGGTCGAACGCTATATTGCCGACGGCCAGCCGGTCGGCTCGCGCGCGCTCTCGAAATACTCAGGGCTCGACCTGTCGGCGGCGACCGTGCGCAACGTCATGGCCGACCTCGAAGAGCTGGGCTTCATTGCCAGCCCGCACACCTCGGCCGGACGCGTGCCGACGCCGCGCGGCTATCGCTTCTTTGTCGACAGCCTGCTCACCATGCAACCGCTGGAGATCGAAAAAGTCCACGCCATCGAAGGCCAGCTCCACCCCTCGCAGCCGCAGCAACTGATCAGCAGCGCGTCGCACCTGATTTCAGGACTCACCCATTTTGCCGGCATCGTGCTGACGCCGCGGCGCAAGACGCCGAGAATCCGCCAGATGGAGTTCGTCAGCCTGTCCGACAAGCGAATCCTGCTGATCCTGGTCACCACCGACGGCGATGTGCAAAACCGGATCCTGTTTACCGAGCGCCCCTATTCGCTATCGGAACTGGTGGTCGCCACCAACTATCTCAATCAGTACTTTGCCGGCAGCGAACTTGAGCACATCCGCAACCGGGTCCGCGACGACCTGCGCAAGCTGCGCGGCGACCTGCAGGGCTTGATGGAGGCGGCGCTCACCGCCGGCGACGAAGCGATGAACCGTACCGATGAGCGCTACATCATCTCCGGCGAACGCAATCTGCTCGAAGTCGAAGAGCTCTCGTCGAACATGAAGCGACTGCGCGAGCTTTTCGATCTTTTCGAACAACGCACCGCGCTGATGCAACTGCTCGATATTTCGCACCGTGCCGACGGCATCCAGATTTTCATCGGCGGCGAATCGGGCCTCGCGCCGCTCGACGAATGCAGCGTCGTCACCGCGCCGTACGAGGTCGACGGCCAGATCGTCGGCTCGGTCGGCGTCATCGGTCCGACGCGTATGGCTTACGAACGCGTGATACCGATCGTCGACATCACCGCCAAACTGCTTTCATCCGCGCTCACCTACCAGAGCAACGCCTGATGCCACGCTATCTGCGCGAACCCGCCTACCGTCACGGCAGTGCGGCCCGGACCGCAGTCGTACTGGTCAATCTGGGCACCCCCGCAGCGCCGACCGCTACGGCGGTGCGCCACTACCTCAAGGAATTCCTCTCTGACCCGCGCGTCGTCGAGATTCCGCGAGCGATCTGGTGGCTGATTCTCAACGCCATCATCCTCACCGTGCGGCCCAGGAAATCGGCCGAAAAATATGCTGCGGTGTGGACAGCCGAGGGTTCGCCGCTCAAGGTGCATACCGAGCGCCAGACCAAACTGCTGCGCGGCCTGCTCGGCGAAGCCGGACACCACGTGCAGGTCGACTACGCGATGCGCTACGGATCGCCGTCGATCGCCGCGACCCTGTCACGGCTCAAGGCCGAGGGCGCGACGCGAATCCTGCTGCTGCCGCTCTACCCGCAGTATTCGTCAAGCACGACGGCGACCGCCGTCGACGCTGCTTTCGCCTGGGCAGCCGCGACGCGCAACCAGCCCGAATTTCGGACCGTCCGCAGTTTTTGCGACCACCCGGGCTATATTGACGCGCTGGCCAACAGCGTTCGCCAGCACTGGCAGAGCCATCCTCGCCCGCCCAACGGCTACCGGCTGATCATGAGCTTTCACGGGGTTCCGCGCTACACGCTGGACAAGGGCGATCCCTACCACTGCGAATGCCACAAGACCGGGCGATTGCTCGCCGAAGCGCTGGGGCTCTCGGCAGACGACTACCAGATCTGCTTTCAGTCGCGTTTTGGCCGCGCCCAGTGGCTGCAACCGTATACCGCGCCAACGCTGGCATCGCTCGGCCGACAGGGGGTTGGCCACGTCGACGTGATCTGCCCCGGTTTTCCTGCCGATTGTCTCGAAACCCTCGAAGAAATCGCCATCGAAGGCAAAGCCACGTTCATTGCCGCCGGCGGACAGACGTTCAACACCATCCCCTGCCTCAACGAGCGCGACGACTGGATCGGTGCGCTCGCCGACCTCGCCGCAAGCCATCTGCAAGGCTGGCCGACGCGCGCCGCGCCCGACCCGGCCACGCTCGCCGCGGCCGCCTCGCGAGCCAAAGCGCTGGGCGCCAGCGATTGAAGTCGCCGCGAGGGGCTTTGACCAAAAATAGTACTCAAGCAATCGCCTGCGATCGCCGTTAATTGATGTTAAGAAACGTTAACGCGCATTATTGGAGGCCGCCATGAAAATCGCCAGCGCCGCACTGCAGATGGAAGCTAGCCACAACAAGCAGCAAAGTCACGAGGTCAAGGCCTCGGTACGCAGCTGGACGACCAATCGTGCAAGCGCCGGCAGCGAGCCAGGCACCTTGGCGGCAGCGTCGTCGGTGTCGCTCTCGGAGAGCGGCAAGGCCTTGCAGTCGAACGAATCGGCAGCCATCCAGCAAAGCATCGACGATGCCGAAAACGACCCGAAGCTGCGCTTGATCCGCTCGCTGGTCGCCATGCTGACCGGCAAGGATATCAAATCGCTGAGCGCCAGCGCGCTAAAGCTAGAGGCTTCGGCGCCTGCCGTTCAGACGCCGACAACAACGAATGCAACGGATACAACGAATACGCCGACGACGCCGACCGCGGCGACGTCAGCGCCGACCGCATCCGCCTTCGAGTACGCGCGCCGCGAAACCTACAGCGAAAGCGAGCAGACCAGCTTTTCAGCAAGCGGCTTGGTTCATACCGCCGACGGCAAGCAAATCGATTTTTCCGTGTCGCTGTCGATGTCGCGCAGCTACTACGAGGAATCCAATTTCAGCATCACCATCGGCAACACGCGCCAGATGCAGGATCCGCTGGTCCTCAACTTCGACGGTGCGGCGGCCCAACTGACCGATCAGCGCTTCACGTTTGACCTCAATTCCGACGGCAGCAACGAGAGCATCAACTTCGTCGCCGGCGGCAGCGGCTTTCTCGCGCTCGACCGCAACGGCGACGGCAAGATCAACAACGGATCGGAACTGTTCGGCGCGAAAAGCGGCAACGGCTTTGCCGAACTCTCTGCACTCGACGATGACCACAACGGCTGGATCGACGAAAACGACGCGGCCTACGCGCAATTGCAAGTGTGGACCAAGGACAGCAACGGCAACGATCAGCTCTCGACGCTCAAACAGGCCAACGTCGGCGCCATTGGACTGGCCAACGCTGCCACGTCGTTTGACCTCAAGGACGCGAACAACGAACAGCAGGGCCGGATCAGATCGAGCGGAATATTCTTGCAGGAAGACGGCAGTGTTGGCACTATTCAGCAGGTAGATCTTACGATCTGACCCGACTCTGGGGCTCGCCCCGGCCTGGGCTTGGTCTGCCTTTCGTCGCGCTGCAGGAGTAGCCAGGCATGAACAATCTGAAGATTTGGGTCCGGCTGACTGCCGCGATATGGTTCGTTCTGGTTATCGTATGGGCCGGAATGATTCACTGGCAGGCCGACGTCAGCCGGGAAACGTCGATTCGTCAGGCCGGAGATTTCGCCAAGAGCATCCACGAAATGACCATGGCCGGACTCACCGGCATGATGATTACCGGCACCATCGGGCAGCGCGAGGTTTTCCTCGACCAGATCAAGCAGTTGAGCGTCATCAAGGACCTGCACGTGGCGCGCAGCGACGCCGTCGTAAAAGTCTTCGGCCCCGACACCAAGTCGGCACGCCCGCTCGATGCCCTCGAGCAGCAGGTGATGAAGGACACCAGGCCTTACGCTGCCATTGACAACGAAGGCGACGTCCAAACGCTGAGGGTGATCACGCCGACGCAGGCGTCGACGAACTACCTCGGCAAGGATTGCATCAGTTGCCATCAGGTTCCGGAAGGCACGGTTCTGGGCGTCGTCAGCATGAAGGTTTCGCTTGAATCGGTTGAACGCGACGTTGCCAGTTTTCGCTTCAAGATCGCGCTTGCCGCTGCCGGTGTCAGCCTGCTGCTGCTCTTCGTAATTTACAAATTCACTCGACATTTCGTGACGCGTCCGCTCGACGAGTTGAGCGGCAGCCTCACCGAAATTACGCGCGGTGACGGAGATCTGACGCGCCGCCTCGAGGTTCGCGGCAAAGACGAGATTGGCCAAACGGCCCGCCGCTTCAACGAAATGATGGAGAACTTCTGTCGGCTGATCCAGCAGATCAGGGATTCAGCAAGCACCGTATCGTCCGAATCGCAGGAATTGTCGGCCTCGGCGCAACGCATCGCGGCGGGCTCTGCGACACAGAGCGAACGATCGGCCCAGGCTGCCAGCGCCGTCGAGAACATGGTCAACAGCATCGACTCGATCTCACAAAGCACCGAACTCGTTCACCAGCAGTCGCAGGAAAGCCTCAAACGCGCCAACGAAGGCAATCGCGTACTTAAACAACTGAGCAGCGAAATGGGCGATGCTGAACAGGCGGTCAAGCTGATGTCGTCGTCGATTACTGATTTCGTCAAGAACACCGAGGCAATCACCGTCATCGCCCAGGACGTCAAGGGAATTGCCGAACAAACCAACCTGCTGGCCCTCAACGCGGCGATCGAGGCAGCGCGGGCGGGCGAGGCCGGTCGAGGCTTCGCGGTCGTGGCCGACGAGGTGCGCAAATTGGCCGAGCAGTCCGCGCATTCCGCCAGCCGAATCGGCGGCATTACCGGAACGCTGGCGGCGCAATCGATCAAGGTTAGAGAAGCCATCGACGAAGGCCTGGAACATATTGCTTCAAGCCAGAAAGCGGTAAGTGGTGTGGCCAATGTCCTGCAGTCGGAGCATGGTTCGGTGCTTGAGGTCGGGCGCGGGCTCGACGCCATCGCCTCGGCAACAGACGAGCAACGACGTGTCAGCCATGAGGTCTTCGAAAATATCGAGGCCATTTCCGGAATGGCTGAGCAGAACAACGCGGCGATTACCCAGACAGCGGCCGCGGCGCAGTCGCTCAACGCGCTGGCACAAGCCCTGCAGACCATCGTCCGGCGTTTTAAGACATAAACTTCCCACACCAATCAGGGCGGCGCCAGTTCCAGATCACAGCCGGCGCGGCTGCCCTGCACTGCCGACGGGCCCCGTTCGGCAAGCGCCTGGTTGGCGTCGCGCAGACGGCCAAGCACACGGCTCACCAGGGTTTTCTGGAATCGCTCGTGCAACTCGTCGGAGCTTAGTTCCAGCGCCGCGCTGTTGATTTCGAGAAAAAGAGTCGGCTCCAGCGTCACCACCGAACAAAAACGCGTCGTGTCGCTGGGGTGCAGATACGCCATTTCGCCGACGACCTCACCTGTGCCGAGACGGCAGATCGCCTTGCCGCCAACCGAGACCTCGACGAAACCGCCGAGCAGAACGCCGAACACGCGGTTCTTGTCGCCCTCGCGGATCAGCACGACCTTCTCTGCCACCTCGCGCCAGACGCTGATGCGCAGCACTTCCCACAACTCGATATCTTCAAATTCGGTGAAAAATTCAATGCGGCGCAGTCTTTCAAAATGCGTCGTATCCTGGACGACGGCGTCCTCGTCGAACATCTGGTAACGCACCGTCGACAGATCCTTGGCGAATTCGGCGCCGTTGCGATAACGGCTGTATAGATCCTTTTCGAGCGCCTTCTTGATGATCGGATCGAGACCGGACGGCAGATTCGGGTTGAGCGCGCAGACCGACGGCGTGTCCGCATTGATGATCTTGTAGACCAGCGCCCCCTGGTTGTTGGCGCGAAACGGCAAGCGCCCGGTAAGTAGCTGGAAGAGCAGGACCCCCAGCGAATAGAGGTCGGTTTTCTGGTTGAGCGGGTAGTTCTTGATCTGCTCGGGCGACATATAGGCCGGCGAACCGACGCCCATCACGAAGGTCGAGTCGCGGTTCATGTCCTTGTGCAGGTTGAGCGCCAGACCGAAGTCGGTGATTTTCGGATTATCGTCAGCGTCGATCAGGATGTTGGCCGGCTTGATGTCGCGATGCACGACCCCCTGGCGAAAGGCGTGATCGAGCGCCAGGCAACATTTGAAGATGATGCCGATGACACGGTGCATCGGCAGCAGACGGTTGATCGCGCAATAATGGTCGAGCGCCGTGCCGTCGATGAATTCCATGACCAGATAGGCACGCTCCGGCTCGATCACCGCGTCGTATAGCTTGACGATATTGGGATGATCGAGCCGCCGCCCGATCGAATCCTCGGTCTGGAACAGCTTGCGCAGCCGACGCGACATCGCCGCATTGTCGTCGCCAAACTGAATCAGTTTGACCGCCACTTCGCGCTGCGAACCGGGGTCGCGCGCCAGATAGACAACCGCCGTCGCGCCCTTGCCCAGGGTACGAATGACCTCGTATTTGCCAATCGTCTGCGTCATGCCGGTGTCCTTTTAAGGACGCAACAACAGGCTCAATATCCTAACAGCATAAACGGGCAGCGCATCGGTATTTGTCGGCCCGGTACAAATAAAATTCAAAAAATGCTTGAAATAAAATAAACCGCCCCAAGCTAGCGACAAGTTTTCCCGGAGACCCTAAGGTATGCAAACGCCAGACAAAGAAATCCCCGCCGACGCCAACAGCCCGGCAGACGCTACGCCCCCCGCCGTCGATGTCGAGCCGAGCCTCGAAGAAATGATCCGCCTGGCGGAACTCAAGGCGGAAGAACATCACGACGCCTGGCTGCGCGCCAAGGCGGAAACCGAAAACGTTCGTCGCCGCGCGCAGGACGACATCGCCAAGGCGTCGAAATTCGCCGTCGAACGCTTTGCCCGTGAGCTGCTGGCGGTCAAGGACAGCCTGGAAGCGGCGCTCGCCGCCGAAGCGCCGAGCATCGACAGCATGAAAGCCGGCAGCGAATTGACGCTCAAGCAACTGGTTGCCGCCTTCGAAAAATCGAACCTGACCGAGATCAACCCGGTCGGCGAGAAGTTCGACCCCCATTTCCATCAGGCGATCAGCATGGTCGAGGCCGAGCAGGAGCCGAACACCGTCGTCACCGTGCTGCAAAAGGGCTATTTGATCGCCGATCGCGTGTTGCGCCCGGCATTGGTCATCGTTTGCAAGGCAAAAGCTTGAAATTAAGTCGATGCACCCCACTTGGGGTACATCGCGACGAGTCACCGAATCAACGAATCATCCTAGAACACTGAAAAGGACACCGACATGGGCAAAATCATTGGCATCGACCTGGGCACCACCAACTCCTGCGTTTCCGTGATGGAAAACGGCAAGCCGAAGGTCATCGAAAACTCCGAAGGCGCGCGCACCACGCCGTCGATCGTCGCTTACGCCGAAGACGGCGAAATCCTCTGTGGCGCGCCGGCCAAGCGCCAAGCCGTGACCAACGCCAAGAACACGCTGTACGCCGTCAAGCGCCTGATCGGCCGCCGCTTCGAAGAAAAGGAAGTGCAGAAAGACATCGGCTTGATGCCGTTCAAGATCCTCAAGGCCGACAACGGCGACGCCTGGGTCGAAGTGCGCGGCAGCAAGATCGCGCCGCAACAGGTCTCGGCCGAAGTGTTGCGCAAGATGAAGAAGACCGCCGAGGATTACCTTGGCGAAGAAGTCACCGAGGCGGTCATCACCGTTCCGGCCTACTTCAACGACAGCCAGCGCCAGGCGACCAAGGACGCCGGCCGCATCGCCGGTCTCGAAGTCAAGCGCATCATCAACGAACCGACCGCAGCGGCGCTCGCTTTCGGCATGGACAAGAAGCAGGGCGACAAGAAAATCGCCGTCTATGACCTGGGCGGCGGCACCTTCGACATCTCGATCATCGAAATCGCTGAAATCGACGGCGAGCACCAGTTCGAAGTGCTGGCGACCAACGGCGACACCTTCCTGGGCGGCGAAGACTTCGACCAGCGCCTGATCGACTACATCATCGAAGAGTTCAAGAAGGAAACCGGCGTCAACCTCAAGTCCGACGTTCTCGCGCTGCAGCGCCTCAAGGACGCCGCCGAAAAGGCCAAGGTCGAACTGTCGTCAGGTCAGCAGACCGAAGTCAATCTGCCCTACATCACCGCCGACGCGTCGGGTCCGAAGCATTTGGCGGTCAAGATCACGCGCTCCAAATTCGAATCGCTGGTCGATGAACTGATCGAACGCACCATCGAGCCCTGCCGCATCGCGCTCAAGGACGCCGGCTGCAAGATCACCGACATCGACGACGTGATCCTGGTCGGTGGCCAATCGCGCATGCCCAAGGTGCAGGACAAGGTCAAGGAATTCTTCGGCCAGGAACCGCGCCGCGACGTCAACCCCGACGAAGCGGTCGCCGTCGGCGCCGCCATCCAGGGCGGCGTGCTGCAAGGCGAAGTCAAGGACGTGCTGCTGCTCGACGTCACCCCGCTGTCGCTCGGCATCGAGACGCTCGGCGGCGTGATGACCAAGCTGATCAAGAAGAACACGACGATCCCGACCAAGGCCAGCCAGGTCTTCTCGACCGCCGACGACAACCAGAACGCAGTGACCATCCACGTACTGCAGGGCGAGCGCGAAATCGCTTCGGGCAACAAGAGCCTGGGCCAATTCAACCTCTCGGACATCCCGCCGGCACCGCGCGGCATGCCGCAGATCGAAGTCACCTTCGACATCGACGCCAACGGCATCCTGCACGTTTCGGCCAAGGACAAGGCGACCGGCAAGGAAAACAAGATCAAGATCCAGGCCTCCTCGGGTCTGTCCGAAGAAGAAGTCCAGCGCATGGTGCAGGACGCCGAATTGCACGCCGAAGAGGACAAGAAGGCGCACGAACTTGCCGAAGCGCGCAACCACTGCGACGGAATGATCCACACGGTCAAGAAGTCGATGACCGAGTTCGGCAAGGAACTCTCTGACGAAGAGAAGACGGCGATCGAAGCGGCGATCAAGGACGCCGAAGAAGCCATTCGCGGTGACGACATCGAAGCCATCAAGGCCAAGAACGAGGCGCTCGGTACTGCGGCGCAAAAGCTCGGCGAAAAGGTCTATGCCAAGCAGCAGGCCGAAGCCGCTGCCGCTGAAGGTGCTGCTGGCGCAGCTGCAGCTGGCGCCTCGGGCGAAGCCAAGAAGGATGACGGCGATGTCGTCGATGCCGAGTACAGCGAAGTCAAAGACAAGAAGTAAGCGGCGGCGAGCGAGCATCGGCAGCCACGGGTGGGGGGCGTATAATCGCCCCTCGCCTCATCCCTCATCCCTTTCAAGACCCCATGGCTAAACGCGACTTTTACGACATTCTCGGCGTCAACCGAGACGCTTCAGAGGACGACATCAAGAAGGCCTACCGCAAGCTGGCCATGAAGCATCACCCCGACCGCAATCCGGACAATCCCAAGTCCGAGGACCAGTTCAAGGAAGCCAAGGAAGCCTACGAGATCCTGTCCGACGGGCAAAAGCGTGCAGCCTACGACCAGTACGGTCACGCCGGCGTCGACCCGCAGGCCGGGATGGGCGGCTTCGGCGGTGCCGGCGCAGGTGGTTTTTCGGACGCCTTTGGCGGAATTTTTGACGAGATTTTCGGTGGTGGCGGCGGCGCACGCGGTGGCCGTTCGAACATCTATCGCGGCGCCGACCTGCGCTACAACCTCGAAATCACGCTCGAGCAGGCGGCCTTCGGCACCGAAACCAAGATTCGCATTCCGACCATGGAAGTCTGCGAACCCTGTCATGGCACCGGCGCCAAGGCCGGAACGCAGCCCAAGACCTGCCCGACCTGCCAGGGCAGCGGCCAGGTTCGCCTGCAGCAGGGTTTCTTCTCGATCCAGCAGGCCTGTCCGAAATGCAACGGCACTGGCCGTTTCATCGCCGACCCCTGCCCGTCCTGCCATGGCGCAGGACGTACCAAGCAGCACAAGACACTGGCGGTAAAAATCCCGTCCGGAGTCGACGAGGGCGATCGCATAAGGCTTTCCGGCGAAGGCGAGCACGGCATCAACGGCGGCCCGGCGGGCGACCTTTACGTACAGATCCACCTCAAGCCGCATTCGGTTTTTCAACGCGAACAAAATGATCTGCACTGCGAAATGCCGATCAGTTTCACCACCGCGGCGCTCGGCGGCGACATCGACATCCCGACGCTTGACGCCGTCGCCAAGATCAAGATCCCGGCCGAAACGCAATCGGGCAAGACCTTCCGCCTGCGCGGCAAGGGCATCAAGGGCGTGCGCAGCCACACCCATGGCGACCTGCTGTGCCACGTGGTCGTCGAAACCCCGGTGAGCCTCACCGAAAGGCAAAAGGAATTGCTGCGCGAGCTCGAGGAATCGAGCCGCGAGAACTCCGGGCGCCACAATCCGCGCGCCAAATCGTGGATGGATCGCGTTCGCGAGTTCTTCGCCGCCAGCTGATCGTTCGTCAGAGGCAGAAAAGCCCGTCAGAGCCTCTGAGCTCGACGGGCTTTCTTATTTCAGGAATCCGAGTGACGCGGGCTACTTCAGCCAGCGGCTGACGATGCGCTGGTACTCGCCATTTTCCTTGGTCAGGTGCAGCCACTGGTCGACGTACTCCTTGCTCAGCACGTCGCCGCGCGGCAGCAGGTAGGCCATTTCGCCGTATTGCAGCGGTTTCTCCGGGTTGACCGCGCACAGGCCGGGTCGCAAGCGCTGCTGGACGATGGTTTCGGCCGATTCGGTGACGAAGACGTCGGCATTGCCCTTGAGCACTTCGTCGAAGATTCCGAGGTTGTCGCCGTGGATGGAGAGCTTGGCGTTCTTGAAATTGGCGCGCGCAAAGCGTTCGTTGCTGCCGCCCGCGTTGGCGATCACGCGCACTTCGGGCTGATCAATGTCGGCGATGGTCTGGAAACGCTTGACGTCGGCGCAACGCACCAGCGGCGTCTTGCCATTGACCATATAGGCGCTGCTGAACGACGCTTTTCTCTGGCGCTCGAGCGTCACCGAGATCCCGCCGACGGCGATATCGCATTTCCCGGCAGTAAAATCGCCCATCATGTTGGCCCAGGTCGTTTTCACATACTCGACCTTGACCCCCAAGGACGCGGCCAGCGACTGCATCAGGTCGATATCCAGCCCCTCGTACGCGCCTTCGCCGGTAGCGAAACTAAATGGCTTGTAGTCGCCCGGCGTACAGGCGCGGAGCACGCCGGCCTTGACGACTTCGTCAATCGATGCGGCGCGAACAGGGAGTGCGGCGAGAACCAGCGCGGCGCACAGCGTCAAACTCAAGGGACGGAACAATTTCATCGTAATTCCTTGGTGATGGTCGAAGGGAAGCGTAAAAGCCGATCAGAATTTATCACGATCTCTGACGACCACGAATATCAACAGGCCACTAGCCCAGCGCCTTGCTCACCACCTCATACACGTCGCGCGAGAGATCAGGCTGCCGGCTCAGCGCTTCGAGCGCGGCGCGCGCATGATCCTGGCGCACGCTATCGAAACGCTTCCAGCGATCGAAGCAGCGCGCGAGGCGCGAAGCAACCTGCGGGTTGGCGGGGTCGAGCGCGGTGATCTGCGCCGCGACGAAACGATAGCCGCTGCCGTCCGCTGCGTGAAAGTGCCGGTGATTGGCGCCGAAAGTGCGCAGCAGCGCGTAAATCTTGTTGGGGTTTTTCGCGTCGAACGCCGGGTGGCGCGTCAGCGTCTCCACTCGCGCCAGCGTTCCCGGCAAGCGGCTGCTGGCCTGCACCGACAGCCACTTGTCGACGACCAGCGCTTCGTCGTGCCAGCGCGAGTAGAAGGCATCGAGCGCCGATTCGCCTTGGTCACCGGGACTGTTGGCCAGCACCGACAAGGCCGCGAACTGGTCGGTCATATTGTCGGCGTCGTCGAACTGCCGGCGCGCCAGCGCACGGTACTCATCGCTATCGAGCTCGTTGAGGTAGGAAAGACAGAGGTTGCGCAGACGACGTCGGCCGGCACCTAGCGTATCCGGTCGATAGGCGGAAAGCGGCACCAAGGCTTCGTAGAGGCGCGCAAAGTCGCTCGCAAGGCCGCTCGCCAAATGGCGAGCAAGCCCGGTTCGAGCGGCGTAGAGCAGTTCCGGATCGACCACTTCCATCTGTTCGGCGAGCGTCGCTTCGCTGGGCAGCGTCAGCGCCTCGGCGATGAACGCCGGGTCACCGGCACCGACCAGCACCTGGCGAGCGGCAACCAGTACGCTGACCGGCCAGTCGATCGTCTCGCCGCGCGCGAGACTGGCGACGGCGCGCCGGATCAGCTCGCCGTAGAGCCGCTGCCCCGCCTCCCAGCGGTTGAACGGATCGCTGTCGTGCGCCAGCAGCAGCGCGAGATCGGCTTCGCTGTAGTCGTACTCGAGAACGACCGGCGCCGAGAAATCGCGCAGCAGCGAAGGCACCGGCGCTTGCCCGATGTTCTCGAAAACGAAGCTCTGCTGCGCTTGCGTCAGCTGCAGAATCCGCGTCGTCGCGCCCTGCCCCAGGTCCAGATCGCCGCCCTGCGGCGCGACCAGTCCGACCGCAACCGGAATCAGGTAAGGCGATTTCTCGGCCTGCCCCGGCGACGGCGCGCACGACTGCGCGAGCGTCAACGTGTAACGGCGAGCGGCCGCGTCATACTCGCCGCGCACCTTGAGCTGCGGCGTTCCGGCCTGGCTGTACCAGGTCATGAACGGCGTGAAGTCGAAGCCGGCGGCGTCGCCCATCGCCGCGACGAAGTCGTTGCAGGTCACCGCCTGTCCGTCGTGGCGTTCGAAGTAAAGATCGATGCCGCGCCGGAAAGCATTCTTGCCGATCAGCGTCTGGATCATTCGCACGACTTCGGCGCCCTTTTCATAGACCGTGCTGGTGTAGAAATTGTTGATTTCCAGATAAGTCTCGGGACGCACCGGATGCGCCATCGGACCGGCATCTTCCGGGAACTGGGCGGCACGCAGTCCGCGCACCTCGCGGATACGCGCAGTCTCGCGGCTATGCGTATCGGCGCCGAATTCCTGATCGCGGAATACGGTCAAACCTTCCTTCAAGGATAACTGGAACCAGTCGCGGCAGGTCACGCGGTTGCCGGTCCAGTTGTGAAAGTACTCGTGCGCGACGACGCGGTCAATGTTCTCGAAATCGGCGTCGGTGGCGACGTCGGCGCGTGCCAGCACGTACTTGGTGTTGAAGATGTTGAGCCCCTTGTTTTCCATGGCGCCCATGTTGAAGTCGCCGACGGCGACGATCATGTAGTGGTCAAGGTCGCATTCGAGGCCGAAGCGCTGCTCGTCCCAGACCATCGATTTCTTGAGCGCCGCCATCGCGTGCGCGCACTGGTCGAGCTTGCCCGGCTCGACGTAGATCGCCAGTTGAACGTCGCGGCCCGCAGCGGTGCGGTAGCTGTCGCGCAGCACGTCGAGCTTGCCGGCGACCAGCGCGAAGAGATAACAGGGCTTCTTGAACGGGTCCTGCCAGGTCGCGTAATGGCGGCCATCAGGCTCGTCGCCGGCGCCGACCGGATTGCCGTTGGCCAGCAGAAAAGGAAACGATGCCTTGTCGGCATGGACGGTGGCCGTGTAACGCGCCATCACGTCGGGACGGTCGATGAACCAGGTGATGCGGCGAAAACCCTGCGGCTCGCACTGGGTGAAGTAGCCGTCACGGCTGCGATAGAGCCCCGAGAGCTGGGTATTGGCGTCCGGCCGGATGCGCACCCGGGTCTCCAGCGTAAACGCCTCGGGCAAGCCTTTGATCACCAGTTGCTCAGCGCTCAGCGTGTAGGCTTCGGCGGCCAGCAAGCGGCCGTCGATCGCGACCGACAGCGTTTCGAGTTCCTCGCCGTCGAGCACCAGCGGCTGATCGCCGGCCACCGCGCGGTTGCGCATGCAGGCGAGCCGGGCGGTAAGCAGCGTCGAATCGCTGCGGATATCGACGTCAAGGTCAACGGTGTTGATCAGCCACGACGGCTGAGCGTAATCGGCGAGATGGACAGCGGCGGAAGTGTGCATTGCGGGTATTCCAGATGACGGCCAGCCACGATGATAGCTGAGATGCGCTAAAGTTGCGCTGCGCGAGGTCACGCAGGCGTACGCTGGCCAGCACCTTGGCACGCGCCGAACTTTTCCGGAACGATGTTGACGAACAAGCACTTAGCCAAGGCAAACGACTAAGATCAACCCACTCAAACAAAATAAGGAAACACCATGGCAAACACAGTCACGCTCGGCGGCAATCCCGTCACGGTCGCCGGTTCATTTCTGACCAAGGGCCAGTCGGCGCCCGCTTTCTCGCTGGTCGCCAAGGATCTGGCCGACGTTTCGCTGGCGAGCTTTGCCGGCAAGCGCAAGGTGCTCAACATTTTCCCGAGCATCGACACGCCGACCTGCGCGCTCTCGGTGCGGACCTTCAACCAACGCGCCAGCGCGCTGGCCAATACCGTCGTGCTGTGCATCTCGGCCGACCTGCCGTTCGCGCAAAACCGTTTCTGCGGCGCCGAAGGCCTGACCAACGTCGTCACCTTGTCGACCATGCGCGGCCGCGAATTTCTCGAAGCCTACGGCGTCGCGCTCAGCAGCGGCCCGCTCGCCGGCGTGGCGGCGCGCGCGGTCGTCGTGCTCGACGAGAATGACCGGGTACTGCACGGCGAACTGGTCGCCGAGATCAAGAACGAGCCCGATTACGATGCGGCGCTCAAGTCATTGACCTGAGCACACGACAGCGGTACGGTTAACCTAACGGGCACCGACCAGGTGCCCGTTTTATATTTCGTTGACATAAGTAGAAGAAGAGAAAACGAGCCGTGGAATTAGTCAACTCAATCGTCAAGGCGGTACGTATCCTCGACCTGCTCAAAAGCAGTGGCCCGCTCAGTTACATCGAAATACTCAAGCAGATCCCGCTGCCGAAAAGCACGCTCTTCAAGATATTATTCACGCTGGAAAACGAGGAACTCGTTCGCCGCGATATCGATAGCGGACGTTACCAACTGGGCGTCAGGCTGATCGAATGGGGGAGTGGCGCGCGGGCGCAGTTGGAAATCCGAAAAGTCGCGCTGCCCTTCATGCAAAACCTCAGTGAGGACCTGAAGTGCACGATTCACCTTGCCGTCGTCTCCAACGGCGAAGTGCTTCCGATCGAGAGTTTCGAGTCGGGCAGCACCTCCTGGCCGCATCACATTTTTCACGGCGGCGTCGGCATTCCGGCGCCTTTGCACGCAACGGCTGCGGGCAAAGCCATTCTTGCCTTCATGAGCCGCGACGAGATTCGGCGAACGCTCAACAACCCGGGGCTGCAAAAGTTCACCGAAGCGACCATTACTGATTTTGATCAACTTGACGCCGCGCTCGCCGAAATTCGCCGACTCGGCTATGCGGTCAGCAACTCCGAACACTTCGAGATGGTTCGCGGCGTCGCCGCGCCGATCCGCGACCACGACAACAAGGTGTTCGCTTCACTGAGCGCACTCGGGCTGGTCTCGCGAGTCTCTCCCGAGATGATTCCTGAAATCGCGTCGCAGGTCATCAAGGTGGCCGACGAAATATCGCGGTTATTCGGCTACTCGGCCGAGTCGGCATAAGCTTAAAGACGTCAGCACCTCAGCTGACCGAAAGCCAATTTCCAGCGCCTGACACCGAAAATTATCGGAACAGCGCCAAGCTCCCAGATTCTGTTTGACTTCATCAACGACCGCGCTTTATCATTATCCCAACCTTTGTGAACTTGGTTCACATATAGGAACTTAAATGTATTCAGGTTCTCATTCCGGAAAAACGACAGCCAAACCGATTCGCGTAGCAGTCATCGGTGCGGGAGAATGGTCGCGCCAGTATCACCTGCCCTCGCTCAAAGCGCTCGCCAGCGAAATCCCCCTTGAGATCGCCGGGATCTGGAACCAGAACGCCGAAACGGCAGAACTGGCGGCTCGTCAATTCAAGATCGGACGCGTCTATCCGACGCTTGACGCGCTTGCGCAAGACGAAGGTGTCGACTGCTTCGTCGTCGTCGTCAATTCCAGCGCGACCGCCGAAATAGTCTGCCGGCTATCGTCGCGCAAGCTGCCGATCTTTAGCGAAAAGCCGCCCGGCAAGTCGTATCGGGACGCGCTGCTGCTGGCCGACCAGGTGCAGGTTCCGAATGTCGTCGCCTTCAACCGTCGCTACATGCCGATCAATCGGCGCTTCAAGGCGCTGGCCGATGGCATCGACGACGCCTTCTTCGCCGAATGCCATTTTTATCGCAACGAGCGCCACTACGAGCATTTCATCGTCGAGACCGGAATCCACGGAATAAATTACATGGAATACCTGTGTGGACCGATACGCAGCGTTGAAACCGAAACGCAAAGGCTGCCGAGCTCAGGCAGCGACATCTGGATCAGTTCGGTGACCTTCGAATCGGGGATGCGCGGTCTCTTCAAATTTTTCCCCTGCTGCGGATCAAGCGTCGAGCGCTACGAACTGCACGGACGACATTCATCGATCTACCTGCACTGCCCCCAGTCCTACACCAGCGACCATCCGGGAAAAATCGACATTCATGAAAATGGAAAGTTGATCTCGACGCTCTACGACGAGGACTGCGGATCGCCGCTGCGCACTGCCGGGATACTCGACGAATACCGGGATTTTTTCCGCGCCGTCAGCGACGGCTCGAGCACCGTTTCAAACTTCCGCAATGCCTGCAACACCATGCGCGTCGCCGAGGCCATCGAAGCGGCAAGCGACATTCTTGACCGACAGTGACGGTCAGCTCGCCACCTTCGCTCTGACCTGATTGTGCAGATGATCAAACGCTGAATAGACGGCCCGGGGATTTGCGCTGATCAAAGGCTTTGCCAATAACGAGGAGAACAATGAAGCTTGTCAAATCAGAAAGGTGCTTTCTGCTGCCGCAGGATCATCGCTGTTTCAACAACTGCCATGCGTCTACGCTTACCAAGCTGGCTGACGGAGAATTTCTGGCGGCTTTTTTCGCCGGTCTGCGCGAAGGCGAAGGCGACGTCGCGATCTGGCTCGCGCGCACGCAGCGCGGCGTCTGGCAGCCGCCGCTACGGGCGATCGCAGAGAACGGGCTGGCGCACTGGAATCCGGTGCTGCTGCGCGAAGGCGACAGCGTATGGATGTTCTACAAGGTCGGCCCAACGGTTCATGACTGGATCACGCGCTGGGTCGTCTCACACGATCAAGGGCAAAGCTGGTCGGCGCCGCAGGAACTCGTCGCTGGCGACTCTTTGCCGCGCGGGCCGGTCAAGAACAAACTGATCGTGATGAGCAACGGTGAATGGCTGGCGCCAGCATCGATCGAAAACGAAGCGACCTGGGACGTCTTTGCTGATATTTCGGCCGACCACGGCAAGACCTGGAACAAGTACGACGTGCCGATCGATCATCAGCGCTACGAAACGGCGGGCGACGGTGACGTGTGGAGCGGACTGGCCGCCAACGCGCTGTGGGAAACCGACGTCGATCGCGTTTTCAAATGGGATGGCGTGATTCAGCCGACGCTCTGGGAATCGGCGCCGGGTAAGGTGCATATGCTGATGCGCAGCACCCGCGGCTACATCTACCGCAGCGATTCGACCGATTTTGGCCGCAACTGGTGTGCAGCCTACGCAACGACGCTGCCCAACAACAACAGCGGCATCGACGTCGTTCGCCTGGACGACGGCGGACTGGTCCTCGCCTACAACCCGATCGCCGGCAACTGGGGAAGACGCTATCCGATCTCGCTCGCCTACTCGGCAGACAACGGCCAGAACTGGTCGGACATCTTCGACATGGAAAGCGAAGAAGGCGAGTTCTCGTATCCGGCGATCATCGCCGATGGCGACCGAATCCACCTGACCTATACCTGGAATCGAAAGAACATCGTCTACCAGAAAATCTTGCTGGGCTGATTGGCGAAGGCGTCACGTTTTTGCAGCAATGTTTGGCAATCAACGGGTTTAACCAATAACTAAGGAGAGAACGTCATGAAAAAGATATCGGTACTTTTCGTTGCGCTGCTGTCGGCAATTGGCGGGCAAGCGCTGGCCCAGAACATTACCTATCCGACCAAAAACATCGAGGTGGTGATCCCCAAGGGGGCCGGCGGCCCGACGGATACGGCGACGCGCACGCTGATCGAGTTTGCCAAGAACAAGATGCCCAAGGGAATCATCTTCGTCCCCGACAACAAGCCGGCCGGCAACGGCGTCGCCGGCCTGCTCGACGTCGCCAAGTCGAAGCCGGACGGCTACAAGCTGGTGATGACCACGGTTGAACTCGCGATGTTCCCGCACGAAGGCAAGTCGCCGGTCACCTACGCCGACTTCACGCCGATCGTCGCCGGCGTCGCCGACCCGGTCGTTCTGGTCGTCAAGGCCGATTCGCCGTACAAGAACCTCAAGGACTTCATCGAAGGCGCCAAGGCCAAACCCGGCAAGGTCCAGATGGGCAACTCGGGAATGGGCGCTGTCTATCACCTCGCGGCGCTCAACATCGAACGCAAGCTGGGCGTCAAGTTCAACCACGTTCCCTTCACCGAAGGCGCCTCGGCGACCGTCGCTTCGCTGGTCGGCGGCCATATCGACGCAATCATCACCGGACCGAGCGCCGCCAAGTCGCAAGTCGACGCCGGCGCGCTGCGCATCCTGGGCGTCATGGACACCAAGCGCTTCGAGCTCTTCCCCGACGTGCCAACCTTCCAGGAAGCGCTGGGCCAGGACCTTGGCCTGCACATGCGCGCCTGGGCGATACTCGCCGGTCCGGCCAAGCTGCCTGAGAACATCACGCGCGAACTGACCACGGCCTTTGGCGATGTCGTCAAATCGCCAGAGTACCAGGCGGCGATCAAGAAAATGGGGATCATGCCGGTCGTCATCGTCGGCAAGGACGCCGCAGCGATGATGAAGGAAGACCACGACACCTACAAGGTCCTGATCGAAGAGTCCAAGAAAAAATAGGCGCCGTCATCCGCAGCTGAACACACCCGTGCCACCGACCACGGCGGCACGGGCAAGGGGAATCACATGAGGAAATACAACATCGTCGTGGCTTTTGGCGCAGCGCTTTTCGGTACGCTGATCATGTATTTTGGTCGCGATCTTTCGGGTTTTGAGGACGGTGTTCCGGGCGAGAATTACTGGCCTTCGATCATCGCCTGGCTGTTCATCTTGCTGGGCGCATTGCAGCTGTTGGAAGTCATCTTCTTCAAGGGCACCCGCGCCGAAAAGAAAGTCGACCTGAGCTCAAAGCCGGTGCGCATGGCCTACCTCTCCGCGCTGGTTTCGGGAATCTACGGTGGCCTGCTGCTCGCCGTCGGCTTTGTCGCCGCTTCGCTGGTCTTCGTCCCGTCAGTGATGGCGCTGATGGGCGAGCGCAAAATATGGGTGGCGGCGACAGTCTCCGTCGCCGTGGTTGGCACCATCTACGTTTTTTTTGCCTTGGTCTTCAACACCACATTGCCGTCCTCGGTTTTCTTCGAATAGTCGGACGGGGGACAAGCAATGAACGATATTCTCACTGCGGCGTCTGCCGTATTCAGCCTTCACGCGCTGCTGATGATTTTCCTCGGCGCTTTCGCTGGCGTGATCATCGGCGCGCTGCCAGGACTGACCGTCAATATGGGCATCGCGCTGCTGATGCCGCTGACCTTCACTTTCCAAGGAATGACCGGAATTCTGATGCTGCTCGGCGTTTATTGCGGCGCCATCTACGGCGGCTCGATCACCGCCATCCTGATCAACACACCGGGAACGCCGGCCTCGGCGGCGACCATCCTCGACGGTTATCCGCTGGCGCTCAAAGGCGAAGCGGGACGCGCGCTCGGCCTGTCGACGATGTCGTCGCTGGTCGGCGGTCTCTTCAGCGCAATCTGTCTGGTGCTGGTTTCGCCGCTGCTGGCCAAAGTCGCGGTCGGCCTGTCGGCTCCCGAGTATTTCTCGCTCGCCGTGTTCGGCATCAGCATCATCACCAGCGTCTCTTCGCTCTCGATCGTCAAGGGCCTGATGGGCGGCGCACTGGGTCTTTTCATCGCCATGATCGGGCTCGACCCGATGACCGCCGGATTCCGCTACACCTTCGATTCGGTCTATCTGATGGGCGGCATTTCCTTCGTCCCGGTACTGGTCGGCCTGTTCGCTTTCTCGCAGGGCATGGTGAGCATGGAAGACAGCTACCGCGGCGGTGAAAACCGCAAGGTGCAAGTACCGATCAAGCGCATCCTGCCGACCTGGCTGGACATGAAACGCGTCTTCCCGACGCAGATGCGCTCGGCGATCATCGGCACCATCATCGGCGCGATTCCGGGCACCGGCGGCGACATCGCCTCGTACGTCTCATATACGGAGGCCAAGCGCTGGTCGAAGCACCCCGAGGAGTTCGGCCACGGTTCGGTCGAAGGCGTTTCGGCGCCTGAGGCCGGCGCCAACGCGGTTGCTGGCGGCGCGCTGGTGCCGCTGCTGACGCTGGGCATCCCCGGCGACGGCGCGACGGCGATCATGATGGGCGCCTTCATGGTGCAAGGGCTTTCGCTCGGCCCGCTGCTGTTTACCGAACACCCGGTCGAAGTCAACACCATCTTCATCGGCCTGTTCGTCGCCAACCTCATGATGGCGGCCATCGGTTTCGCCGGACTGCGCTCTTCAGCCAAGATCATGGACGTGCCGCGCCGCATTCTGGTGCCTATCGTGCTGACGCTGTGCGCGGTGGGGTCCTACTCGGTCAATCACACGATGATCGACGTCTTCGTGACGATGGGCTTCGGCGTTCTCGGCTACATCCTGCTCAAGCTCGATTTCTCGATGTCGCCGATCGTCATCGGCATCATCCTGGGGCCGATGGCCGAAACCAATCTGCGCCGGACTCTGGTCATGTCGCAAGGCGATTATTCGGTCTTCTTCACACGCCCGGTTTGCGCGACCTTCCTGGTCATCGCCGTGATGACGCTATTCCTGCCGATCGTCGGCCCCAAGGTCTGGGCCTGGTGGAAGAAGCGCAGCGGTGGCCCGGCTCTCGTCGAGGCTGAAGGCAAAGAGTAAGCAGAGGATGCGGCGCCCGGTGCGCCGCATTGCTTTGCTGCGGCCGATTCATTTCGCAGCGCGGTGAAGAACGGCTAAAATCCACCGCATGGCCAACGCTGATTACCCGCTGCAACTGCTCTGCCACCCCGCGACACCGGCGCCGATGGTGCGCCTGATCGAAGCGCGAGCGACGGTCGAGCCCGACGGTAGTCTGTCACTGAACTACCGTTTGTGGGGCGACATCGCGCGCCTGCGCCTGCCGCAATCACCTTCGCCCGAGCGTAGCGACAGCCTGTGGCAGCACACCTGTTTCGAGGCTTTCGTCGGAAGCGTTGGCGATACGGCCTACCGCGAATTCAACCTCTCGCCGTCCGGCCAATGGGCGGCGTATGCATTTACCGGCTATCGTCAACGCGATGAAACGTTTGTGCCGAGCACCTCACCTCAAATCGTAACGCGCTTTTTCGCCGGCCACCTTGAAATGGACGTCACGCTGCCGCGCCAAACCTTGCCGTCGGCCCCCCGGCTGCAACTGGCGCTCGCCGCCGTCGTCGAGGCCGACGACATCGCCGACGGACGACACAGCTACTGGGCGCTGCGCCACCCTGCGGCGCGCCCCGATTTTCACCAGCGCGACGCCTTTACGCTTGAACTGGCAGCAAGCTAAACGCCCGCACGATCCCGTTTGAAAGATCCTCGATGACCGCCATTTTGTTTGGACTCGACCGGCTGCTCGCCGATCCCGCGCTGCGCGCACCGCTCATCGGCCAGCGCGTCGCGCTGCTCGCCCATCCGGCGTCGCTGACCGCCGATCTGACGCATGCGCTCGACGCGCTGGCCCAAGTCCCCGAGCTCAAGCTGACCGCCGCGTTCGGCCCGCAGCACGGACTGCGCGGCGACAAGCAGGACAATATGGTCGAGTCGCCCGACTTCCTCGATCCGCAACTCGGCATCCCGGTATTCAGCCTCTACGGCGCAGTGCGCCGGCCGAGCGCGGCGATGATGGAGACCTTCGACGTGCTGCTCATCGACCTGCAGGACTTAGGTTGCCGCATCTACACCTTCATCACCACGCTGCGCTACCTGCTCGAAGCGGCGGCGCAGCACGGCAAATCGGTCTGGATCCTCGACCGCCCCAACCCGGCCGGCCGGCCAATCGAAGGATTGCTGCTGCGCCCCGGCTGGCAGAGCTTTGTCGGCGCCGGCGAGCTGCCGATGCGCCATGGCCTCTCGATGGGCGAACTGGCGCGCTGGTTCGTCGCCACGCAGAAGCTCGACGTCGATTGCCGCGTCATCACCATGAGCGGCTGGTCGCCCGACGCGGCGCCCGGCTACGGCTGGCCGACGGGTGAGCGCAGCTGGGTCAACCCCAGCCCGAACGCGCCCAACGTCTCGATGGCGCGCTGCTACGCGGGAACCGTGATGCTTGAGGGCACGACGCTCTCCGAGGGGCGCGGCACCACCCGCCCGCTCGAACTCTTCGGCGCGCCGGACATCGACGCCAAGGCACTGATCAACGAGATGCACGCGCTCGCGCCGCACTGGCTCGCCGGTTGTCGCCTGCGCGACTGCTGGTTCGAGCCGACCTTCCACAAGCATGCCGGCCAGCTTTGCCACGGCGTGCAGATCCACGTCGACGATCCGAGCTATCAGCACGCCGCGTTCCGTCCCTGGCGGCTGCAGGCGCTCGCTTTCAAGGCGCTGCGCGGGATGCAGCCGGACTACCCGCTGTGGCGCGACTTTGCTTACGAGTACGAAAGCGACCGGCTGGCGATCGACCTGATCAACGGCGGCCCGCAGCTGCGCGAGTGGGTCGACGATAAAGAGGCATCGCCCGCCGACCTCGATATTTTGGCGCTTGCCGACGAAGCCGCGTGGGCTGCGGCGCGCCAGGAGTTCCTGCTCTACTGACGAAAAAAAACCGACGCAGCGCGAACGCCGGTCGGTTTCTTGTGACGCTGTGGCGATCAGAGCCGTTCGAAGATCGCCGCGATTCCCTGCCCGCCGCCGATGCACATGGTGACCAGCGCGTATTTTCCGCCGGTGCGCTGCAGCTCGTAGATGGCCTTGGTGGCGATGAAGGCGCCCGAACAACCGACCGGGTGACCAAGCGCGATGGCGCCGCCGTTCGGGTTGGTCTTGGCCGGATCGAGCCCGAGGCCCTTATTGACCGCGATCGCCTGCGCGGCGAAGGCTTCGTTGGCTTCGATGACGTCCATCTGATCGAGCGACAGGCCGGCCTTCTTGAGCGCCAGCTTGCTCGCCGGGATCGGGCCTTCGCCCATGATCTCGTTGGGAACGCCGGCAATGGCGTAGGAGACAAGGCGCGCGATCGGTTTCTGCCCGGCCTTGGCCGCGACGTCGGCTGCCGCGAGAACGAAGAACGCCGCCGCATCGTTGATCCCCGACGCATTGCCGGCAGTGACCGTGCCGTCCTTCTTGAACGCCGGTTTCATCTTGGCCAGCGTCTCGAGCGTGGTGTTGGCCTTGACGTGCTCGTCGGTATCGAAGACGACTTCGCCCTTGCGCGTCTTGAGAACGATCGGAACGATCTGCGACTTGAAGCGCCCTTCGGCGATCGCTCGCGCGGCACGTTGCTGCGACACGAGCGAGAAGGCATCCTGCTCCTCGCGCGAGGTATTCCATTTGGTCGCCAGGTTTTCCGCGGTAATTCCCATGTGGCCGACGCCGAAGGGATCGGTGAGCACCGCGACCATCATGTCGATCGCCTGCGTATCACCCATCCGCGCACCCGAGCGCAAGGCCGGCAGCATATAGCCGCCGCGCGACATCACTTCGACGCCGCCGCCGATCGCGTAGTCGGAATCGCCGAGCATGATGTTCTGCGCCGAACTGACGATCGCCTGCAGACCCGAAGAACACAGGCGGCTGACCTGCATGGCCACCGAATCCATCGGCAGGCCGGCCTGAATCGACGCGACGCGCGAAACGTAGGCATAGCGCGAATCGGTCGGGATGCAGTTGCCGACCGTCACGTATCCGATGAGTTGAGGGTCAACACCGGAACGCGCAATCGACTCCTTCATGACGATCCCGGCCAGTTCCGAGGGTTCCATTCCGGCCAGCGAACCACCGAAGGTACCGACCGCTGAACGGACCGCGCTTAGAACAACAACATCTCTGCTCATGATAATGCTCTCCAAAGTAAGTAATTAGAAAAGGGCTGTGGCCTAGCCTCCAGCCCGGACGGCGCTAGCCGAGAACCGGCGGAACGTAAGGCAGGGTCAGGCCAAGCAGCCAGAGCAGCAGCAGCACGACCGGCGCATG
>JAGTRW010000061.1 GCA_018262095.1 Pseudomonadota bacterium
GTGATCGCCGCCGTCAGGGTGGTCTTGCC
The DNA here is from genome assembly GCA_018262095.1 of Pseudomonadota bacterium. GTDB lineage: Bacteria > Pseudomonadota > Gammaproteobacteria > Burkholderiales > Rhodocyclaceae > Propionivibrio. Next base: position 30 of record JAGTRW010000061.1, read on the forward strand.
ATGGTCAACGTGACCAATCGTGCCGACGTTTACGTGCGGCTTCGTACGTTCAAATTTTGCCTTAGCCATTTAAAGTATCCTCAAAAGAAAAATTACTTCTTGTTGATCACGGCTTCGGCGACGTTCTTCGGCGCTTCGGCGTAGTGTTTGAATTCCATCGAGTACGTCGCGCGGCCTTGCGACAGCGAACGCACCGTCGTCGAGTAGCCGAACATCTCAGCCAGCGGCACTTCAGCCTTGATGGCCTTGATCCCGCCAGGAATGTCTTCCATCCCCTGGACCACGCCACGACGACCCGACAGGTCACCCATGATGTTGCCCATGTACTCTTCCGGGGTCTCGACTTCAACCGACATCATCGGCTCAAGCAACGACGGCGCCGCTTTTCTCATGCCTTCCTTGAAGGCCATCGAGGCCGCCATGCGGAAGGCGTTTTCGTTCGAGTCAACGTCGTGGTACGAACCGTCGAACAGCGTGAACTTGACATCGACGACCGGGAAACCAGCCAGCACACCGCTCTTGACGCAGTCTTGCAAGCCCTTGTCGACCGCCGGGATGTACTCGCGCGGCACCGAACCGCCCTTGACCGCGTCGACGAACTCGTAGCCCTTGCCCGCTTCGTTCGGCTCGATCTTGAGCCAGACGTGGCCAAACTGACCGCGACCACCCGACTGCTTGACGAACTTGCCTTCCTGCTCGACCGACTTCTTGATGCATTCGCGGTAAGCCACTTGCGGCGCACCGACATTGGCATCGACGTTGAACTCGCGGCGCATGCGGTCGACGATGATTTCGAGGTGGAGCTCGCCCATTCCCGAAATGATCGTCTGTCCGGTTTCTTCGTCGGAACGCACGCGGAACGACGGATCCTCGTTGGCCAGGCGGCTCAGCGCCAAGCCCATCTTCTCCTGGTCAGCCTTGGTCTTCGGCTCGACGGCGATGTGAATCACCGGCTCCGGGAAAACCATGCGCTCAAGCGTAATGATCGCCGAAGGATCACACAGCGTCTCGCCGGTCGTCACTTCCTTGAGACCGACGCACGCGGCGATGTCGCCAGCCAGAACTTCCTTGATTTCTTCGCGGTTGTTGGCGTGCATCTGCAGCACCCGACCGATACGCTCCTTGCGCCCCTTGATCGGGTTGTAAATCGTATCACCCGACTTGAGCACGCCCGAATAGACGCGAATGAAGGTCAGCTGTCCGACGTAGGGGTCGGTCATCAGCTTGAACGCCAGCGCCGAGAACTTTTCGTCGTCGGACGCGTCGCGCGTCGTCGGCTCGCCGTTTTCTTTCTCGCCATCGACCGGCGGGATATCAACCGGCGACGGCAAAAGATCGATCACCGCGTCGAGCATGCGTTGCACGCCCTTGTTCTTGAACGCGGTACCGCACAGCATCGGCTGGATCTCACAGGCGATCGTGCGATCGCGCAAGCCCTTGATGATTTGCGCTTCGGAAAGATCGCCGGTTTCGAGATACTGATTCATCAGCTCTTCGGACGACTCGGCGGCCACTTCGATCATCTTGCCGCGCCATTCTTCAGCCTGCGCTTGCAGCTCGGCCGGAATCTCGCGGTAATCGAACTTCATCCCCTGCGACGCTTCGTCCCAGTAGATCGCCTTCATCTTGATCAGATCGACGACGCCCTCGAAATAGTCTTCCTTGCCGATCGGAATGACGATCGGCACCGGATTGGCTTTGAGGCGCGTCCCCATCTGGTCGACGACCTTGAAGAAGTCGGCGCCCTGACGGTCCATCTTGTTCACGAAGGCCAGACGCGGAACCTTGTACTTATTGGCCTGACGCCAAACGGTTTCGGACTGTGGCTGAACCCCACCGACGGCACAATAGACCATGCAGGCGCCATCGAGCACGCGCATCGAACGCTCGACTTCGATCGTGAAGTCGACGTGTCCCGGCGTATCGATGATATTGATGCGGTGATCGGGATACTGCGCGCTCATGCCCTTCCAGAAGCAGGTCGTCGCGGCGGAGGTGATGGTGATGCCACGCTCCTGCTCCTGCTCCATCCAGTCCATGGTCGCAGCGCCGTCATGCACTTCGCCAATCTTGTGATTGACACCGGTGTAGTACAGGATGCGCTCAGTCACCGTCGTCTTGCCGGCGTCAATGTGCGCGCTAATACCGATATTGCGGTAGCGGTCGATAGGAGTTTTGCGTGCCACAGTAATAAACCTTCACTAATAAAGAACGATCGTCGCAGCCAAGCTGCGACGTGAGGAAACGGTGACTAGAACCTGAAGTGCGCGAAAGCCTTGTTGGCATCAGCCATGCGGTGCACTTCGTCGCGTTTCTTGACGGCGCCGCCGCGGTTTTCAGCCGCTTCGAGCAACTCGGCAGCCAGGCGCTGACCCATCGACTTCTCGGAACGCTTGCGCGCCGACTCGCGCACCCAGCGCATCGCCAAGGCCATGCGACGGCTCGGGCGAACTTCGACCGGAACCTGGTAGTTGGCACCGCCGACGCGACGGCTCTTGACTTCGACCAGCGGCTTGACGTTATTCATCGCCAGACCGAACACTTCGATCGGATCCTTGCCGCCCTTGGCGACGATCAGGTCGAATGCACCATAGACGATGCGTTCAGCAACCGACTTCTTGCCGCTCATCATGATGGTGTTGACGAATTTGGATACTTCGATATTGCCGAACTTAGGATCGGGCAGAATATCGCGCTTGGGTACTTCACGACGACGTGGCATAGCAATTCCTCAAATTTTCAATTCAGTTGAAGCTTGATGCGACGGCACCAGCCTCTCGACCGCCCATCGGGACGGCCACTTACTCAAACGCCGATCAAGCAGCCTTCGGACGCTTGGTACCGTACTTCGAACGACTCTGCTTGCGATCCTTGACGCCCTGGGTATCCAGCGAGCCACGAACGGTGTGGTAACGCACACCCGGCAAGTCTTTTACGCGGCCGCCACGGATCAGAACCACCGAGTGTTCCTGCAGATTGTGGCCTTCGCCGCCGATGTACGAAATGACTTCGAAGCCATTCGTCAGGCGAACCTTGCACACCTTACGCAGCGCGGAGTTCGGCTTTTTCGGTGTGGTCGTGTAGACACGGGTACAGACGCCGCGTTTCTGCGGACAGTTTTCGAGCGCCGGCACTTTGCTCTTGCTACGTACCGCCTCGCGGGGCTTGCGCACCAGCTGGTTAATGGTTGGCATATTTCTATCCCTAAATTCCCTGCAGAATCAACCCGGAAAGAGCATGACTTCTGCAAAAAAACCAAGGCGGACCAAGGCCGCCTTAGCGATTTTTTTATAACAGGCAGGGGCAATGGTTAGCCCTAGCCGACAAAGACCCGCGATTCTAGGGCCTATCAACAAGCAAGTCAACCGATCGGCGCGTCCAGCGATTTTTCGGAGACCGGCAGTTCTTCGCTTACAACACCTTGCGGCTCGGCCAGATCGACGCCTGCCGCATTGCTCTTGCGCATCCGGTGATACGCGAGACCCGTACCCGCCGGAATCAGACGACCGACGATGACGTTTTCCTTGAGACCACGCAGTTCGTCGCGCTTGCCCATGATCGCCGCCTCGGTCAGAACCCGGGTGGTTTCCTGGAACGACGCCGCCGAGATGAACGAGTCGGTCGACAACGACGCCTTGGTGATCCCCAGCAGCACCGGCTCATAACTGGCCGGAAGCTTGCCTTCGGCCAGCATGCGGTCGTTTTCATCGAGCAGATGCGCGCGCTCGACCTGTTCGCCGCGGATGAACTTGGTGTCGCCGGTATCGAGCACATTGACTCGACGCAGCATCTGGCGAACGATCACTTCGATGTGCTTGTCGTTGATCTTCACGCCCTGCAAGCGATAAACGTCCTGCACTTCGTCGGTGATATAGATCGCCAGCGCTTCGACGCCTTGCAAGCGCAGGATATCGTGCGGATCGGGCGCGCCATCGACAATCGATTCGCCCTTGTTGACCACTTGGCCATCATGCACCAGCACGTGCTTGTCTTTCGGGATCAGATACTCGTGGACGGTGCCCTCGAGATCGGTGATCACCAGGCGCTGCTTGCCCTTGGTGTCCTTGCCGAAGGACATGGTGCCGGTAAATTCGGCGAGCATGCCGGCATCCTTCGGCGTGCGCGCTTCGAACAGCTCGGCAACGCGCGGCAGACCGCCGGTGATATCACGCGTCTTGGCCGATTCCTGCGGCAGACGCGCCAGCACGTCGCCGACCGAAATCGTCTGGCCGTCGAGCACGGTGATGATCGCGCCGACCTGGAAGGTGATGGTCACTGCATGATCGCTGCCGTGCATCTTGACTTCTTCACCGGACGGATCGAAGAGCTTGACCTGCGGACGCAGCCCCTTGGTTTGCGCTTTGCCGCCACGCTTCGGATCGATCACCACGAGGGTGGACAAGCCGGTGACTTCGTCGATCTGCTTGGCGACGGTGACGCCTTCTTCGACGTTCTCGAATTTCACCAGACCCGAGTACTCGGCGATGATCGGCCGGGTATGCGGATCCCACGACGCCAGGCGGGTGCCGGCCTTGGCCTGCTGCCCATCGGCCACCTGCAGCGTCGAGCCATACGGCACTTTGTGTTTTTCGCGCTCGCGACCGTTGTCGTCGGTGATCAACACCTCGCCCGAACGCGTAATGACGATCTTCTCGCCCTTGGCGCTGGTCACATAACGCATCGACGCGGTGAAGCGAACGACGCCGGCGCTCTTGGTTTCGACCGAACTTGCCACTGCCGCGCGCGATGCCGCACCGCCGACGTGGAAGGTGCGCATGGTGAGCTGGGTACCCGGCTCGCCGATCGACTGGGCGGCGATCACGCCGACCGCTTCGCCGACATTGACCGGCGTACCGCGACCGAGGTCGCGGCCGTAGCACGCGGCGCACAGACCGTAGCGGGTGTCGCAGGTCAGCGGCGTACGCACCTTGACTTCATCGATTCCCAGCTGATCGATCAGATCGCAAAGATCCTCGTCGATCAGCGTGCCGGCTTCGATCACCGTCGCCTGCGTTTCCGGATCGACCAGGTCGTTGATGGTGACGCGGCCAAGAACGCGTTCGCGCAGCGCCTCGATGACTTCGCCGCCTTCGATCAGCGCCTTCATGGTGACGCCGTTCTCGGTACCGCAATCCTCTTCGATGACGACCAGATCCTGCGTCACATCGACCAGACGGCGGGTCAGATAACCCGAGTTCGCTGTCTTGAGCGCGGTATCCGCCAGACCCTTACGCGCGCCGTGCGTCGAAATGAAGTACTGCAGAACGTTCAGGCCTTCACGGAAATTGGTGGTGATCGGCGTCTCGATGATCGAGCCGTCCGGCTTGGCCATCAGACCGCGCATCCCGGCCAATTGGCGAATCTGCGCCGCAGAACCGCGCGCGCCCGAATCGGCCATCATGTAAATCGAGTTGAACGACTCCTGCTTGACGCGCTTGCCATGACGATCGGTCACTTCTTCCTGACCGAGTTGGTCCATCATCACCTTGGCGACCTGGTCACCGGTCCGACCCCAGATATCGACGACCTTGTTGTAGCGCTCACCGTTGGTCACCAGACCGTTGGTGTATTGGCTTTCGATTTCCTTCACTTCCTTGTCGGCAGCGGCGATGATCTCGCCCTTCTGCGTCGGCACCAGCATGTCGTCCGAACAGATCGAGATGCCGGCGCGGGTCGCCAGACGGTAGCCGTTCTGCATCAGCTTGTCGGCGAAAACGACGGTTTCCTTGAGGCCGCAGCGGCGGAAAGCGGCGTTGATCAGCTTCGAAATTTCCTTCTTCTTGAGCGGCCGATCGAGGACGCTGAAAGGCAGACCCTTGGGCAGAATTTCGGAAAGCAGCGCGCGCCCGGCGGTGGTCTCGTAACGGGTGATCTTTTCCTGCCAGCCGTTTTCGCCGTTCTTCTCGTACTCCTTGATTCGCGCCGAGATCTTGGCGTGAATATCGAGTTCGCCGGCCTGCATGGCGCGGGTAATCTCGGCGAGGTTGGGGAAAATCATCCCTTCGCCCTTGGCGTTGATTCGCTCGCGCGTCGCATAGTAGAGACCGAGAACGATATCCTGCGACGGAACGATGATCGGCTCGCCGTTGGCCGGCGACAGCACGTTGTTCGACGCCAGCATCAGCGTCCGGCATTCCATCTGCGCTTCGAGCGAGAGCGGAACGTGCACGGCCATCTGGTCACCGTCGAAGTCGGCGTTGAACGCCGCGCAAACGAGCGGATGCAGCTGGATTGCCTTGCCTTCGATGAGGGTCGGCTCGAACGCCTGGATGCCCAGACGGTGCAGCGTCGGCGCGCGGTTGAGCATGATCGGATGTTCGCGGATCACCTCTTCGAGGATGTCCCAGACCACCGGTTCCTGCACTTCAACCATCTTCTTGGCCTGCTTGATGGTCGTCGCCAGGCCCATGATTTCGAGGCGATTGAAGATGAACGGCTTGAACAGCTCGAGCGCCATCAGCTTCGGCAAGCCGCACTGATGCAGCTTGAGCTGCGGACCGACGACGATCACCGAACGTCCCGAGTAATCGACGCGCTTGCCCAGCAGATTCTGCCGGAAACGACCGCCCTTGCCCTTGATCATGTCGGCCAGCGACTTGAGCGGGCGCTTGTTGGCGCCGGTCATCGCCTTGCCGCGACGGCCGTTGTCGAGCAGCGAGTCGACGGCTTCCTGGAGCATGCGCTTTTCGTTGCGCACGATGATTTCAGGCGCCTTGAGTTCGAGCAGGCGCTTCAGACGGTTGTTGCGGTTGATGACGCGACGGTAGAGGTCGTTGAGGTCGGACGTCGCGAAACGGCCGCCGTCGAGCGGAACCAGCGGACGCAGATCGGGCGGCAGAACCGGCAACACTTCAAGCACCATCCACTCGGGCTTGATTCCGGATTTCTGGAAGCCTTCGAGGATCTTGAGGCGCTTCGAGAACTTCTTGCTCTTGGTTTCGGAGGTCGTCGTTTCGAGTTCGGCGCGCAGACGGTCGACTTCGCTCGACAGATCGATGTTGCGCAGCAGTTCGCGGATGCCCTCGGCGCCCATCGCTGCGTAGAAGTCGTCGCCGTACTCCTCGGTCTTGGCCAGGCAGTCGTCTTCGGTGAGCAACTGACCGCGCGTCAGCGGCGTCATTCCGGGATCGCAAACGACGAAGGCTTCAAAGTAAAGCACGCGCTCGATGTCGCGCAGCGTCATGTCGAGCACCATGCCGAGACGGCTCGGCAGGCTCTTGAGGAACCAGATATGGGCGACCGGCGAAGCCAGCTCGATGTGCGCCATGCGCTCGCGGCGCACCTTCGACAGCGTCACTTCGACGCCGCATTTTTCACAGATCACGCCGCGATGCTTGAGGCGCTTGTATTTGCCGCACAGACACTCATAGTCTTTGATCGGGCCAAAGATCTTGGCGCAGAACAAACCGTCACGCTCAGGCTTGAAGGTGCGATAGTTGATCGTTTCCGGCTTTTTCACTTCGCCATACGACCAGGATCGAATTTTGTCCGGCGAGGCAAGGCCAATGGTAATCGCATCGAACTGTTCTTCCTGCGTTACCTGTTTAAACAAATCAAGCAGTGCTTTCATCTTTCACTCCGTTCGGGGTGAGAATACAAATTCTCTAGGCTGCGGCCAAAGCCGCAGCCGCCGTCGCTCATTAACCGTGCAAACTCGCCTTAAAACCGCTCCAGATCGATGTCGATCGCCAGCGAGCGAATTTCCTTGACCAACACATTGAAGGACTCCGGCATGCCGGCCTCAATCTTGTGGTCGCCCTTGACGATGCTTTCATAAACCTTGGTGCGGCCGTTCACATCGTCCGACTTGACGGTCAGCATTTCCTGCAGCACATACGACGCGCCGTAGGCTTCGAGCGCCCAGACTTCCATTTCACCGAAACGCTGGCCGCCGAACTGCGCCTTGCCGCCCAGCGGCTGTTGCGTTACCAGCGAGTACGGGCCGGTCGAACGCGCGTGCATCTTGTCGTCGACCAAGTGATGCAGCTTGAGCATGTGCATGTAACCGACCGTCACCTGACGTTCGAACTGCTCGCCGGTCCGGCCGTCATACAGCGTCATTTGCCCCGACTCCGGCATTCCGGCCAGCTTGAGCATTTCCTTGATTTCGTGCTCCTTGGCGCCGTCGAACACCGGCGTCGCAAAGGGAACGCCAGCCTTGAGGTTGCCCGCCATTTCCATGACTTCGCTGTCGTTGAGCTGGTTGAGATCCTCGGGCTTGCCATTGCTGTTATAGACCTGCTCAAGGAATTCACGCATCTCCTTGACGTTGGCCTGGCGCCGCAACATGGCGTCGATCTTGAAGCCCAGCCCCTTGGCGGCGAGACCGAGGTGCACTTCGAGCACCTGTCCGACGTTCATCCGCGACGGCACGCCGAGCGGATTGAGAACGACGTCGACCGGGGTGCCGTCGGCCATGTGCGGCATGTCTTCGATCGGCACGATGCGCGACACGACGCCCTTGTTACCGTGACGTCCGGCCATCTTGTCACCCGACTGCAGGCGACGCTTGACCGCGACATAGACCTTGACCATCTTCTGCACGCCAGGCGGCAGTTCGTCGCCCTGGGTCAGCTTCTTGCGTTTCTCTTCGAAGGCCAGATCGAAGTCCTTGCGCGTCTGCTCAAGACCTTCGCGCAACGACTCGAGCTGTTGCGCGACGTCGTCGTCAGCCATGCGGATGTCGAACCAGTGATGCGCCTCGAGACCATCGAGATAATCCTTGGCAACCACGGTGCCCTTGGTCAAACGCTTCGGGCCACCGTTGGCGAGCTTACCGACGATCAGACGCTCGACGCGAGCGAAAGCGTCGCGCTCGACGATGCGCAGTTGATCGGCGAGGTCGAGCTTGTAACCGCGCAGATGGTCGTCGATGATCGACTGCGCGCGCTTGTCGCGCTCGATCCCTTCGCGGGTAAACACCTGAACGTCGATCACGGTGCCGGCGATTCCCGACTGGACGCGCAGCGAGGTGTCCTTGACGTCGGAAGCCTTCTCGCCAAAAATCGCGCGCAACAGTTTCTCTTCCGGCGTCAGCTGGGTTTCACCCTTGGGCGTGACCTTGCCGACCAGCACGTCACCGGCCTCGACTTCGGCGCCGATATAAACGATTCCCGACTCGTCCAGACGCGACAGTTGTGACTCGCCGAGCGACGCGATGTCGCGCGTGATTTCTTCCGGCCCGAGCTTGGTGTCGCGTGCGACGACCGTCAGTTCCTCGATATGAATCGAGGTGAAGCGGTCTTCGGCGACGACGCGCTCGGAGATCAGGATCGAATCCTCGAAGTTGTAGCCGTTCCAGGTCATGAACGCCATCAGCATGTTCTGACCCAGCGCCAGTTCGCCCTTGTCGGTCGAGGCGCCGTCGGCGACGACGTCGCCCTTGGCGATCACGTCACCGACGCGAACCAGCGGACGCTGATTGATATTGGTGTTCTGGTTGGAACGCGTGTATTTGACGAGATTGTAGATATCGACACCGACCTCACCCGGAACGGTCTCGTTGTCATTGACGCGAACCACGACGCGCGACGCATCGACGTAGTCGACCTTGCCGCCACGCAGCGCCTGCACCGCAGTACCCGAGTCGACGGCGACGGTACGCTCGATACCGGTGCCGACCACCGGTTTTTCCGGACGCAGACAGGGAACCGCCTGACGTTGCATGTTGGCGCCCATCAACGCGCGGTTCGCATCGTCGTGCTCAAGGAAGGGAATCAGCGATGCGGCGACCGAAACGATCTGACCCGGCGCGACGTCCATGTACTGGACCCGAGCCGGCTCGGCGAGAATGGTTTCGCCCTTCTCGCGGCAGGTCACCAGATCGTCGCTGAGCACGTTGTCCTTGCCCAGCGTGGCGTTGGCCTGGGCGATGATGAAACCGCCCTCGACGATCGCCGACAGATATTCGATCTGATCGGTGACCTTGCAGTCGATGACCTTGCGGTAAGGCGTTTCGAGGAAGCCGTACTCGTTGGTTCGCGCAAACAGCGCCAGCGAATTGATCAGGCCGATGTTCGGGCCTTCCGGCGTTTCGATCGGGCAGACGCGGCCGTAGTGAGTCGGATGCACGTCGCGCACTTCGAAGCCGGCGCGCTCGCGCGTCAGGCCGCCCGGCCCGAGCGCCGAGACGCGACGCTTGTGCGTGATCTCGGAGAGCGGATTGGTCTGGTCCATGAACTGCGACAGCTGACTCGAACCGAAGAACTCGCGAACCGCCGCACTGATCGGCTTGGCGTTGATCAGGTCGTGCGGCATCAGGTTGTCGGACTCGGCTTGCGACAGGCGCTCCTTGACGGCGCGCTCGACGCGAACCAGACCGGCGCGGAACTGGTTCTCGGCCAGTTCGCCGACCGAACGCACGCGACGGTTGCCGAGGTGGTCGATATCGTCGATATCGCCGCGACCATTGCGCAATTCGACGAGAATCTTGATCACTTCGACGATGTCGCGCGGCGACAGCGTCAGCTGGTCGCGAATTTCGGCATTGACGCCCAGGCTCTTGAGCTGCGCAGCCAGCGCCTTGGCCTCGTCTTCGGTGAGGTTTTCGGCGACTGCACGCAAGCCATACGACAACTCGCTGAGCAGCAATTCGACAGCCTCTGGCGTGCCGCCAGCGGTCTCGACGATGGCGGCAACGATCGCCTCGCGCTTGGCCGGCACATGCTTGACCATGACCTTGTGCTCGACGACGTCCTGGCGCGAAACACGACGGTTGAATTTCATGCGGCCGACGGCCGACAGGTCGTAGCGGTCGTCCGAATAGAACAGGCCGTTGAACAGGATCTCGACCGCTTCTTCGGTCGGCGGTTCGCCAGGACGCATCATGCGGTAGATGGCGACGCGTGCCGCCTGCTTGGAGACCGTTTCGTCGGTACGCAGCGTCTGCGAAATGAAACCGCCACGATCCAGATCGTTGATATAGAGCGTCTGCAGCGACTCGACGCCGGCTTCGATCAGCTTGGCCAGCAAGGCCTCGGTGATTTCGTCGTTGGCGTTGGCGAGAATCTCGCCCGAGTCCTTGTCGATGATGTTCTGGGCGATCACGCGACTGACCAGAAAATCTTCGGGAACAGCGATCTGCTTGATTCCGGCGGCGTCAAGTTCACGGATGTGCTTGCCGGTAATCCGCTTGTCCTTGGCGACGATCACCTTGCCCGACTTGTCGTTGAAGTCGAAACGGGCGACTTCACCGCGCAAGCGCTCGGGAACCAGTTCAAACTCGAGACCCTTCTTGCTGATCTGGAAGGTGTCGAAATCGAAGAACTCGCGCAGGATCTGTTCCGGCGTCAGGCCGATCGCCTTGAGCAGCGTCGTCACCGGCATCTTGCGCCGACGGTCAACGCGGAAGAAGAGGATGTCTTTGGGATCGAACTCGAAGTCGAGCCACGACCCGCGGTAAGGAATCACGCGTGCCGAGAAAAGCAGCTTGCCCGAACTGTGCGTCTTGCCGCGGTCATGCTCGAAGAAGACGCCCGGCGAACGGTGCAACTGCGAAACGATGACGCGCTCGGTGCCATTGATCACGAAAGAGCCGGTCGTCGTCATGAGCGGAATCTCGCCCATGTACACTTCCTGCTCCTTGACTTCCTTGATGGTGTCCGGCGCCTCGCGATCGAGGATGATCAACCGGACCTTCGAGCGCAACGCCGAAGCGAAGGTCAGGCCACGCTGCTGACATTCCTTGACGTCGAAGGCCGGCTCGGCCAGGGCGAAACTGACGAATTCCAGCCGCGCATTGCCGCTGTGACTAACGATCGGGAAGATCGAGGAAAACGCGGCTTGCAGGCCCTGGTTCTTGCGCTGAGCAGGCGGAACGGCAGCCTGCAGGAAAGCGGTGAAAGATTCCAGCTGCGTCGCCAACAAGAACGGGACGTCAAGCACATTGTCGCGCTTGGCGAAACTCTTGCGGATACGTTTTTTCTCGGTGTAGGAGTAGTTCATGGTCGCTCCGAGCTCAGAAAGCAAAATCCTCTAGCGCATCCCGTCGCGAGTCGTCAAACTCGCCACGGTTTGCAACGGACAAACGCAAAAACAATCGGTCAGTCAAAAACCCCGGCCGGCCGGGGCACTGCCATTGGTGCTTGCATTTGCACGCTACAAAGCTGCACATCAAATCGGTAGAAACAACGGCCTGGTTGTTTCCGGAAAAGCACAAAAGGGCTGGCTGCTAAAAAGCGGCCAGCCCTGCTTGCAAAAGCGAGACTACTTGATCTCGGCCTTGGCACCTGCATCCTCGAGCAACTTCTTGAGGGCTTCGGCATCGGCCTTGTTGACGCCTTCCTTGACGGGCTTCGGAGCGCCATCGACGAGGTCTTTGGCTTCCTTGAGGCCGAGGCCGGTCGCGGCACGAACGACCTTGATCACTTCAACCTTCTTGTCGCCGAAGCCGGTCAGCACGACCGTGAATTCGGTCTGCTCTTCAGCGGCAGCGGCAGCACCACCAGCAGCCGGGCCGGCAACGGCCATCGACGCGGCGGAAACGCCAAACTTCTCTTCGAACGCCTTGACCAGGTCGTTGAGGTCCATCACGGTCATCGAGCCAACGGCTTCGAGGATGTCTTCTTTGGTAATAGCCATAATCAATAAACTCCTAAATCTGGATACTTGTAAAAACTGTCAGTGGGCTTGCAAATGGGCGGTCAGGCGACCGCTTCTTCGCGTTGCTTAGCCAGTGCAGCAAGCGCACAGGCGAAACCGGTAACCGGTGCCTGCATGATGCCGAGTAGCTTGCCAAGCAGTTCTTCGCGGCTCGGGATCGAGGCCAGTGATTGCACACCGGCTTTATCGAGCACCTGGCCGGCATAACTGCCAGCCTTCAGAACCAGCTTGTCATTGGTTTTTGCAAAGTCGTTGAGCACCTTCGCAGCCGCGACCGGATCAGCCGAAATACCATAGATCAGCGGACCGGACATCTGCTCGGCGAGGTTAGCAAAAGAGCTTCCCGCGACCGCACGACGAACCAGGGTGTTCTTCAGCACGCGCAGATACACGCCAGACTTTCGAGCCTGAGCGCGCAGCTTGGTGAGGTGAACCACCTCAAGACCGCTGTACTCAGCCACGACGATAGTCTGGGCGGTAGCTACTTGAGCCGACACCTCAGCCACGACGGCTTTTTTTTCATCAAGATTGAGACCCATGGGTCTTTCCTCCTATCAAGTCAACACTCGACACATCCGGCTGGACACATCGCACCCACGGCGACCTGAACCAAGAGCACCAGCAGTTCTACAAGAGCAACTACAGACAAATCCTGTTCGGGGTACACCGTCTACGCAGGCTGTTCACACACTTAAGCCTTTCGGCACCTGCGGTCTTTGACGATCTGCCGGCATTACTGCTTGCCGGCAGCCCAAAGTTCCTTCCAAAGCCGGTGCAGCGCACCGGCCCTGCATTGATTACAGCGTCGACGAATCGACGCGCACGCCCGGACCCATGGTGCTGGATACGGCGATTTTCTTGAGGTACTGACCCTTCGACGCAGCCGGCTTGGCTTTGGTCAGCGCTTCGACCAGTGCCTTGAGGTTTTGCTCGAGCTTGTCGGCGTCAAACGACGCACGACCGATCGTGCTATGCACGATGCCGCCCTTGTCGGTGCGGTATTGAACCTGGCCGGCCTTGGCGTTCTTGACGCCGGTCGTCACGTCCATGGTCACCGTACCGACCTTCGGGTTCGGCATCAGGCCGCGCGGGCCGAGGATCTGGCCGAGCTGACCGACGATACGCATGGCGTCGGGCGTGGCGATCACCACGTCAAAGTTCATGTTGCCGGCCTTGATATCGGCAGCGAGGTCTTCGAAACCGACGATATCGGCGCCTGCGGCCTTGGCCGCTTCAGCCTTTTCGCCCTGGGCGAAAACGGCGACGCGAACGGTCTTGCCGGTGCCCGCGGGCAGCACGACCGAGCCACGAACCAGTTGGTCCGACTTGCGCGCGTCGATGCCGAGGCTGACGGCGACGTCGATCGATTCATCGAATTTGGCGGTGGCAAAGTCCTTGGCCAGCTTGAGCGCTTCGCCGACGGCGTAGCTCTTGTTGCGGTCGACCTTGCCCTGCATCGCCTTTTGGCGTTTGCTCAGAGTTGCCATGTTAGAGGCCCTCCACGGTGATGCCCATCGAACGGGCGCTGCCGGCGATCGTGCGCACCGCGGCGTCCATGTCGGCGGCGGTCAGATCGGGCATTTTTTGCGTCGCGATGGCTTCGCACTGGGCGCGCGTCAGCTTGCCAACCTTGTCGGTATGGGGCTTCGGACTTCCCTTTTGAACGCCTGCGGCCTTCTTGATCAGAATGGTCGCCGGCGGCGTCTTCATGATGAAGGTGAAGCTCTTGTCCGCAAAAGCGGTAATCACCACCGGAATCGGCAGGCCCGGCTCAAGACCCTGGGTTTGGGCATTGAAAGCCTTGCAGAATTCCATGATGTTGAGGCCGCGCTGACCGAGCGCGGGTCCGATTGGGGGCGAGGGATTGGCCTTGCCCGCCGGCACTTGCAGCTTGATGAAGCCGACAATTTTCTTTGCCACGGTGTAACTCCTTTAAACGGGTGCTAACGCGCTTTTTACGGCGCTCCCCAACGACAAATGCGACCCGGAGGCCGCCCTGCTGCGGCGCACGCGCCGCAAATAATGCTCAAGCAGGCCTTTGACGACCTGCTTCGCGGACCGTTGCCTAGGCCTTTTCGACCTGGGCAAACTCGAGCTCGACCGGCGTCGCGCGACCGAAAATCGTCACCGACACGCGCAGGCGATTCTTTTCGTAATTGACCTGCTCGACCGAGCCATGGAAATCGGTAAATGGACCATCCTTGACGCGAACGATCTCGCCCGGCTCAAACAGCACTTTGGGACGCGGCTTCTCGACGCCGTCCTGCATCTGCTGCATGATCTTTTCGACTTCTTTCTCGGTAATCGGTGTCGGCTTGTTGGCCGAACCGCCGACAAAGCCGGTGACCTTGGGTGTGCTTTTGACAAGATGCCACGACTCGTCGTTCATCTCCATTTCGACCAGCACGTAGCCCGGGAAAAACTTGCGCTCCGAAATGCTCTTCTGACCGAGCTTGAGCTCGACGACTTCCTCGACCGGCACCAGCACGCGACCAAAAAGATCCTGCATTCCCTGCCGGGCAATGCGCTCTTCGAGGGCGCGTTGCACGCTCTTCTCGAAGCCCGAATAGGCGTGAACCACATACCAGCGCATGCTCATTATTTTCTCCATCCAAGAACCAGGTCGTACAACACCCACTCGAGGCTCTTGTCAGTCAGCCAGAGAAAAATCGCCATGACGACCACGAAGACGAAGACCAGCCCGGTCGTTTGCAAGGTTTCCTTGCGCGTCGGCCAGACGACTTTTTTGGCTTCGGTCGTGGCTTCTTTGGAAAAGGCGAAGAATTGACGGCCCGGCTCAGTCTGCCATGCGACGGCGGCGGAAAGTCCGAAACCGGCCAACACCGCCAGAACGCGCAGAATCATCGCCTGTTCGGCGAGTAGATAAAAGCCAGCCACGCCAGCAACCAACAGCAACAACGCCAACGCAAACTTGATTTTATCGGCCATTTCGTCAGCTTTATTTATAGTAGTGGCAGGGGCAGAGGGAATCGAACCCCCAACCTTCGGTTTTGGAGACCGACGCTCTGCCAGTTGAGCTATACCCCTGCAGCAGAGACAAAGAGCGCCCCGTTACCGGAACGCTCTAACGTCATCCTTACTCGATGATCTTGGCAACGACGCCGGCGCCGACGGTACGACCGCCTTCACGGATGGCGAAACGCAGACCTTCTTCCATGGCGATCGGGTTGATCAGCTTGACCGTC
>JAGTRW010000082.1 GCA_018262095.1 Pseudomonadota bacterium
GGTCGAACAGGTGATGAAGAGCATCCTGCCGTTCTACGGCGCACTCTTCGCCGTCATGGCCGTGGTCACCTACGTGCCGTCCTTCTCGACCTGGATTCCTTCCATGCTCAAGGGCGCTCCGGTGTTCTGATCTAAAGTATCCGGAAATAAAAAACGGGATCTTCGGATCCCGTTTTTTTTAAGCTATTTCGATCGCGTGAAAATCTCGCGTCGTTTAGTGACGGATATTCAGGTGGTTGGTGAAATATTCCGGACGCAACTTCTTGGCGACTTGTACCACCGGCAGCACCAGATTCAGGTGTTCATGCATCGCGGTAGCGGCATCGCGTACCCGGCCCGCTTCCAGTGCGTCGACGACCGCTTGGTGTTGATCGACCACACCGTCCATGCGGCCGGGGATCGGCAAGGTGAGCTGGCGGTAACGATCGACCTGCATTTTGGTCTGCAGGATGATCGGCCACACGCTCGGAAGGCTTGCAATGTCGGCCAGCGCCTCGTGAAATAACTCGTCTGCGCGATGAAAGCCCTTGATGTCGTTTGCTTCGACGCAAGCGTGCTGATCCGCGAGAATCTTCTTGAGCCGCGCAATACCTTCAGATTTGATTTGCGTCGCGGCCTTCTCGACGACTGCGACTTCAAGCGCGGTTCGCACCAGCATCGCTTCCTCAAGCTGGTCGAGCGGTATTCGCGCCACAAAAGTCCCGACGCGTTGGACGACCTCGATCAGGCCCTCTTCGGTCAGGCGCTGAACGGCTTCATGCACCGGGGTGCGACTGATCCCGTGTTCAGCGGCAATGTCGCGCTCGATGATCTTCGTCCCCGGCAACAGGGTCATGTCAATGATGCGTTGGCGCAGGTCGAGATAAACCCGCTTTGACGCGCTCTTGGCTGCCTGAGGGTGGGCGGGGGAAGACTTGCTCTTCATGATTCATCTCTCACTTGGCATCGAAGGGGGACGGCTGATGGCGACCCCTCTCGATGCGTTCAGAATAGTTGGTAGCCATTGGGCAAAAGGTCAAGGACAGTTTTCGAACATGTCGCTAAACCAACTAAAAAAATAGGGAGCATTTTGCCACCTTATTCGCCGTTGTTGCCGATGGGCAACAGAAGTTCAAATACAAATAGTGCAGTGAAAGGGGGAGCGCTGACGCTCCCCCTCCTTTTTACCACGGGTCGTTTGCCCTACTTGCTGGCGGCGGTCGCTTTGTCGGTCGAGAACTTGTAGACGATCTTGCCGCTATACCATTCACCCGGCTTGATCTCGGTGCTCGGGAATCCAGGTTGGTTGACCGAGTCAGGGAAGCGCGAAGGCTCAAGGCAGAACGCGCTGCGAAACGGCATGACGATCGAACCCTTGCCCAGGTCGCGCGGAATCTTGCCTTCGAGGAAGTTACCCGAATAGACCTGGATTCCCGGTTCGGTCGACCACACTTCCAGCACGCGACCCGACTTCGGATCACGGATGCGGGCGTTGAACGCCAGCTCGGTCGGCTGCTTCATGCTCAGCACGTAGTGGTTGTCATAGCCATTGCCCGCCTTGAGCAGGTCGTAGTCGGCCTTGATGTCGCGGCCCAGCGCCTTCGGTTTGCGGAAGTCCATCGGGCTGTCGGCGACGTCGCGCAGCTTGCCGTTCGGCACCAGCGAAGGCGAAGCCTCCAGCACCTTTTCGGCCGGCACGGTCAGGATGTGGTCTTCGATCGTGCTGCCGATGTTGCCGGACAGGTTGAAGAAGGTATGGCCGGTGAAGTTGGCGACGGTCTTCTTGTTGGCGGCGACGGCGTCGTAGCTGATGACCAGCTCGTTGCTGTCGGTCACGCTGTAGATCACGCGCACCGGCAGGTCGCCGGGAAAGCCTTCCTCGCCGTCCTTGAACAGGATGCTCATCTGTACGGCGTTGTCGGACAACTGCTTGGCGTCGAAAACGACGAAGCGCGAGCCCTTCTTGCCGCCGTGCAGCGTGTTCTGGCGCGGCGCTGCCGGCGGCGTCGACAGGTCGTTGATCGCCAGCTTGTATTCGGTGCCATCGAGCGTGAACGTGCCGTTGCCGATGCGGTTGGCGTAGCGGCCGATGAAGGCGCCCATCGAGCCCTGGCCGGCCATCACCTGGTCGATGGTCTCATAACCCTGGGCGACGTCGCCGAGCTTGCCATGGCGATCAGGAACCAGGATCTGCTCGACCCGGGCGCCGTAGTTGGTGATGTTGACGACCATCCCCTTCTTGTTCTTGATCGTGTAGAGGCCGACCTGCTTGCCGTCCACTTCCTTCTGGAAGTCGGCCGGACGCAGCTCGACGTAAGCCGGCTGGGCCGGTGCGGCCGTCTTGGCGAAAACCAGATGCGGAGCGAACGTCAATGCGCTGGCCGCGCACATGCTCAATAGTACCGTTGCCTTCTTCATGAAAAAACCTCCCGAGTTTGTTATTTGAGAACTTCACCTGCGCTTGCTGCCACCTTGCCGGGCCCGCCTGTCGGGCGAGCCCTTGCTAAGACTTGATACCTACATCACGGCGCCGACCTGCCAGGGCAGGAATTCGTCGTTGCCGTAGCCGAGTTCCTCGCTGCGCACTTTTTCGCCGGAGGCGTAGCGGATGATCGCGTCGAAGATGCGCTGGCTGATTTCGGTCATCGGCGTGCCTGAGATCAGGTCGCCGCAGTTGACGTCCATGTCGTCGCGCGGCCGCCTGCCCGGTCGCCGCGACCGGGTCGTAGCCCGGCGTGTCCATATAGACGAAGCCCTTGGTGGCTATCGGCTCGGCGTAGAGATAGACGCCGTTGAGCGTGCTGGTGCCGCCTTTGGCGACCGCGCCCAGCGATTTCTCGAGGATCGTCGTCAGTCCCCCGGCCTTGTTGCCGACCGACGGGTTGTTGTCCATCTGCGCGCCGCTGCGCGTCGTGTATTCCTTCCACCAGGTGATGCGGTCGATCAGCTTCTGCGCGATTTCAGGACTTGCCGCGCGCCGCGTCAGCAGGTGCTCGGCGCCGTAGATTTCCGGCGTCTCCGAGAGGATCGTCGTCGCGCCGTGCGCGACCAAGAGATCCGACGCGCCGCCGAGCGCCGGGTTGGCGGTGATTCCCGAATAGCCGTCCGAGCCGCCGCAGTTAAGACCGACGATCAGTTCGCTGACCGGCACCGGCTCGCGCTGGTAGCCGTTGGCACGGCCCAGCATCGCCTCGACCAGCGCGATGCCCTTCTTGATCGCCGCGGTCGTGCCGCCTTCGGCCTGCATCACGACGCTTTGCAGCATGCCTTCCTCGTGTGCGCCGATGCGCTCGATCAGCGGGACGATCTGGTTCTGCTCGCAGCCCAGGCCGACGAACAGCACGCCGGCAAAGTTGGGATGCTTGGCGTAGCCGACCATCGTGCGGCGCAGGATGTCCATCCCTTCGCCGGCGACGTTAAGCCCGCAGCCGAGCGGGTGCGGCAGTGCGACGACGCCGTCGATGTTCGGCCAGGCGGCCAGCCGCTCTTTGCTGAAGTGACCGGCAATGGCGCGCGTCACCGTCGCCGAGCAATTGACCGAGGCGATCACCGCCAGGTAGTTGCGCGTGCCGACCTTGCCGTTGGGGCGCTTGTAGCCCATGAAGGTGGCCGGCGTCGCGACCTTGGCCGTTTCATGCACGCCCTGGCCGATGCCGTAATCGCGTTCGAATTCGCCCATTCCCAGGTTGTGCGCATGGATATGCGCGCCGGCAGCGATGTCGGCGGTCGCAAAGCCGATGATCTGGTTGTAGCGGCGCACTTTCTCGCCCTTCTTGATCGCGTGCGCAGCGACCTTGTGGCCGGGCGGGATCAGGTCGACGACGGTGAGCTTTTCCGACTCGATCACGCTGCCGGGAATGAGTTGCGCGGTGGCGATCAGCACGTCGTCGTTCGCGTGCAGGCGGATTGTTGAGGATTGTGTCATGGTCATGCTCCGCAGAAGCTCGCCACGCTTGTTTGAGCGGGCGTAAAACTAAAAAGAATCTCGGCGCTGTCGCGAATCGGGTAGGCGTGGTCGTCCTGACGGATGCCTTCGCGAATGCCTTCGTATTCGCCGCCGCTGGCAAAGCGGCCGTGATAGAAGTTGAGCAGCGCGGCGAGCGAGAACGATAGCCCGGCCGGCGCTTTGCCGTTCTTGGCGACGTAGTCCTTGACCGTCGGCAGAACGCGCACCTGCCATTTTGAGACCGAGTTGAGCGCGATCGAGATCAGCTCGTGGCGGATGCTCGGGTTGGCGAAGCGTTCCATGATCGTCTTGGCGTACGCCTGGCGCTCGGCTTCGGGCAAGGGAACGAAGGGGACGATCTCGTCGAACATCACCTGGTTGAGGTACTTCGCGACGACCGCATCGTCGGTCATCGCCTGGACGCTGTCGAGCCCGGCGCAAAACGCCGCCAGCGAACTCGCGGTATGCGCGCCGTTGAGGATGCGCACCTTGCGCGTGCGGTAGGGTTGCAGGTCGTCGGTCCACACCACGTCGAGTCCGGCCTCGCGCAGCGGCAGTTCCTTGGCGATCGCTGCCGGGCCTTCGATGACCCACAGCAGGAAGGGTTCGGCGGCGACCAGCAGCGGGTCTTCGTAGCCGAACTGCTCGTAAAGCATCTTCGCTTCGGCCGCCGGGAAGCCCGGGACGATGCGGTCGACCAGCGTGTTGCAGAAGACGTTGGCGGTTTCGACCCAGGCGACGAAGTCGGCCGGCAGCGCCCACGCCGCGGCGTATTGCAGCACGAACTTCTTGAGCTTGGTGCCGTTGGCTTCGATCAGTTCGCACGGCAGGAAAACGAGTCCTGTCTGCGCGCCGCCGCCGAGCGCTTTGAAGCGCGCCAGCAGCAAGGCGGTGACCTTGGCCGGGAAATTCGCCGGGCACTGGCCGTCGACCAGAGCTTCGTCGACATAGGCGATTCCCGCTTCGGTGGTGTTGGAGATCACGAAGCGCAAGGACGGATCCTGCGCGGTGGCGAGCATCTCGTTCCACTGGCTGTAGGGGTTGAGCGCGCGCTTGACGCAGCTCACGATGCGCCGGTCATCGACCGCCTTGCCGTTCTGCACGCCGCGCAGCAGCACCGTGAACAGCCCGTCCTGCTCGTTGAGGCGGTCGGCGATGCCGCGCGAGAGCGG
>JAGTRW010000062.1 GCA_018262095.1 Pseudomonadota bacterium
AAAACTCTCGCTTGACGTCCTGCAGATCCTAAGATCCACAGACTTTTTACTTCATCGTGCGAGTTTTTGTTGCATCTTTTTGCGATACTGCCTAAGCAGCATTCAACTAGACCAAAAACCCACACCTATCGATTGTCAGATTTTTAAAGAGCGTGTTACAAATTCTTGGTTGCGGGGACAGGATTTGAACCTGTGACCTTCGGGTTATGAGCCCGACGAGCTGCCAGACTGCTCCACCCCGCGTCCGTAATTGAAGAGAAAATATTTGACGTTTTTTCTTCACCTCTCAACACGTTTCAAACCGCCTGCTTCGTCGTTTCCGACTGGCCTGCCGTGCAGCGAGGGGGCGAACTATAGCAAACTTCGATTCACCCGGTCAAGCACTTTGTTTGAAACTTTCTCGCTGCGCCGTTGCCGGCTGGGCTGCTGTGTTGCGAGGGGGCGAACTATAGCCTAGTCGTCGAGCCATTGCAAGAGCGGTTTCCATTGTTCGACATCGCGGCGATGACGCGAATGCGGCGGGTCGAATACGCTAAGTCCGCCGGCGGCGGCGTTGACGTAGTTCTGAGTGTTGCGGATGTAACAGACGATCGGCAAATCGAAGTGTTGCAGAAAGGTTTCGAGCATCCCTGCCGCCCGCGTGCGCGGGTCGACGCGCATGGCGACAATGCCGACGGCGGCGCGCCGTCCGCGCAGGTCTTGACGTAGTGAACCGAGGAAGTCTTCGGTCGCCGCCATATCAAAGACTGACGGCACGACGGGGATGAGCACCTTGTCGGCCAGGCGCAGATAGTCGGTCAGCTTGTAGCCCTGAAGGCCGGCCGGTGCGTCGAGCACGACCCAGTCCGCCTCCTTGGGAAGACTGACCAGCATCTGATTGCCCGCAAAATAGCCATTGACCGGTGGCATGGCGGCGTCGCGAAAGGCCATCCAGCGCAACGACGACTGCTGACGGTCGAGATCACACAAGGTGACCTTATGCCCGGCGTTGGCAAAATAGCCGGTCAGATTGGTGGCCAGCGTCGTTTTACCCGCACCGCCCTTGGGGTTGGCGATCAGCACTGAACGCATCTTCATCTCCCTGATATCAAGCAAGACAGGTCAAGAAACGCAGCAAATACGGAAACGTCATTATAGGCAGCAACGGCGGGTGACGCGGATTCTCCGTGCGGCGCGCACGACAAACGCCAAATGGCTACAATGCAGCAACAAAACTTCGCGACAATTCCCTTCATGACAACCGCCCCCACCAAGCAACAGCAAGGCATCCAGTCCATCGAAGTCGGTTCCCGCCTGCTGCGCGCGCTAGCCGCCAACGGCCGCTCGATGATGCTGCGCGACCTGGCCCAATCGGCCGCCATGCCCGCCGCCAAGGCGCACCGCTACCTGGTGAGTTTCATGCGCATGGGGCTCGTCGAACAGGACGCCAATAGTGGACGCTACGATCTCGGCGGATTCTCCCTCGAACTCGGGCTAGCCAGTCTGGCCAGAATCGACGCCGTGCGTCTAGCCACCCCCATCCTCGACGACCTCTGCGAACACGTCGGCGAAACCGTCGCCCTGGCGATGTGGGGCAATCACGGCGCCACTTGCGTCCGCTGGATCGAAGCCGGCGGACCAGTCACCGTCACCCTGCGCACTGGCTATGTTCTTCCGCTGACCAGTTCAGCCACCGGACTGGCGTTCGCCGCCTTCTACCGCTCAGCCTATATGAAGAAGCAAATCGACGCCGAATTGCGCGCCACCGCGGAAAACGCCGACACCCCGCTGAACGCCGTGATCCGCGATTTCGACCAGCAACTCGACGAAATCCGCCGCCACGGCATAGCGCGAGCCAGCGGCAGCGTGACGCCCGGGATCAACGGTTTCAGCGCACCGGTCTTTGACCACAGCGACCGCATGATCGCCGCCATCACCTCGCTCGGCACCATGGGCCACTTCGAGATGGAGTGGGACAGCGAACTGGCGACAAGCATCAAGCACGCCGCAGCGACGCTGTCCAAACGACTGGGCCATGGCGAAGGTGAGAAACCGGCGCCAACACAGGAAAAAACGAGAGCCACAAAAAAATCGGAAAAATAGTTGGATGTCAGCCAGCAGCCATGTATAATTCGGGCCTTCAAAAACACAAAGCGCCCGTAGCTCAGCTGGATAGAGTACTTGGCTACGAACCAAGGGGTCGGGCGTTCGAATCGCTCCGGGCGCACCAGAATCGGATGAAATTGGGCACTTCTACGGAAGTGCCCATTTTTTTTGCTACCGCGACCGCGTGAGCCAAGGCGGCATAACACCCCTTCATGGTCGCCGTGTCGCCTGACACCACGATTTCATCGACCAGCACCTGCAAGTAACGCTTGGCGAATTGCTTGTCGTCGATCTTTTGCTGCTCGCCGTCCTTGTTGTTCTTGGTCCGGGTACGCAATTCGGCGAACCGCTGCGTCAAAAGCAGCAACTCCGGCAGGATCGATTTGCGCAGCTCAAGTTCAACAACCGATATGGCCGCGCATTGCGCGCAGGCACGCCAGCACCGGCCTCTGTGCTCAAATCTCTTGAGTAGAAGATGCGAACAGCGTACCTTGCTGTCCTATTGAATTTTTTTCGATGTATTCATAGCCCCTGTGTTACTTGGTCGGGGACGATCGCAGACGTGAATCGACTGCATGGAATTGACGGGTTACGATAAGACACAAATGAGCGATCAAAAAATCGAACCACCAAAAATCACTAAACCAATTCAATTGCTGGCGGCATGGCTAGCCGGACTCATACTCATCAATGGGTCATTTCTTGCAACTGCTACGGCATTAACCTCCCATGGATGGGCTTCGGCTGCGCTTGTGGCCGCAAGTATTACAAATGTTCCCGTCTTCTTGGTTTGCGTTTTTCTGCTTCAAACCAAGTTTAGGCCAGAGATGCAAGAGGATGTCTTCTATTCAAAGTATCTTGAACTGAACACAGGCAAGGTCGTTATAGCCAACCCAACTGAGGCACTGGTCGGCCAGCTAAGAGCCGAGATATTTGAACAGCACCATCGCAATGCGGAAGTACTTTCAGGCCTCGAATTGAATCTGAAATCAATTACCCAAAAAATTGGGGGCACGGAAACTGACAATCAGCCGATAAAAACTGAGCTTCTTGCAGTAACGGAGACAATCGACAAATCAGTCAAAATGGCTGACGCAAAGATTGAGCGAGCGGCAGTTCAAATAAACGATCTACTTCCTGAATTTATCGATATTCGGAGAGCGCTAAGAAAGCGAGGCATTTTGATAAAAAAGACGTTTGGCAGCACATCGAAAGATCCCGAAGTTCCACAAGTAAAAATCATCGGTTTCGGGAGATCTGTACCGATATGGGAGCTCCGAGACATCGTTCAAGTCTGTCAAAGCTTCGGTTTTAACCGTATTCATTTCGCGAAGCTCGACGTCAACGAGGGCGGAATCTATATCGGCTCATACGTCTATCGTGCGCACAAAGAACGACAACCCGTGCCAATCACGAAGGAAATTCGTGCGTTGTTGGAAGCGACTGATACGGAACTGGAGGATATTATCGATGCGATTGAAATTGCTGGACGCGCACAAACAATGCCATATGAATTCGAAAAATCCAAACATGAGGCTGAATGAAGACTTTAAGAGTTCGCTTTCTGAAATTCACGGCACAGAAAATTGCATGAGCCAGTGCCCAGCTTCATCGCTCGGGCGCACCAGAACAACGGTGAAGCATCACCACTTAGGCCAGTCTTCGGACTGGCCTTTTTGTTTTCTGGTCAAAAAACTTGGCGCTGACCGCTTGAAGTCAGCGAAGCGGCCATGTACAATGCGCGGCTTCAAAAACGCAATGCGCCCGTAGCTCAGCTGGATAGAGTACTTGGCTACGAACCAAGGGGTCGGGCGTTCGAATCGCTCCGGGCGCACCAGAATAACGGTGTAGTATCACCACTTAGGCCAGTCTTCGGACTGGCCTTTTTGTTTTCTGCGTCCCATCGGACGATCCACCACAGTCTGCCAGACAAGGCATCCGGCCATGAACTCAACGCCTGCATCGCGCATCCCCACCGACAGTACGCACCGCTTCCCCTGGTATGCGCGGCTTTTTTTCGCCAACCAGCGCCGGCGCTACGGGCAGGAACTCGAACCGGCGCGCTTGTGGGCGCGCACGCCGCGGGTCTTTGCCGCGCTCTCCTTGCTCTACGGCGCGCTCGACCGCCGCAGTTCGCCGATCGAGGCGGCGCTGCGCTCGCTGCTCACCGTCCGCGTCTCGCAGATCAACTGGTGCGCCTTCTGCGTCGATATCAACGCGGCGACCGGGCTCAAGCGCGGAGTCAGCGAGGCGCAGTTCGAGGCGCTCGCCGATTTCGAGACTTCAGCGCTGTTCGACGAGCGGCAGAAAGCCGCGCTCGCCTACGCCGAAGCGATGACTCGATCAGGTCAGGGAGTAGACGATGAGCTGATGGCAAGGCTCAAG
Organism: Pseudomonadota bacterium; assembly: GCA_018262095.1. GTDB lineage: Bacteria > Pseudomonadota > Gammaproteobacteria > Burkholderiales > Rhodocyclaceae > Propionivibrio. Next base: position 4,471 of record JAGTRW010000062.1, read on the forward strand.
ACGCACTTTGACGATCAAGCCGTCATCGAACTCACGGCGCTGATTGCCTTCCAGAACATGTCGAGCAAGTTCAACGCGGCGCTCGCCGTCGCGCCGCAGGGCTTTTGCCGCCGGCCGATCGCGCACGACGATGCGAAGCCGGCCGAGCGTTAAGAGCCGCGCCGCGCATGATGGCGGCTTGCCTTGTGCGAGCGGCGCCCGTGCTTTAAAGTGCGAGCCGCGCCGCGACCGCGTGTCGCATTTCAATACCCACCCACCGAGACTCCCATGAAGATCACCCGTTTTGCTTCCGCCGCGCTCTGCTGCGCACTGCTTTCCTTCCCGGCTTTGGCCGTCGACGCCAAATTCGAGGCCGAAACCGCCAAGGAAACCGACGCCGTCAAGCTGACCCGCGATACCCAGGCCGGCGACTACCAACTGCTGACCGCCGCCGAACTCAAGAAAATGATCGACCAGGGCAAGCCGATGCTGCTCGTCGATACCATGCCCTACGATGCGAGCTACAAGAAGGAACACATTCCCGGCGCAGCTCAGTTCCTGTTCCCGGTGCCACGCATGGCGGCATGGGACGTCAAGGAAACCGACGGCAAGAGCGAGGCCGACTTCGCGACCTTGCTCGGCACCGACAAGGGCCGCACGCTGGTGTTCTACTGCGGCTTCGTCAACTGCACGCGCAGCGACAACGCCGCGACGTGGGCGCGCAAGCTCGGCTATACCAACGTTTATCGCTTCCCCGGCGGCCTGTTCTCGTGGAAAGGCGCCGACTTTCCGCTCGAAGCCGTGAAATAATCCGCTCCGCTCGCGCGCGCCTAAGCGCGGCGCGCGAGCATGGCGCACAGCGCCGGGAAAAACTGCGAAGCCCCGGCGCGTATCGAATAATCGGCGAACTCTGAAAACGGCGTCAGATGCGGATTGACCTCGACGATCAGCGCGCCGGATTCCTTGGCCGCCATCGGCAGACTCGCCGCCGGCTGGATGATCGCCGAGGTACCGACGCTGATGAAGACGTCGGCGCCAAGCGACGAGTCGACGGCGTTTGAGAAGACTTCCTCGTCGAGCGGCTCGCCAAACCACACCACATCCGGACGAACGCGCGCGCCACACGACGGGCATTGACGCGGCGCCGGCTCGCCAAGCGGCCACAAGGCCACAAAACCGCAGTGGTGGTGACAACGAACGCGCAGCGCGCTGCCATGCACCTCAAAAACCCGCGTGCTGCCGGCCACCTGATGCAGACCGTCGATATTCTGGGTGATCACCGTGAGCCGGGCCTTGGGCAACAGCGTGGCGAGTTCGGCGATGCCGCGGTGTCCGGCATTGGGGCTGACCTCGGCGAACAAGGCGCGCATCGTTTCGTGCCAGGCCCAGACCTTGCCCGGATTTCTTTCAAACCCCGCGACGCTGACCACTTCATCGGGGTCAATATTGGCCCACAACCCGGTCGCGCCGTCGCGAAAGGTCGGGATTCCGCTATCGGCCGAAAGCCCGGCGCCGCTGAAGACGACCACCTCAGTGGCTTGCATCAGCGGGTCGAGAATGTCGGCAATTGCATCGTTCATGACATCAGGTTCCAGAGAAAAGCTCGATCCGCAATGATAGTTGCCTGGCCGTTGAAAACCCAGCCGGTCCGGCGAAATTGTTTTCTCACTGCCGTCGCCGTTCCGTTCGCTGGCGAACAAACAGCGCGGCCCCACCCGTCTATGCTCGGTCGATGGCCGCCCTACAGCTCACCCCCGCCGCAATCGCCGAACCGACAGCGCAGCACCTTGCGCTCTCGGGGTCATGGACGGCGCTCGGAATCGGCACTATCGAACGGCAACTCGACGCGCTGCCGGCCAACGCAACGATCGACGCATCGGGAATCGAATCGCTCGACACGGTCGGTGCCTGGGTTCTGCAAAGCTACCTGCGCCGACGCGCAGATCGGGGCGTCGCTGGCGAACTGAGCGATCTGCCAGAGCAGTTCGCCGCGCTGTTCGACGCCGTCGCCGCGCAGGTCGCGCAGCAGGACCGCCCCGCCACGCCAGCCGGCGCTGCGCCATCGACGCTCGGGCGCCTGGGTCGCAGCACCATGGATCTCGCCGAACAGTCGCTGGCGCTGCTCAACTTCGTCGGCCAATGCGCGTGCGCCATCGGCGCCTGCCTCGCGCATCCGGCGCGATTGCGCTGGCGGACCATCCTCTTCAACATCCGCAGCGCCGGCTTCGACGCGCTGCCGATCGTCGGCCTGCTCTCGTTTTTGCTCGGCATCGTCGTCGCCTACCAGGGCGCCGACCAGCTGCGCCAGTACGGCGCCAATATCTTCGTCGCCGACCTGGTGGGACTGTCGATGTTGCGCGAGTTCGCGCCGCTGATCACCGCGATCATCATCGCCGGACGCTCGGGCTCAGCCTACGCCGCGCAGATCGGCACGATGTCGGTGACCGAGGAGATCGACGCCATGCGCACGCTCGGCATCGCGCCGCTCAATATGCTGGTGGTGCCGAAAATCTTCGCGCTGCTTATCGCGCTGCCGCTGCTCACCTTGTTCGCCGACGTGCTCGGCGTCTTCGGCGGCATGCTCATGGCGCAAGCGCAACTGGGCGTCGGCTTCCCCGAGTTTCTCGAGCGTTTCGTCAAGGCGGTCAGCGTTACCGCCTACCTCTCTGGACTCTTCAAGGCGCCGGTATTCGCCATCATCATCGCGGTGATCGGCTGCTTCCAGGGCTTTCGCACCGCCGGCGGCGCCGACAGCGTCGGTCGCCAGACGACGCGCAGCGTCGTCCAGTCGATCTTCCTGGTGATCCTTGCCGACGCCTTGTTCTCGGTCGCCTTCAGCGCGCTCAACCTCTGAGATGCCAAGCGCCACCGCCCCCGCAGTGATCGAGATCAGCAAGCTGGTGACGCGCTTCGGCGATCACGTCGTGCATCGCGACATCGAGCTTGCGGTTCGCCGCGCCGAGATCTTCGCCGTGATCGGCGGCAGCGGCTCGGGAAAATCAACGCTGCTGCGCGAAATGATCCTGCTGCACCGCCCCGATTCGGGATCTATCCGCGTGCTCGGCGTCGATCTCAAGGACATCGATGACGCGCAGGCGCTCGCGCTGCGCCAGCGCTGGGGCGTGATGTTCCAGCACGGCGGTCTGTTCGGCTCGCTGACGATCAAGGAAAACATCGGTCTGCCGCTGCGCGAATACACCGCGCTCGACGACGCGCTGATCGATCAAATCGCCGCGTGCAAGCTGGCGCTCACCGGCCTCAAACCCGAAGTCGGCGACCAGTACCCGGCCGAACTCTCGGGCGGCATGATGAAGCGCGCGTCGCTGGCACGCGCGCTGGCGCTCGACCCGCAACTGCTCTTTCTCGACGAGCCGACCGCCGGCCTCGACCCGCAAAGCGCCGGCGAAGTCGACGAACTGGTGCTCAGACTGCGCGACCTCTTCGGCCTGAGCATCGTCATGATCACCCACGACCTCGACCTGCTGTGGGCCGTTGCCGACCGCGTCGCCGTGCTCGGCGACGGCCGCATGCAGGGCGTCGGTTCAATGGACGAACTCGCGCAAATCGACAATCCGGCGATCCGGCAGTTCTTTGCCGGCGCGCGCGGCCGCTCGGCGCAGGAAAACTCGGCGAGCGCCAAAGCGCAAGACGCAAAGCAAACAGGGAGATCATCATCGAAACCAAAGTAAATTACGCGATCGTCGGCGCCTTCGTGCTGATCCTCGGCGCCGCGCTGGTCGCCGGCGCGCTCTGGCTGGCGTCGGGCGGCGCCTTGCAGAAGAAATACGACCTCTATCAGATGATCGCCGAAGAGTCGGTCGCCGGTCTTAACCTCGAAGCGCCGGTCAAGTACAGCGGCGTCAACGTCGGCAAGGTCAGCGAAATCGAGCTCGATCCGGCCAATCCGGAACGCGTGATCCTGCTCTTTTCGATCGAACGCGGCACGCCGATCAAGGAAGACACGCTGGCGGTGCTCAAAACCCAGGGGCTGACCGGAATCACCTACGTCGAGCTTTCCGGCGGCGCGCGCGACGCGCCGCCGCTGCTCGCCGCCAACGGCAACAGCTACCCGCTGATCCGCAGCAAGCCGTCGCTCAGCGCGCGGCTCGAAAACGTGATGACCAGCGTGCTGACCAAACTCGACAGCACCTCGACCAATTTCAACGCGCTGCTCAGCGAAGACAACCAGGCCGCGTTCAAGAGCGCGCTCGCCGACCTGGCGATCGTCGCGCACACCGTCGCGGCGCGCCAGAAAGCGATCGACCAGGGGATCACCGACGCCGCACGCACGCTCGCCAACAGCTCGCGCGCGTCGGCGCAACTCGGGCCGGCAATCGAGCGCATCGGACGCGGCGCCGAATCGATCGAAAAAATGGGAAATTCGGTCACGCAGACCAGCGCCAGCGCCGGCAAAGCCGTCGGAGCCATCGGCACCGACGTGCAACGCTTCACCGCCGAAACCTTGCCCGAGCTCGAACGATTGCTCGGCGAACTCTCGGCGCTGTCGAACTCGCTGCGCCGCCTGAGCGAGCAGACCGAACGCAATCCGGCGAGCCTGCTGTTCGGTCGCCAGCCCGTTGCCGACGGCCCGGGCGAATCGTCGTCAAATACCGCACCAGCCAGGGGACAACCATGATCAATTCTTTCCGCGTACCAAGCTGCCGGCTCGGCGTTGCCGCGCTGGCGCTCACGCTCTGCGCCTGCGGTACGCTCGGTCCGACGCCGAGCGCGCCACCGACGGTCTATTCGCTCGACGGCGCGGCAGACACCGCGCCACGCACGACGCGACAGGCGGCGCCGACGCTGATCGTCAGTGCGCCGCACGCCGCCGCCGGCTACGCCAGCGCCCGCATCGCCTACGTGCGCGCCGCGCACCAGCTTGAATACTATGCGCACAGCGAGTGGATCGCCCCGCCGGCGCAAATGATCGCGCCGCTGATCGTCGCTGCGCTCGAAGCCGGCGGCAATTTTCGCGCCGTCGTCCTGGCGCCCAGCGCCGCCGCCGGCGACCTGCGGCTCGACACCGAACTCGTCCGCCTGCAGCACGACCTCTTGAGCGCGCCCAGCCGCGTGCGCTTGACGCTGCGTGCCTATCTGCTCGACAACACGACGCGCACGGTAATCGCCTGGCGTGAATTCGACGAGAACGTCGCAGTCACCAGCGAAGGCCCTTACGGCGCCGTGATCGCGGCCAATCGCGCGGTGCAAGCGACCTTGCAGCAACTGGCGGCCTTTGCCGGCGAAGCGGCCGAGCAACGGCCAGCGCCGGCAAGGTAGCTGTTTTCACCGCTGCCTTGAGCGACCAGTTCCTCCGTGCGCAATGGCGAACCGATCACCGGCCCGGACTCGCGTCTCCGCAGGCTATCTGCTCGCGCCTTTCGGCCATCGCCCGACGGCGACGCCTGGTCGGCGCTGCGGGTTTGCTCGCTATCACCGTTGAAGGCCTATACTGGTCTTCCTTTCGAGGAACACGTCATGACTGCTCACACTGCCTCGCCCTACGAATACGACGTCTATGTTGCCGCCGATGAAATCGACGAAATGGGCCACGTCAACAATGCCGTCTACCTGACCTGGGTGCAGGCGGCCGTCTTGCACCAGTGGCGCCGCCTGGCGCCCAAGGAGGCGGTGGCGACGCATCTGTGGGTCGCGCTCAAACATGAGATTCGCTATCGGCACCCCGCGTTTCTCAACGACCACGTGCAGATCAAGGTGCTGTTGAAGAAACTGCTGGGCGCCTGCGCCTATTACAAGACGGTCATCGATCGCGACGGCGAGGTGCTGGCGGTAGTCGCCAGCTACTGGTGCTGCCTCGATGCGGTGAGCAAGAAGCCGGTGCGCTTGGCGCGCGACATCGTCGCGCGCTTCCTGCCGGCCGACGCCTCGCTCGACGGCAAAGGCTAGACCTAACCGCTTGGCTGTGTTCGCTGGCGCACAGAAACCGGGCCAGCGCGGCGCGATAATTCGTCCATGCCCACCGGTTCTTTCCTCCTCGGAACCCGATTGGTGGGCCACGGCCCCCGCCTCAGTTCGCTGTCCGGGGGCCTTTTTTCGGCGTCCGCGGCAAAGCCCGGGCGGCTTGTACCAGTTGCCGACAATCGGCGTCGCTGCCGGGACCGGCGTCGATCAGCGGCAGCAAGACCAGCAGCGGATTGACCATCGCCAACGCCAGCGCGGCAAAAGCACGCGCGGCAACCGGTCCCTTGTCGACGCCGACGTCGGGCTGGGCGAAAGTGCCGCGTACATGGATCGGGCTGCGCACGGCGAGCGGACTGGTGCTCTTGGTTTTCTGGTTGAGCGTCAGATCGAGTTTTTCCTGCTTAAGATCGATGTTGCCAGTGCCCAGAATGGTCGTCACTTCGGTGTCGAAGACCAGCGCTTCGGCGTTCATCGCGCCCTTCTTGACGTCGAAGTCGGCGACCGCGCAACGCAGCTTGACGAGCTGGTCGCCGGACACGTTGAGCTCAAGCATCTCCCACAAATGCAGGCCGGCGCGCTCCATCATCAGGCGGCTGATCTCGCCGCGCGTGACGACCAGCCCGACCTTGCCGCTCGAGTTCGCCAGCATTGTTCTGACGCTGTTGCCGGTGCCGGCTAGATCGAATTCGCCGTTGATCTGGCCGATGCTGCTTTGGCCCAGCGCATAGCTTGGAAAGAGCTGGGCCAGCTGGATCTTTCTGGCGCGCAACTGAACGCGGGCAGCGATCGGATCGGCCCGGCCATCGAGCGCAATCGTTCCGGCGAGGTGGCCGCCGGCGGCGCCGAAATCGAGCGGGTCGAGCTTGAGCACCGAATCGCGCAAGCTCAAATGGGTAGAAAAGTCGGCCAGCGGCAGCTCGTCGGCGCTGCGGATACTGGCCGCCTTGAGCGAGACCTCGGCATCGACGCTGTCCCAACGCTCGCTCGAGAACGGCACTTCGGGCAGCATCCGCGCCGCTTGCGGCGTCGTTTCCGACGACGCGACGGGCGCCGCCTGGCGGGCGGCGTCGACGCTGCCCGCTTGGGCGCCGATCAGCGGACCGAGATCGGCGAAATCGAGCACCTTGGAGAGCAGCTCGGCGGTCAACACGGGACGCTTGCCGCCGGTGTCGACCTGCAACTGTCCGGCGATGTCGCTGGCGCCGATATGCCCCGAAAAATCTTCGTACTGCCAGTTCGTCCCACGATGCAGCAAATGCCCCTTGGTGGCGTAAGCGCTGGTTGCCGGAAAGGCGATGCCGAGCAGCGGATAGAGTTGCGCCAGGCTGTCGCCGGAGAGCGCCAGGCGCATGTCGAGTGCGGAAAAATTGAGCAGGCTGGTGACGCTGCCGTCGGCCTTGAGCGCGGTCGGCCCGATACGCAACGCGATGGAGAGCGGATAAGGCATCTCTTCATCGCGCAGCGCCAGCACCGGACCGCCGTGGCCACTGGCGGTGAGCGGCAGCCCTTGATAGCGGCCACGCGCCGAGAAGGCGACACCCGCGGCGGCGCCGTCGAGCGTCGACAATTCGAGACGCAGGCTGGTCTTCTGCGCGACGTCGTCGTAACCCAGGCGCCCCTGATCGAGCGTCAAACGGTCGATGCGAAGACGCGCGCCCTCGTCCTGCTGCTGGCTGTCGAGCAACCAGTTCTTGCGCCCGTCGCTGCCCTGTTCGAGGAAGAGCAGCGGACGCGTGAGCCGAATTTCGGGAAAGACGACGTTGAGTCGCAAGAGTTGCGCCAGGTCGATCGAAAGGTCGACCGCTTCGGCGCTAAGCATCTGCTTCTCGGTGGCCCAGGCCGGGTTGGCGAAACTCACGGCGCCGGCATGCAGGCGCGGTTGCGGCCAGCCGAAGGCGAGTTCGAGATCGCCGCCGATCGTCAGCTGGCGACCGGTGCGCTCGAGCACGATGCGCTCGAGCGGCGCGCGCAGCCAGTTCCAGCCGAATATCGCCAGGCCCGCAGCGGCCAGCAGCAGCGCCGCCGAACAAACGGCGGCGATCGATTTGAGCGAACGAGTCAGGGTCATGGGATCAGGCTTCACATTGAAAGACAGCGGTAAAGACCTTCGTCGCGAAGGCCGGCGAATACTTCATCGATGATCGCGGCTTGCCGCCACGCGCTCTGTTCGATGGCGCACAGAAATCGCCCAGCGCTTGCGGATAATCAATCCATCGATGGCCGGCATGAGCCATCACCGATCAACGACAGACAGGAGTAGCCACCAATGAAACCGATCAATGCCTTGAAAAACAGACTGCTGGGGTGCGCCATTGCCGCCGTCCTGCTCGGCTCGGCGGCGCTGGCCGCTGCCGCCGATGCCGAACCCGTGATCCAGGCGGGCAGCAACGTCAGCTACGTGTCGGGCGGCGTCGGCGACGAATCGCTCGCCCGCCTGACGGCGATCACCGGCGAATATAACGTCAAGCTCGTCTTCGCCAGGACGTCGGGCGAATACCTCAGCAACGTCAGGGTCGAGATCACCGACGCCAAGGGCCGCAACGTCGTCGACTCCCACTCTGACGGGCCGTGGTTCCTGATCCGCCTGCCGGCCGGTCACTACCAGATCGTCGCCAGCCTGGGCGACAAAGCGGAAAAACGTGCAATCGACGTCGGCACGAGCAAGCTCTCGACGCTCGACTTTCGCTGGGCCGCAGAGTAGCTTGGACAGCGTGCGCCCGACAGGCCCTCAAGGTCGGGCACGCCTTCCCCCTGATGATCGAATGAAAGATTGCCCATGAACCTCACTCTCAGCCTGACCCCGGTCATATCGCTGATCGCCGGAATCCTGATTCTCGTCGCGCCGCGTCTGCTCAGCACCATCGTCGCCATTTATTTGATCGCCATCGGACTGATCGGAATCTTCGGCCTCGGAAAAATACATTTCTGAACAGACGTCGGGCACGGCGTGCCCGACCTACGTCTCGCCTTGGCGGTACCGAACGTCGGAGAGCAGGCGCTTCAGTTCAGTGCTCACCACCTGATAGCACTCGCAGGCGTGGGTCTCCAACCCGGCGCGGTCGGTCACCGAGATGTGGCCGCGGCGGTAGCTGATCAGGCCGGCGCGCTGCAGATTGCCGGCGGCCTCGGTGATTCCTTCGCGGCGGACGCCGAGCATGCTGGCGCAGAGCTCCTGGGTCATCACCAGCTCATTGCCCGGCAAACGGTCGAGCGTCAGCAACAACCAGCGGCACAGTTGCTGCTCGAGCGAATGGTGGCGGTTGCACACCGCCGTCTGCGCCATCTGCGTCATCAACGCCTGCGTGTAACGCAGCAAGACCCGCTGCAATAAACCGGCGCGATTGAACTCGGCGAGCAGCGTATGGCGATCGAGACGGTAACCGTGGCCGGCGGTCTGCACCACCGCCGAGCTGGGCGTCGTGTTGCCGCCCATGAACAGCGAAATGCCGACCACGCCTTCGTTGCCGACGCCGGCGGTTTCAGCCGAGGCGCCAGATTCCATGACGTAGTGCAGCGAGACGATCGCGGTCGTCGGGAAGTAGGCGTGCAGCAACTGAGTTCCAGGTTCGTAGAGCATCTGCCCGAGCGGCAGCGCGACCGCTTCGAGATGCGGCAGCAAACGATCGAACTCGCTCGCCGGCAACGCGGCAAGCAGATGATTCTGGTTGGGATTGGAGGGCAATGACGGCGAGCTCATCGGCGCTCCCCCGCTTCCAGGTCGAGTTCGACGCCGATCCCGCGATAACCGAGGAAGCGACAGTTGCGATCGAACATCGGCTCGCCGCTGACCTTGAATTTCTGCCGCGCCCCATCGGCGTTGACGCGGCTGAAGACGAAGTCGAGGAAGGGCTGGCGCGCCGCGATACGCTGCTGCAGCTGCGCGCGTTCGTCCTCGTTCCAGCCCGCCAGCGCGCCGTTAGCGGCCTCGCCGGCCGCCCCGCTCAATGGTTCGACGCGGATGCCGAGCATTTCGAGAACCGGTCCCGAGACCTTGGTGAACTTCATGTTCTCGTCCTGCTCCCAATACCAGTCGGACGCGAGTTCGGTCAGGCTGCGGTAGCGCGCCTCGCTTTCGCGCAGTTCGGCGGTGCGCTCGGCGACCGTCTGTTCGAGTTCGCGGCTGTAATTCTCAAGCTTCTTGTAGAGCAGCCTGACTTCAAGCATGTTGCGGATTCGCGTCTTGACTTCGACGAGGTCGAACGGCTTGCTGATGAAATCCCTGGCGCCGGCCTGCAGCGCGCGCAGCTTGTGGCCGGGCTGCGCGGTGAGCACGAGCACCGGCAGGTAGGCGTCGGCGTCGCTCGTCTTGAGCGCCTCGATGACCTGGAAGCCGTCCATCACCGGCATCTGCAGGTCGAGCAGGATCAGATCGTAGCGGTTCTTGCGGTGCAGCGCGCAGACCTGCAGCGGATCCGTCGTCGACGTGACGTTGGTGTAGCCGGCTTCGCCGAGCAGTTGCTCGAGCAGCGCGATATTCACTTCCTGATCGTCGACGATCAGGATGCTGGCTTTGAAGATCTCGGACTGACTAATCATCATGCGTTCTCCTTGGCTTTGGCGGTCGCTGACGATTCCAGCGCGACGTCGAGCGCCGCCATGAATTCAGTGACCTTGATCGGTTTGGTGAGGTATTTGAAAAATCCGGCGTCGAGCGCGTGCTCGATGTCGCGCGGCACCGCGTTGGCGGAGAGCGCGATGATCGGGATATGTGCCGTCGCCGGGTCGGCGTGCAGGATCTTCATCGCGTCGATGCCGCTGATTCCGGGCAGGTTGATGTCCATCAGGATGATATTGGGCTGATAGACGCGAGCGAACTCGATTCCCAGCTTGCCGTCGGCGGCGCTCATGAGGCGCAGGTCGCTGCGCCGCTCGATCAGCTGTTCGACGAGCTCGAGGTTGGCCGGATTGTCCTCGACGTAAAGCAGTGTGCGCCGCGACGTTCCGGCGGGCAGCGGCGCCCGTTCGAGCGCCGCCAGCTCGCCCTCATGCACGGCGTGCAGCGGCGCGCTGCTCAATTCCAGTTCGAACCAGAAGAC
>JAGTRW010000015.1 GCA_018262095.1 Pseudomonadota bacterium
TCAAGGCCGACGACGCCTTCGCCTACGCGCGCCGCGCCGCGCGCGAGGAAGGCCTGCTGGTCGGCATCTCGTCGGGCGCCGCCTTGTGGGCCGCCGCCCAAGTCGCCAAACGCCCCGAGAACGCCGGCAAACTGATCGTCGTGATCATTCCGTCGTTCGGCGAGCGCTACCTGTCGACGCCGCTGTTCGCCGGGCTGGTCGATTAGTTCTCTCTCAAGGACAGGCGCACAGAGTATTCGCTGCGCCTGTACTGCACCTAAGCCTTGAGTACCTGCTCGGCAAGCGTCGCCCAATAGCTCGCCCCGAGCGCCAGGATGTCGTCATTGAAGTCGTAACCGGGGTTATGCAGCAGGCAACCCAACGCGCCCGGCCCATTGCCGATCCAGCCGTAGGCGCCCGGGCATTTCTCCAGCATGAAAGCGAAATCCTCGGCGCCCATCGTCGGTGGCAGGTCGGTGTGCACTTTCTCGGCACCGACCAGCGAGGTCATCGCTGTCGCGGCGATCTTCGCCTCGGCAATCGCGTTGATCGTCGGCGGGTAGCGCCGCTCGTAGCGTAGCGTGATCGTCGCGCCATGGGTCAACGCCAAACCGTCGCAGATCTGCTGCATGCGTCGCTCGAGCAGATCCTGGACTTCCGGCTTGAAGGTTCGCGTCGTTCCGCGCAGCACAACTTCGGGCGGAATCACGTTCCAGGTGTCGCCGCCGTGAATCTGCGTGACGCTGATCACCGCCGAGTCAACCGGGGAAACGTTGCGGCTGACGATCGTCTGCAGTTCATGAACCAGCGTCGCCGCCAGCGTCACCGGGTCGATGCCGTGCTGCGGCATGGCGGCATGCGCGCCGTGTCCGACGATGACGATCTCGAAGATGTCGTACGAGGCCATCATCGGGCCGGGCAGGATACCGAAGTGCCCGGCCGCCATTCCTGGCCAGTTGTGCAGCCCGTAGACCGAAGCGCAGGGAAAGCGCGCGAAGAGGCCGTCTTCAATCATCTCGCGGCCGCCGCCCTCGTTCTCCTCGGCCGGCTGGAAGATGAAGTTGATCGTGCCGTCAAAGTTTCGCGTCTCGGCCAGATACTTTGCGGCGCCGAGCAGCATCGTGGTGTGGCCGTCGTGGCCGCAGGCGTGCATGCGGCCAGCGTGCTGCGAACGATGCGCGAAATCGTTGCTTTCCTCGCCATGCAGCGCGTCCATGTCGGCGCGCAGGCCGACGCTGCGCGCGCTGCTGCCGGCGCGCAACACGCCGACGACGCCGGTGCGGCCGATGCCGGTATGCACCTCGACGCCGAACGACGAGAGCAGTTCGGCGATGCGCGCCGAGGTGCGAATTTCCTCGAACGCCGTTTCCGGATAGGCATGAAACTCGTGGCGCCAGGCGGTCAGTTCGGGCAGCAGTTGCTGCAAGCGGGGTTTGATATTCATGCTGAAAGTTCCGTAAAGACGACCACCAGGCCGTGGGTCAGCGGCGCGCCGACGGCGATGGCACCGTCAGCGCGCGCGGCGAATTCTACGCCACTAAGCTCCAGAGCACTGCGCGTCTGCGCCAGCGAACGAACGCAAAAATGCAGCGCGCCGAAAAACGGCAGCGTGCGCCGACCTACTTCGAGGCCCGCGTATTGCTCGGCGAATGCAGCAGGCGTGCGCACCTCGATCGGCGTGTTGCCGGTCGCCACGCGCCAGTTGCGGCCGTCCTGCCCGGAGCCTTCGGCGGCGCGGTCGAACAATCGTTCGTAGGCGTCTCGCGTCGCGCCAAAATTCGCCGCATCGGTCAGCACGCTGATGCCGTGCAGACCGATCGCGCCGTTGGCGTGCTCTTCATACTCGGGGCGCCAGACGACGTCGCGAGTCAAATGCTGGCAGGCGAAGACTAGCCCACCCGGCGTTTCGCTGATATCGACCTGGGTGATGCGAAAGGCGGCGTCGCGAGCGCCTTCAGGAAGGATCACCGGGCGCGAGAAATCGACCGGCGGCGCGGCGCAGATCCCCGCGCTTGCCAGCTCGGCGTGAAATCCGGCGGCGTCGTCGGTCTTGAGCGCGAGCGCCGCCAGCCCGTCTCCCTGCGCCAGGAAGTCGCTGTAGTAGCGCGTCACCGGATGGTCGGCAGGAACCGCCAGCAACTCAAAGTAATCGCCAGCGAACATCGCGCAGTGGTTCTCCGAGCCCATCGTGTGGCGCCCACGCGGCGTCAGCGTAAAACCCAATCGCTCGAAATCGGCCGCCGCCTGATCGAGATCGGCGACCGCGATGACCACGTGGTCGATGCCCTGGAGGTGTTTTCTCATGATTGACTTCAATCCTGGCTGCGCTGGTCGAGCTGGCAATATCAGCGCGGCCTCGCCCTTGTCGCCGCCGAAGCCGCGACAAGAACGATTGACCGGTGAGTACCGGCGGCTTACTTGAGCAGAACGAACTTGCCGTTCTGAATTTGCAGCTTGGTCAGCGTCTTCGCCGGTTCGCGCGTCTCCGGGTCAAAAGTCGTGATCCCGGTGACGCCGGGGAAATTTCTGGTCTTGGCCAGCGCATCGCGGACCTTGGCGCGTGTCGCATTGGCGCCGCCCGCCGCGACGATCGCGTTGAGCACGATGTTGGTCGCGTCAAAAGCCTGCGCCGCGAACATCTGCGGCTTGACCTTGTAGCGTGCTTCGTAGGACTTGACGTAAGCCTGCACGTTGGCGTCCGGGCTATCGGCCAGGAAGGTCGTCGTCGAGTACATATTGTTCGCTGCGGGACCGGCGAGTTCGAGCAGTTTCGGGTCGGAAAGCGACGACGTTCCGTAGATCGCCTGCTTGATTCCCATCTGCGTCTTCTGCTGCAGGAAAGCCGAACCATCTTCATAGAAAGCGGCGAGGAAGATGGCATCGGGCTGGCTGCGCGAGATCTTGGTGATGATCGAGCGGAAGTCGCGCGTGCCCGGGTTGAAGTACTCGGTGTCGGTGATCGTGCCGCCATTGGCTTTCACGGCACCGACGAAGTTGGCGGCGGCGGTCTGGCCCCAGTCGTTCTGGATGGCAACCACGGCGATCTTCTTGGCGCCGTTGCCGAGCGCCCATTTGGCGACCAGCGGGCTTTCATAGTCCATGGTCGTGATGTTGCGGAACTGGTAGGGGCTGATCTTGACGAAATCGGGGTGCGACGCCGTCTGCGACAGTTGCGCGAGCTTGGTCTGGGCATAGACCTGGCCGGCAGCCATCGACACCGTCGAGTTGAAGTCGCCGATCGCCGCGACGATGCTTGCATCGTCCGAGAACTTGCGCGCGATGTTGACGCCTTCCTTGGCGTCGCCCTTGCTGTCCTCGAACTTGAGCAGGACCGTCACGCCGGGCAACTTGCCGGACTTGTTGAACTGCTCGACGGCGAGCGTCGCCGAGTTGCGAAATTGCACGCCGTACTGCGCGTTTTCGCCGGAGAGCGGCGCCTGGTAGCCGATCGCCACGCTCTTGTTCTGCGCCTGCGCGCCGCTAGCGGCCAGCAAGGCCAGCGAAAGTGCGGCAAGAAGAAAGCTGCGTCGTTTGCTCATGATTTGTCTCCTGCGTAAATTGAAAAGGGGGGTTCAGCCGCGCTTGCTGATGTTGAGCGTGCAGCAGCCGGTCTCGCCGGGTGTCCAGGTTTTTGAATCGAGGTGAAAGCCGGCGGCCTCGAAAGTGCCGTGGTCGACGATGCCGGCGATGCGGCATAGCGTCGCCAGCGTCTCGCCGTCGTAACCGGCCTCGACCCAGGCGTTCTTGAGCGGGCACTCGTGGAATTTGATCTCGAGACCGTCGGTATCGCATTTGCGTACTTCGGGCGAAAATAATCGCCCATGGTCGGGGACGAAATCGAGGAATTTGTCGCGCAGCCCGACGAAATCGGCGGGCGCATGCGCCGCAAACTTGGGCGAAATCGCCGCGCCGCGCTTGTAGACGGCGCGCTTGAGGATGTCCTCGGCACGCTGCGCGCCGACCTCGGGAATCAGTTCCTCATAAACGGCCGCATAGACCAGGGCCCGGCTTTTGAGCGCCATGGTCAGTTGCTGGCGCAGATCATCGACTTCATTCATTGGGCATCTCCTGTTTCGACGCGGACTCGAGAAGGCGGATGTTACACAGCCGGAGAGATCGCGAGAAACAAGAAATAGTTCTATCGATATATGAAAATCGCCGCCTGCAGGCGCCACGATTCAGGTCAGCTGCGCTGACCGCTATACCTTATTGGCGCAGGTCCCTAGTCAATCAGGAGGCAACCTGAGGCAATTCGCTCTGGGCAATTTTGGACAACAGGAAGCGGACCAGATCGAGACTGTTCTGGCTCGCCTGCGGCAGGAACTCCTCGAAATTGCTGGCGGCGCTTCCATCAGCGCGATCCGAGATGGTTCGCGCGACGAGAAACGGCACCCGATTGACACTGCAGACGAGGGCCACGCTGGCACCCTCCATTTCGACGCCATCCCCCGCCAGTTCTTCGGTCAAATAGGCGTGGCTATCCATTTCCCGGTGGGTGATGAACTGATCGCCGGTGCAGATTCGTCCCTGATGCAACTTGCCCTTGGCCGGAGTGAATCCGGCGGCCAGCAAGAATAGTCTCGACGCCGCCACCAGAGTTCCGCCGGTGGCGACCAGATCGTCGACCAGCAGGATTCGATCACCCTGCCGGCAGGCGTCGGGATGAATTTCAATGCTTGCCGATCCGTATAGTCGGGATCGGCTTCGAGGTAGCGATGGACAAAGAGATCGACCAGCACCCGGAAAGCTTTCTTGTCCTGCAGAAGCGGGGTAATGTCGCGGAACTGGATTCCAGTCCTGGGCCAGTCGGGGACGGTAGAACAGCGCTCGGCTAGCGCTTTGTGCGTCAGCTAAACTCCGCTCATGGCGCTGTTGCACTTCCCCACCCTTCGATTCAGACAATGCGCTTGCTGGTGCCTTGAACAGCGCTTTTGGATTCTTTGACGCGCCAGAAAACACCGGGCCCAGACGAAGAAAAGCCTGCTATCACGCAGGCTTTGAGGGTATTTCATGCCCGGTTGTCCTGGTCTATACCAGACGCCGGATCATTCCCACTCGATGGTCGCCGGCGGCTTGCCCGAAATGTCATAAACCACGCGGTTGATGCCGCGCACTTCGTTGATGATGCGGTTGGAAACCTTGCCGAGCAGGCTGTGCGGCAGCTCGGACCAGTGCGCGGTCATGAAGTCGCTGGTGTCGACGGCGCGCAACGCGACGACGTGTTCGTAAGTGCGTCCGTCGCCCATCACGCCGACGCTCTTGACCGGCAGGAAGACGGCGAAGGCCTGGCTGGTCTTTTCGTACCAGCCGGAAGCGCGCAGCTCGTCGATGAAGATCGCGTCGGCGCGGCGCAGCAGATCGGCGAACTCGCGTTTGACTTCGCCCAGGATGCGAACGCCAAGGCCCGGCCCGGGGAAGGGATGGCGATAAACCATTTCCTTGGGCAGGCCGAGCGCGACGCCGAGCTCGCGCACTTCGTCCTTGAAGAGTTCACGCAGCGGTTCGAGCAGCTTGAGATTGAGTGTCTCGGGCAGGCCGCCGACGTTGTGGTGGCTCTTGATGGTGTGCGCCTTCTTGGTCTTGCTGCCGGCCGACTCGATGACGTCGGGGTAGATCGTGCCTTGCGCCAGCCACTTGGCGTTGGCCAGCTTTTTCGACTCGACCTGAAACACCTCGACGAACTCGCGGCCGATGATCTTGCGCTTGGCTTCCGGGTCGGAAACGCCCTTGAGGTGGCCGAGGAACTGCTCGGCGGCATCGACGTGAATGACCTTGACGCCGAGGTTGCTGGCGAAAGTCTTCATCACCTGCTCGGCTTCGTTGAGGCGCAGCAGGCCGTTGTCGACGAAGACGCAGGTCAGTTGATCGCCGATCGCGCGATGCAGCAACGCGGCGACCACCGACGAATCGACGCCGCCTGACAGGCCGAGAATCACTTCCTCCTTGCCGACCTGCGCGCGCACCTTGGCGATCGCCTCGTCGACGTAGTCGGGCATGTTCCAGTCATGGCCGCAGCCGCAGATCTTGTGCACGAAGTGGGCGAACATTTCGCGCCCCTTGAGCGTATGCGTGACCTCGGGGTGGAACTGGACGGCGTAGAACTTGCGCGACTCGTCGGCCATTGCGGCAATCGCGCACGAATCGCTGCTGGCGATCACCTTGAAACCGGCGGGCAGTTCGGTGACCTTGTCGCCGTGGCTCATCCACACGTCGAGCAGGCCGTGGCCCTCGGCGTTGGTGCTGTCCTGAATGCCGTTGAACAGCTCGGAATGGCCGCGCGCGCGGATTTGCGCGTAGCCGAATTCGCGCTTGCCCGAACTTTCGACCTTGCCGCCGAGTTGCTCGGCCATCGTCTGCATGCCGTAGCAAATACCCAGCACCGGAACGCCCAGCTCGAAAACCGCTTGCGGCGCGCGCCATTCCTGCGCCTCATAGACCGAGTTCGGCCCGCCCGAGAGGATGATCCCCTGCGGATTGAACTCGCGGATGAACTCATCGCTGACGTCGAACGGATGCAGTTCGCAATAGACCTGCTGCTCGCGAACGCGACGCGCGATAAGTTGAGAGACCTGGGAGCCGAAATCGAGGATGAGTATTTTCTGGTGAGCCATTTTTCAAGCCTTGAATGAAAAAAAGGGCGGCTACCGGAGCCGCCCCGCAGGACCGGGAAGCGATCAATCGATGTGGTAGTTCGGTGCTTCCTTGGTGATCTGAACGTCATGAACGTGCGACTCACGGACGCCCGATGCGGTAATTTCGACGAAGGCAGAACGCTCGTGCAAGTCGTCGATCGTCGCGCAGCCCTGATAGCCCATCGACGAGCGCAGCCCGCCCATCAACTGGTGAATCACCGCCGTCACCGAGCCTTTGTACGGCACGCGCCCTTCGATTCCTTCGGGAACCAGTTTTTCGGTGTTCGAATCGCCTTCCTGGAAGTAACGGTCGGCCGACCCCGCCGCCATCGCACCGATCGACCCCATGCCGCGATACGACTTGTACGAGCGGCCCTGGAAGAGTTCGACGTCACCGGGCGCCTCTTCGGTGCCGGCGAACAGTCCGCCGAGCATGACGACATGGCCGCCGGCAGCGATTGCCTTGCAGATATCGCCGGAGTAGCGGATCCCGCCGTCGGCGATCATCGGCACGCCGGTGCCCTTGAGCGCATCGGAAACCATCTGAATCGCGGTGATCTGGGGGACGCCGACACCGGCGACGATCCGCGTCGTGCAGATCGACCCCGGACCGATGCCGACCTTGACACCGTCGGCGCCGTGATCGAGCAGCGCGCGGGCGGCATCAGCCGTGGCGATGTTGCCGCCGATCACTTCGACCAGCGGCAGATTCTTCTTGACCCATTGCACGCGGTCGAGAACGCCTTGCGAGTGACCGTGGGCGGTATCGACGACGATCACATCGACGCCGGCCTCGGCGAGCAACTCGGCGCGTTCTTCGGTTCCGGCACCGACGCCGATCGCCGCGCCGACGCGCAATCGCCCGGAAGCGTCCTTGCTGGCCAAGGGGTGCTCGGTGGTCTTGATGATGTCCTTGACGGTGATCAGGCCGCGCAGTTCGAAAGCGTCATTGACGACCAGCACGCGCTCGAGGCGGTGCTTGTGGATCAGTGCCTTGCCTTCGTCGACGGTCGAGCCTTCCTTGACCGTCACCAGCCGTTCGCGCGGCGTCATGATGTTGCGTACGGGTTGGTCGAGGTTGGTTTCGAAACGCAGGTCGCGGTTGGTCACGATGCCGACCACGCGCTTGCCCTCGACGACGGGGAAACCGGAAATCTTGTGCAAAAGGGTCAGTTCGAGAACATCGCGCACCGACATCGTCGGCGGAACCGTAATCGGGTCCTTGAGAATACCCGATTCGAAACGTTTGACCTTGGCCACTTCAACCGCCTGCGCCTTCGGGCTGAAATTCTTGTGCACGATGCCGATGCCGCCCTCTTGCGCCAGGGCGATGGCCAAACGCGCTTCGGTGACGGTATCCATCGCCGCCGAGACCAACGGGATATTGAGGGTAATATTTCGTGTCAGGCGACTTTTGAGGCTGACATCACGCGGCAGAACTGAGGAATGAGCGGGGACGAGCAGGACGTCGTCAAACGTTAGCGCCCTTTGAATTAAACGCATAGCCTATAATCCAGAGTTACAAAAACGCATTATACAGCATGCTCCGTCAGGACAGGATGACCATGAAACCCTTTGCCTTTGCCGTTGTTGCTCTGCTCGCCGCGACGGCGGCCAGCGCCCAGGTCTACGAATGGAAGGACGACAAGGGCAAAACCCATTATTCCGACAAGCCTCCCGCCGGCACTCCGCGCGTTAACAAAATCAGCGAGCCAGATTCCTCCGCGCCAAGCAGTTCGGCACAGAAAACGACGGCAGATCGCGAGCTCGAGTTTCGCAAGCGCCAGAAGGAAGCGCAGGAAAGCGCAGAGAAAGCGACCAAGGAACAAGCGGCCAACGCCGACCGCAAAGCGGCCTGCGAAAACGCCCGCCGCGCGCTTGAAGTGCTTGAGTCCGGCGAACGAATCGCCTTGCGCAACGATCAGGGCGAGCGCTATTACCTGGACGACAGTCAGCGCCAGCAAGAAGCTGCCAAGGCGCGCCAAGTCATGCAAGCGAGCTGCAAGCCGTAGCTTGAAGCGCCCTTATTCGCCCTCGCCAGCGCCTTTTTTCATGACCTTGCCTTCAGCCGCTCTCTGCTTGCGCACTTCCTTGGGGTCGGCGATCAGGGGCCGGTAGATTTCGACGCGATCGCGATCGCGCAACAACGCATCGGGCTTGGCGAGCTTGGCAAAGACGCCGAACTTGTTTTTCGCAAGATCGATTTCCGGATACTTTTGCAGGACTCCCGAGGCTTCGATGGCCTGACGCACGGTCGCGCCGGCGGGCAAATTCACGGAAAAAATCTCCTGTTTCTGCGGCAGCGGATAAACGACTTCGACACGGATTGACTCAGGCATTGGTCACCCCATAGACATCGTCGGCGCGTTTGACGAACGCATCGACAAAGGTGTTGGCGATCTGGCCGAAGACCGGACCGATGATTTTTTCAAATAACTTGCTCGAAAACTCGTACGACAGGCTGAATTGAATCTTGCAGGCATTTTCGGCCAGCGGCGTGAAGCGCCACATCCCTTCGAGCCGACGAAACGGACCATCGACGAGTTTGAGACTCATGCTGTGTGGAATCACTTTCTCGTTTTCGGTGGTGAAGTGCGACTTGACCGAGAGGTAACTGATGTACAGCGTGGCGACCGTTTTCTGCTCATCGCGAAATCCGACGCGAGTCTGGCTGCACCAGGGCAAAAATTGCGGGTAGTCTTCACAACGGTCGACGAGATCGAACATCTGCTGCGCCGAACGCGCGATCAGTACTGATTTCTCAACCACGGCCATCTTTAGCCCTGCCCCGTGAATCCTGTAGAATCGCGCATTCTAGCATTCTCGCGCCATAACCTCTGAGAGCCGCACCATGAGCATCATCGCCAACAAGAAAGCCTTCCACGACTATTTCATCGAAGAACGATTCGAGGCGGGAATTGCGCTGCAAGGCTGGGAGGTCAAGGCAATCCGCGCGGGACGCGCCAACATCAAGGAATCGTACGTGGTGATCCGTAGCGGCGAGGTTTTCCTCTTCGGCATGCACATCACCGCTTTGCCCGAAGCATCGACCCACGTCACCCCCGACCCGATCCGTACGCGCAAGCTGCTGCTGCACGAAAACCAGATCAGCAAGCTGATCGGCGAGGTCGAACGCGCCGGTTACACGCTGCTGCCGCTCGACCTGCACTTCACCCGCGGCCGCATCAAGGCCGAAATCGGCCTGGCCAAGGGCAAGAAGCAACACGACAAGCGCGAAGTCGAAAAAGAGCGCGACTGGGATCGCGAAAAAGCACGCCTGATGCGCGTCAAGGCCTGAGCGCCATCCAGACTGCGTTCAGATCAGCGTCGCTGGCGGACGGTTTCGAACAGGCAGACTGCTGCCGCCGCGGCAACGTTGAGCGACTCGGTCGCGCCCGGCATCGGAATGCGAACGCGTAGCGTCGTCGATTGAGCGACCGCCTCGCTGACGCCCTGCCCTTCGTTGCCCAGCACCCAAGCGACGGGTGATTTAAGGTCAAGCGAATAGAGGTCGGTCGCCGCATCGAGCGCGGTGAGCACCGCCTGGCCGCGGTAGCCGCCGAGGAAGGAAGGCAGATCGCAGCGCTCATGCAGATCGAGCAGAAAATGCGCGCCCATCGCCGCGCGCAGCGTTTTCGGCGACCACGCCTGCGCGCAATCGGCCGACAACAGAATCTGCCGAAACCCCGCCGCCGCCGCGCTGCGCAGGATAGAGCCGAGGTTGCCGGGATCCTGGATGCCGTCGAGCAGCACCGCGTCGATCTCTTGATCGATCCCGTGCGCACAGCGCGGCTGCGCGGCGACGGCCATGATTCCACTCGGCGTTTCGACCACCGCCAGATCGTCGAACAGCGCGTCGCAGAGCATCGTGGTCACGCCAGCCGCCTTGCCGCTTGCCAGATAGCGCGCGATTTCAGGCCGCGTCGCACCGCTTTCGCTGACGACGATTTCTTGCGGCGCGCCAAAATGCTGAGCGTAGCTCTCGATCAGATGCATTCCGTCGAGCAGCACGAGTCCGGTTTTGCGGCGCTCTCGCCCGCTCTGGCAAAGTTTCCTGAGCGATTTGAAGTGCGCGTTGTCGCGCGAAGCGATGTGCTTCATGGGCCAATCAATTTGGCGACCGGCGCGTAACTGCGCCGATGGACCGGACTGACGCCGTGCTCCGCCAGCGCTTTGAGGTGGACCGCGGTCGGGTAGCCCATGTGACGGTCAAAACCGTATTGCGGATAAAGCGCATGCAGTTCGAGCATTCCCGCGTCGCGATGCGTCTTGGCCAGGATCGACGCGGCGGCGATCGACGCCACCAGGCCATCGCCGCCGATGATCGCCTGCGCCGGACACGATAGTTGCGGGCAGCGGTTGCCGTCGATCAGCGCGTGACTCGGCTCGACAGCAAGCGCGTCGACCGCGCGCCGCATGGCGAGCAGGCTGGCCTGCAGGATGTTGATGCGGTCGATTTCATCGACGCTGGCCTCGGCGACCGCCCAGGCCAGCGCCTTGCTGCGAATCTCGACGGCCAGTGCTTCGCGCCGCTTGGCCGAGAGTTTCTTGGAGTCGTTGAGCCCTTCGATCGGACGCGCCGGGTCGAGAATCACCGCGGCAGCGACGACCGGACCGGCGAGCGGCCCGCGGCCGGCTTCGTCAACGCCGCAGGCGAGGCCCTCAGGCTGTTGCAGCAAGGGCGCGCGCTCCGCTCGGCAGGCAAGCAATAATCGCCGCAGCGGCTTTCTCGGCGGTATTTTGCTTGAGCTGCAAGTGAATTTCGCGGAACACGTCGCCGATTCGCGCGCAGGTCACCTTGTCGGCGTAGAGGTTGAGCAAGGCTTGCGCCAGATTTTCCGGCGTCGCGTCGTCCTGAATGAATTCGGGAACGACGAATTTCCCGGCCAGCACGTTGGGCAGACCGACGTAAGGCAGATAACCCATTCGCCGCATCAAACGGTACGACAGCGGCGCCATCTTATAGGCGATGGCCATCGGCCGCTTGAGCAAGGCCGCCTCGAGCGTCGCCGTGCCGCTCGCGACGAGCACCGCGTCGGACGCCATCATCGCTTCGTGGGCGTGCCCGAACAGCAGGCGAATCGGCAATTCGCGCGCATTGCAGTCATAGAGCGCGGTTTCAAACAACAAGCGCGTCTCGCGCGTCGCCAGCGGAACCAGAAACAGCGCGTTGGGCAAGCGCTGCTGAATCAGTCGCGCCGTCTCGATGAAGGTCGCCGCCATGTACTGCACTTCGGACTGGCGGCTGCCGGGCAACAGCGCGAAAATCGGCTGCTGCGCGGCAAGCCCGAGCAACAGGCGCGCACCATCGCGACCATCGTCGACGGGCAGCATGTCGGCCAGCGGATGACCGACGTAACTCACCGGAATCCCCTGCTTCTCGTAGAGCGCGGGCTCGAACGGAAACAGCGCCAGCACGCGCGAAACGGCGGCGCCGATCTTGTGAATACGCTTGCCGCGCCAGGCCCAGATCGACGGACTGACGTAATGGATGCTCGGGATGCCGCGCTGTTTGAGCGATTTTTCGAGCGCCAGATTGAAGTCCGGCGCGTCGATACCGATGAAGACGTCGGGCGGTTCGGCGAGCAGGCGGCGCTTGAGATCGCTGCGAATTCCGGAAATTTCACGGTAATGCTTGAGCACTTCGGCGTAACCGCGCACCGCAAGCTTTTCGAGCGGATGCCAGGCTTTAAAGCCCTGGCCGAGCATTTTCGGACCACCGATACCGTAAAAAACGGCGTTGGGCAGTTTCGCCCTGAGCGCCTCGATCAGGTGGCTGGCGAGCAGATCGCCCGACGCCTCACCCGCGACCATGGCGATGCGCAGCGCGGTCATCGGATGATGCCGCGCTTGGATACCGCCAGGAAATCGAGGATCGGCTGGATCTCGGGGTGCAGCTTGACCTCGTCCTCGAGTTTGGCGCGCGCCTCGTCGAGCATCAATCCCGACTTGTAGAGCGTACGGTAAGCGCGCTTGAGCGCCAACAAGGCATCGGCGGAAAAACCGCGGCGCTTGAGGCCCTCGGCGTTGATGCCGTAGGGACTTGCCGAATTGCCGGCAGCCATGACAAACGGCGGGATATCCTGCAGCACCACGGTGCCGACCGCGGTCATGGTGTGCGCGCCGACGCGGCAGAACTGATGGACGCCGGTATAGCCGCCGAGGATCGCCCAGTCATCGACATGGACATGTCCGGCGAGCTGCGAATTGTTGGCGAAAATGGTGCGGTTGCCAACCTGACAATCGTGCGCGATATGCACGTAGGCCATGATCCAGTTGTCGTCGCCGACACGGGTTACGCCGACGTCTTGCGCCGTGCCCAGGTTGAAGGTACAGAACTCGCGGATGGTATTGCGGTCGCCGATTTCGAGCCGGGTCGGTTCGCCGGCGTATTTCTTGTCCTGCGGCACCTCGCCGATCGAGTTGAACTGGAAAATCCGGTTGTCGCAGCCGATCCGCGTATGACCGGAAATGACGACGTGCGGACCGATCGACGTATTGTCACCGATCTCGACGTACTCGCCGATGATCGAATAGGGGCCGACAGCGACGTGGGAACCCAGCTTGGCGCCCGGATGAATGATTGCACTGGGATGGATCATCTTTTCGCTCACGCTGTTATCAGGCCACTTCGCGCTGAGCGCACATCAGTTCGGCTTGCGCGGCGACCTCGCCGTCAACGCGCGCTTCGACTTTGTATTTCCAGATGCCACGCATCTGGCGAACGATTTCGACGTGCAGATGAAGCTGATCGCCCGGCAACACCGGCTTCTTGAAACGCGCATTGTCGATTCCGACAAAGTAAAAAACTGAATCGTCGTCGGGTTTGGCGCCCATCGTCTTGAACGAGAGAATTCCGGCCGCCTGCGCCAGCGCCTCCATGATCAGCACGCCGGGCATGACCGGATGGTGCGGAAAGTGACCGGTGAAGAACTGTTCGTTGATACTGATGTTCTTGTACGCGTGGATCGACTTGCCGATCTCGAAGTCGACCACACGATCGACCAGCAGAAATGGATAACGATGCGGCAGATGATCAAGAATCTCTTTGATATCCATTGAATTCACGATGACTTCTCCATTTGTTCCAGTTTTTTCTCAAGCTCAGAAACCCGCTCGGCGAGCTTCGCCAGGCGTTTGATCTGCGCCGCATTATGCAACCACTCAGCGTGGGTTTCGAGCGGGAAAATGCTCGTGTATTGCCCCGGTTCGCGCAGGCTCTTGGTCACCATGGTGCCCGCCGAAACATGCACATCGTCAGCCAGATCAAGATGGCCGACGATCATCCCGGCACCGCCAACGGTACACCGGCGTCCGATTTTCGTACTGCCGGCGATGCCGACGCAACCGGCCATCGCCGCATGATCGCCGATTACCACGTTGTGCGCGATCTGAATCTGGTTATCGAGCTTGACGCCGTCACCGATCACCGTATCGTCGAGCGCGCCGCGATCGATCGACGTATTGGCGCCGATCTCGACGTCGTCACCGATGACTACCCGGCCGATTTGCGGGATCTTGATCCAGCGCTCGCCGTCCTTGGCGAAACCGAAACCGTCGCCGCCGATCACCGCACCCGATTGAATCACGGCGCGCCGACCGATCACGCAGCGCGCATAGATCACGACATTCGGGTAAAGCAGCGAATCGTCGCCGATCGACACCCCGTCGCCGATCACACAGCCCGGATAGAACGTGACGTTTTCGCCAATCGACACGTTCTCGCCGATCACCACGTTTTCGCCGATGCGCGCCGAAGCGGGAACAAGGCTGTGCACCACTGCCGAGGCGTGGACACCGGTCGGCCTGACCGCAGGCGGATTGAGCAAGGCCACGACACGCGCATAGTACGCGTAGGCGTTTTGATGAACGATGCGTGGCAGCGTGGTTTCCGCGGCGAACTGTGGCGCAACAATCACCGCTGCCGCGCGGGTAGCCAGCAGTTGCTGCCGAAACTTGGGGTTGGCCAGAAAGGCGATCTGACCGGGTCCGGCCGAAGCCAGACTGCCGACCTGCGACACGACCAGCGAACCGTCACCCTCGAGCGATCCGCCAAGCCGGGCGACGATTTCGTCGAGTCGCAGACCGTCTTGCGCAGGCACGCCGCTTACTTGCCTTCCGACAATGCCTTGATGATCTTGTCGGTCACGTCGAGCTTGGGGCTGACCCAGACGACGTCCTGAACGATCAAGTCATACTTTTCGCTTTCGGCGAGCTGCTTGATCGCCTTGTTGGCTTTCTCGATGATCGCCGCGTTCTCTTCGTTCTGACGCAGGTTCAGATCTTCACGGAACTCGCGTTGTTTGCGCTGAAACTCACGCGACAACTCGTTGAGGTCTTTTTCCTTGGTGCGGCGTTCGGCTTCGGCCATGGTCACCGCATTTTTTTCAAGCGACTCCTGCAAACCCTGAAGCTGCTTGGCCAGGCGCTGCAAATCCTGATCACGCTTGGAAAATTCAAGCTCAATTTTCTTCGCCGCTTTGACTGCAGTCGGCGCGTCACGGAAAATGCGCTGCGTATTGACGTAACCCACCTTCAAAGCATCCGATGCCAACGCAGAGGACACGGGCAACGAAGCCATCAGCGCGACCAGCAACGTGGCAATTTTCGTGTTCAAGCTGTTTCTCCTAGATTAAAAGGTCTGCCCCATCTGAAACTGGAACCGTTGGATTTTATCATTTTCCTGCTTGTTAAGTGGCTGCGCAACGCTGAATTTAAGCGGGCCGAAAGGCGATACCCAAGTCGCCGCCAACCCTGCCGACATGCGCACGGGTCCGCTGTCGATCACATCCGACGCGCCAGTCGAATCGGCATAAACCTGGCCGGCGTCGAAGAAGGGACCAAAACGCAGCGCCTTCTCGTTCGCAGCACCGACACCGGGAACCGGCATCGACAATTCCGCATTGAAGACCACGCGGCGCGTGCCACCGAGGCGCACGACGTCGCCGCTCGCATTGAACTCGTAGGGCCCCAGGCTCGCGGTATCGTAACCCCGCACCGAGCTCACACCACCAGCATAGAAGTTCTTGTAAAAGGGCAAGTCCTGACCTGACATCCCTTTGCCGTAGCCAAGTTCGCCATTGAGCATCAGCACCATGCTGCGCGTGACCGGGAAGAATTTTTGCAGCTGATAGTTGGCTTTGTAGTACTTGAGATCGCCGCCGGGGCTGACCTCGACCGCGGCGCGCTGATAGGTTCCCCGCGTCGTAAGGATCACGCTGTCCTTGCTGTCACTGACCCAAGCGGCGGTCAGCGGCAGCGACATATTGGTGCACGAGTTCTGGCTGTTGCAAAACTTGTCGCTGAAGTTCATGTACTGAAGCGGCGTATCCGGGTCGGTTCTGTCGATCTCGACCTTGGTCTGATCGATCGCCGCGCCAAAACTGAGCGACTGTTTCTCGCCGATCGGGATGCCGAAACGGATCCCGCCGCCGGTTGAAACCGTGTTGTAAACGTAACCGAGCGATGTCGGATTGGTTTTCCGGTGATAGACATCGAAACCCTGGCTGACGCCATCGACCGTAAAGTAGGGATTGGTGTAACTAAGCCCGATCGCCCGGTTGATCGAGCCCGTGGCAACCTGGATGGAGACGAATTTCCCGCTGCCAAAAATATTGGACTGCGAGATGGAACCCGAGAGCATCACATTCTCGGCCTGCGAATAGCCCGCGCCCAGCGAAATGTTGCCGGTCGATTTTTCGGTTACGTTGAAATTGACATCGACTTGATCGGTCGTCCCGGGAACCGGAGGCGTTTCGACATTGACTTCGCCGAAGTAATTGGTCTTGTCGATCCGCTCTTTTGACAACTTGACGCGCTCATCGTCGTACCAGCCGCCCTCCATCTGGCGAACTTCCTGCCGGATCACCTCGTCACGCGTCTTGCTGTTGCCGGTGATATTGATGCGCCGAACGTAGGCGCGCTTGCCCGGATCGACGAACACGGTGAAGGCGACCTGCCTTTTCTCCTTGTCGACTTCAGGCGCCGCATTGACGTTGGCAAAGGCATAGCCCTTGGCCGAGAGCTTGTCGCCGATGGCCTTGGTGCTTTCGTTGAGGCGTTCGCGCGAAAACACATCGCCCGGCTTGACCTTCATCGCCGCTCTGAATTCATCTTCCGGCAGAATGAGTTCACCGGCGAGCTTGACCGACGAAACGATGTAACGCTCGCCCTCGGAAACGGTCACTGTGATGTAGATATCCTTCTTGTCGGCGCTGATCGAAACCTGGGTCGATTCAACGTTGAACTCAAGGTAACCGCGATTCATGTAGTAAGAGCGCAGCGTCTCAAGGTCTGCGGCAAGCTTCTGTTTCGAGTACTGGTCGGATTTTGTGTACCAACTGATCCAGTTGGGTGTCTGCAGCTGGAAAAGCGCCTGCAAGTCCTTTTCCTTGAACGCCTGCGCGCCAACAATATTGATCTGCCTTATTTTCGAGGCATCGCCTTCATCAATCGCAAAATTGATCGATACGCGATTGCGCTCGAGCGGCGTCACGGTGGTGGTGATATTCACCCCGTACTTGCCGCGCGTCAGATACTGGCGTTTCAACTCCTGCTCGGCTCTTTCGAGCATGCTGCGGTCAAACGAACGCGAAACCGCGAAACCGGCCTCCTTGAGGCCTTTGGTCAATTGATCCTTGTCGAACTCCTTGAGCCCCGAAAAATCAATCTGGGCGATCGCCGGACGCTCTTCGAGAGCGACAAGCAGCACCCCGCCGTCAATCTCGATGCGCACGTCCTTGAAAAAACCAGTGGCGAACAAGGCCTTGATCGCTGCCGCCGCCTTTTCGTCGGTCATCGTATCGCCGACCTTGACCGGGAGATAGCTGAACACCGTACCGGCTTCGGTACGCTGGATCCCCTCGACGCGAATGTCCTTGACGACAAACGGTTCAAAAGCGGACGCACCACAAACAAAAAGCGCGGCAATGACACCCGCGAGCAGGTTTTTCTTCATAAGATCAGCCGGAAATCAATCGATTAATGTCATTGTAAAATGCGCACGCCATCAGCATCAGCATCAAGGCCAGGCCGATTTGCTGGCCGATTTCCATGCTGCGCTCCGAAAGCGGCCTGCGCTTTACGATTTCGAGGACATAATACAGCAAATGCCCACCATCCAGAATCGGAATGGGCAGCAAATTGAGCACCGCGAGGCTGATGCTGACGAGCGCCAGAAACTTGAGGTAATAAGCGATTCCGAGTTTTGCCGACTGACCGGCGTAATCGGCGATGGTGACCGGACCGCTGATATTGCGCCAGGACATTTCGCCGGTGATCATTTTCCCCATCATCACCAAACTGAACACCGACTTGTCCCAGGTCTCGTCGACCGCCTTGCCGAGCGCGGCCAGCGGTGCGTAACGAACCGTGATCATCAGCTCGCTTCTCGAAAATCCGGGATCCTTGACGGCAGCGCCGATTCGGCCAACCTGAATCCCCTTGTCATCAACCACGGCGGGGGTAATGACCACCAGGAAGCGCTCGGCATTGCGCCGCACCTCAAAATCAAGCGGCCTTGCGGGCGAGGCGCGTACGCTGCGAACGACATCCGGCCAGCCGCTCACTGGCTTGCCGTCGATTTGCAGGATTTCATCGCCGGGCAAGAGGCCGGCAAGCGCCGCAGCACTCTCGGCGCCAACTTTGCCAATCACCGCGGGAATTCTCGGGCGGAAAAAGCCGATTCCCAGTTTCTCAAGGGCATCGCCTTCCCATCCCGCTTCCCTGACCGAGGACAGGTCGAGGCGGCGAAGGGTGATCTCGTTGCGCGGGTTGATCACCTCAAGCTCGATCGAATCGTGATCGACCGCTCGACGCAGAAAAACCCAACGCATCTCCTGCCAGCTCTGAACCGGTTCGCCGCCGACGCTGAGCACCCGCTCACCGTTCTCGATGCCGGCAGCCGCCGCCGGGCTGGCGAGAGAAGGTGTTCCCAGAATCGGCCTGGGCTCTTGCGTACCGTACGCAAAGAGTCCCCAATAGACCACCACGGCCAGCACCAGATTGGCCAGCGGGCCGGCAACAACGATCGCCATACGTCGCCAGACGCTCTGCCGGTTGAAACTGCGATGCAATTCTTCAGCGGCAACCTCGCCCTCGCGCTCATCGAGCATCTTGACGTAGCCACCGAGCGGGAACAGGCTGATCGCCCACTCGGTGCCATCACGGCCAAAGCGTTTGGACCACAGGACGCGGCCAAAGCCCAGCGAGAAACGCAGAACCTTGACGCCGACTCGACGCGCGACGACGTAATGCCCGAATTCATGGACGATGATCAGGCTGCCAAGAACCAGCGCAAAGGCCGCCAGATAGTACAAGAAGTTGCTCATCCCGAAAGGTGTTCGCTGATCGCCTGCTCGGCGATCCGGCGCGCCGTCCGGTCAGCGGCAAGCACGTCGGCAAGGGTTTCCAGCACCGAGACTGGCGAGCGATCGATGACCATGGCAATGATCTTCGGGATCGCGGTGAAACCAATGCGGCCATCGAGAAAAGCGGCAACGGCAATCTCGTTGGCGGCATTGAGCGCCGCCGGCGCGCTGTCGCCCTCGCGCAACGCGCGGTAGGCGAGCGCCAGGCAGGGAAAACGATCGAAGTCTGGCCGCTCAAAATGCAGCGAGGCGATTTTGAACAGATCGAGCGGTTCGACGCCGGCAG
Source organism: Pseudomonadota bacterium (assembly GCA_018262095.1). Taxonomy (GTDB): domain Bacteria; phylum Pseudomonadota; class Gammaproteobacteria; order Burkholderiales; family Rhodocyclaceae; genus Propionivibrio. The sequence continues at coordinate 19,266 of JAGTRW010000015.1, forward strand.
CGACTCGCTCGGGGTAAGCCAAGGCATGGGCGATCGGCGTACGCATGTCCGGATTGCCGAGCTCGGCGATCACCGAGCCGTCGACGTATTGCACCAGCGAGTGAATCACGCTTTGCGGGTGAATCACCACCTCGATTTTTTCGGCCGGCACATTGAACAGCCAGTGTGCCTCGATCATCTCAAGGCCCTTGTTCATCATGGTCGCCGAATCGACCGAGATTTTTCGCCCCATCACCCAGTTGGGGTGGGCACAGGCCTGGTCCGGGGTGACTCGTTCGAGGTCGGAGACCAAGGTACGGAGAAAGGGACCGCCGGACGCCGTGAGCAATAAATTGCGCACGCCAGACTTCAATAAATCACCTGAATAATCATGCGGCAGCGACTGAAATATCGCATTGTGTTCGCTGTCGATCGGCAACAAGGTGGCGCCATTATCACGGACGGCGCGCATGAACACCGGCCCGGCCATAACCAGCGCTTCCTTGTTGGCGAGCAGGACCTTTTTGCCGGCGACGGCGGCGGCCAGCGTCGGTTGCAGACCGGCGGCACCGACGATCGCCGCCATCACCGAATCGACCTCGGGCAATTCGGCCATCCGCACCAAAGCTTCGGGCCCATGCTCGACGCGCGTCGGACACGATGCGCTGGCCAGCCGGCGTTGCAAGTCGTCGGCCAGTTGCGCACTGCCGACGACGGCGAAACGCGGCGCGAATTCAACGCACTGGTCATACAAGCGATCGATCTGACGATGAGCGCACAGCGCGATCACCTGATAACGCTGCGGGTGGCGCCTGATCACATCGAGCGTATTGACCCCGATCGAACCAGTCGACCCGAGAATCGTGAATTTTTGCACAGCCATCTGGATCCTCAAGGCGCGGTGATCAGCCAAACCAGAGCGACCAAAGGCAGCGTCGAGGTCAGGCTGTCGATGCGATCGAGCACACCGCCGTGACCGGGCAGAATGTTGCTGCTGTCCTTGAGCCCAGCCAAGCGTTTGAGCAGCGACTCGAACAGGTCGCCCATGACGCTGATCGCGGTCAGCACAATCAGCACGAGCAGCAACAGCAGGAAATTCTCAGAGAGCACGCCGGGCAATCTTGGCGCCAGCGCCAAACCATAGACGATGACCGCCAGAGCCCCGCCGGCGGCACCCTCCCAAGTCTTGCCTGGACTGATTGCCGGCGCCAGTTTGTGGCGACCCAGGGCACGGCCGAAGAAATAAGCGGCGATATCGGCGAGCCAGACGACCGCCATGATGGCGATCAGCGCGAGCGCTCCGGCTTGCCGCAGTTGCACCAGCGCGAGCCAGGTCGGCAGGATCACGAGCAGGCCGATCGCCACCCCGGGCGCTGATTTCGGCAATGGCCAACGGCGTCTCAACCACAGCGGAACCGCGAGCAACCAGAACGCTGCCGACGGGACGTAGAACCAGCGCCCCAATCGCCAGCCCGCGTCGGCGAAGCCGGCGTCAAGCCCGAGCGCCGTCGGATCAAGCGCCGCCAAGCTCAAGCAGATGAGCGCCAGGCCACCAGCCAGCGCCACCCGAGAAGCGCCCGCCAAGGCCATCAGCGCGCCCCATTCCCAGGCCGCCACAGCAGCAACCAAGGTAGCGAACACGAGCCAACCGAGCGGCGGCAGATAGAACAGCGCAGAAAGAAACGCGCAGAACAGGACGAGCGCGGTAACGATCCGCGTCTTAAGCATTGATTTTCGCGTCCGACGCGCCAGCCGGCGATCCGGCGGGAAGTCGAGAGCTTGCCGCGGGGCGTGGGGGGGCGATCAGTTGTTCGCTGGTTCGCCCGAAACGACGTTCTCGTTGCTGATACGACGAGATCGCATCGGCAAAGGCTGCCGCGTCAAACTCGGGCCACAGCGTGTCGGTGAAATACAGCTCCGCATAGGCCAACTGCCACAGCAGAAAGTTGCTGATCCGCTGCTCGCCGCCGGTGCGGATAAAAAGATCGGGTTCAGGCGCATAGCTCATCGCCAGATACGGCGTCAGGTCGGCCTCGCTCCACGCTCCCAAGGTATCAGGACGCGCCAGCGCCAAACGATTGGCCGCCTGCAGAATGTCCCAGCGCCCGCCGTAATTGGCGGCAAGCGTCAGCGTCAGCTTGTCGTTGCCGGCGGTCTGCTGCTCGGCGGCGAGAATCAGCGACTGCAAGGCAGAATCGAAGCGCGAAAGGTCGCCGACGATCTTGAGGCGAACGCCGTTGCTGTCGAGTTTCGAGACTTCCTGCTGCAAGGCGCGCATGAAGAGCTGCATCAGCAGCGACACTTCTTCCTCGGGCCGACGCCAGTTTTCCGAACTGAAGGCAAACAGCGTCAGATAGTCGATGCCACGCGCCAGACAATACTTGACCGCGTCACGCACCGTCTCGACGCCGCGGCGATGCCCGGCAAAGCGCGGCAAAAAGCGCTTCCTGGCCCAGCGGCCGTTGCCATCCATGATGATGGCGACGTGTCGCGGCACCGCGACCGTAGCCGGAATATCACAAGTGGAACTGGTGAACATCGCCATCCGGGACATCCTTTGTGCAGGATTCAAACGGCCATCAGCTCGATTTCTTTTTGCGCGAACTGCTTGTCGACTTCAGCGACATACTTGTCGGTGAGTTTCTGGATGTCTTCCTGCGCACGCCGCTCGTCGTCCTCCGAACAGCCCTTGTTCTTGAGCAGCTCCTTGAGGCTGGCATTGGCGTCGCGACGCAGGTTGCGCATCGCGATGCGCGCATTTTCGCACTCACCCTTGACGACCTTGATCAGGTCGCGGCGCCGCTCTTCGGTCAGCGCGGGCATCGGAACGCGGATCAGGTCACCCTGCGACGCCGGGTTCAGCCCGAGATCGCCATCGCGAATGGCCTTTTCGACCTTGGGGCCCATCGCCTTTTCCCAGGCCTGAACGCCCAGCGTTCGCGAATCGATCAAGGTGATGTTGGCGACGGTATTGACCGGCACCATCGAGCCGTAGTACTCGACCTGGACATGATCGAGCAGGCCGATATGGGCGCGCCCGGTGCGCACCTTCGCCAGATCGACGCGCAGCGACTCAAGCGACTTCTGCATCTTGTGTTCAGTGGTGTTCTTCACATCTGCTATCGACATCTCAATCTCCCTCAGCAATAGACCAGCGTGCCTTCGGCCTCGCCGAGCACCACCCGCTTCAACGCACCCGGCTTGAAAATCGAGAAAACGTTGATCGGCAGTTTCTGGTCGCGGCACAAGGCAAAAGCGGTCGCATCCATCACTTTCAAGTTTTTCGCGATCACCTCGTTGAAGCTGATCGTGTCGAAGCGCGTCGCCAGCGGATCCTTTTTCGGGTCGGCCGAATAAATCCCATCGACATTGGTCGCCTTGAGCACGATCTCGGCGCCAATTTCAGCGCCGCGCAACGCCGCGGCGGTATCGGTGGTGAAAAACGGATTACCGGTCCCGCCGGAGAAAATGACCGTCCGGCCCTGCTCGAGGTAACGGATCGCCCGGCCGCGGATATAGGGCTCGACAACCTGCTCGATATTGAGCGCCGACTGCACCCGCGCCACCAGCCCGGCAACGCGCATTGCATCCTGCAAGGCCAGACCGTTCATCACGGTCGCCAGCATTCCCATGTAGTCGGCCTGCGCTCTATCCATCCCTTTGGCGCCGGGAGCAACGCCGCGAAAAATATTGCCACCGCCGATGACGACGCCAACCTGAACACCCAAATCGACCACGCTCTTGACCTCACCGACAATCTCCATGATCGTCTGACGGTTGATGCCATAGGCATCATCCCCCATCAGCGCTTCACCGGAGAGCTTGAGCAGGATACGTTTGAATTTCGGAGCAGTGGCGTCAGTCATGGCAAACCCTTCTGGCTTATTTCTTAGCAGCAGCTGCCTGGGCAGCCACTTCGGCGGCGAAGTCGTTCGAACGCTTCTCCAAGCCTTCACCGACCACGTACAAGGTAAAGCCGGCGACCGTAGCGCCCTTGGCCTTGAGCAGTTGCGCGACGGTCTGCTTGCCGTCCTCGGCCTTGACGAAGACCTGCGCGAGCAGCGTCACGTCCTTGAGGTATTTCTGCACGGTGCCTTCGGCGATCTTCTCGAGCATCGCTTCGGGCTTGTTGTCGGCACGTGCCTTTTCGATCGCAATGCGGCGCTCGACGTCGAGCAGCTCGGCAGGAACACCCGAGGCGTCGAGCGACTTGGGTTTCGACGCGGCGATGTGCATCGCCAGGTCCTTGCCCAGTTGCTCGTCACCGCCGACGATATCGAGCAGCACGCCGATCTTGGCGCCACCGTGGATGTAGGAAACCAGCTTGCCCTGCGCTTGCACGCGCGCGAAACGGCGCACCGACATATTCTCGCCGATCTTGCCGACCAGCGCGGCACGCGTCGATTCAACGGTCCCGTCGCCGAGCGGCAGCGCCGACAGCGCGGCCACATCGGCCGGGTTCTTGCCCGCCACCAGAGCGGCACAGCCCTTGACCAGCTGCAGGAACTCGTCGTTCTTGGCGACGAAATCGGTCTCGCAGTTGACCTCGATGATCGAGCCTTCCTTGCCGTCGGCCGAAATGCTGATGCCCACCACGCCTTCGGCGGTGATGCGGCTAGCGGCCTTGGTCGCCTTGTTGCCGAGCTTGACGCGCAAGATCTCTTCGGCCTTGGCCAGATCGCCCTCGGCTTCGGTCAGTGCCCTCTTGCATTCCATCATCGGCGCATCGGTCTTTGCGCGAAGTTCTGCCACCATGCTTGCGGTAATTGCCGCCATATTTCTCTCCATTTGCGGACACGGCCGGAATACCGGCCGCTCCTCACTCAATACAGTTCAAACGTTTTTACGTCCGCTTCGCATTCAGCCAAGCGAACGACCCGAAATTACTGCGCCGACTCTTCGAAGAACTCGTCGCCAGCCGCTGCCGCCGCAACGATTTCCTCGACGAACTGGCTGCGTCCTTCAAGGATCGAATCAGCCACGCCGCGAGCGAACAAACGGATCGCGCTCGACGAGTCATCGTTACCCGGGATGACGTAATCGATGCCTTCCGGCGAGTGATTGGTATCGACCACGGCGATCACCGGGATGCCCAGCTTGTTGGCTTCGGTGATGGCGATCTTGTGGTAACCGACGTCGATGACGAACAGCGCGTCGGGCAAGGTGTTCATTTCCTTGATGCCGCCGATCGATTTCTGCAGCTTGACCAGTTCGCGCTGGGTCATCAGCGCTTCCTTCTTGCCGAGCTTCTCGAGCGAACCGTCTTCGACCATCGCTTCCATATCCTTGAGGCGCTTGGTCGACTGCTTGATCGTCTTGAAGTTGGTCAGCATGCCGCCCAGCCAACGCTGGTCGACGTAGCACGAGCCCGCGCGGATGGCTTCTTCGGCGATGATCTCGCGCGCCTGACGCTTGGTGCTGACGAACAGGATATTGCCCTTGTTCGACGACAGCTTGCGAACGAAAGACATCGCTTCGTTGTACTTGGCCAGCGTCTTTTCAAGGTTGACAATGTGAATCTTGCTGCGGGCGCCGAAGATGTACTGAGCCATCTTGGGGTTCCAGAAGCGGGTTTGGTGGCCGAAGTGAACACCGGCCTCGAGCATTTGACGCATCGTTGTAGACATATTTTCGCTTTCATATCAGGGTTAAACCACCATTCGCCCACTTACGCCCGCCGTCAATCCAGCGACGGGCACCCTTGAACAGGCGAATGTGCGTAATTGACGAACCGTTGCCGGTCCGCCTCGCGCGCCACCGTGGCACGCATTCGACACTCATGTTTCACCGACACGGGTCAGCAAAACCCGGCGATTGTATCATCGGACGTGGTGAAATTCCAGTTCCAAGCACGATCGTCGTACCGATCGACAGCAGGCGCGCCAAATTGCCTTAAACCCCGTCTTACCTTATCCTCTGCGACTTCACTCAATCTGCCCGGCCCCGACATGAGCATCACTTTGAAGACTCCCGAAGAAATCGAAAAAATGCGGGTCGCTGGCCGGCTGGCAGCCGAAGTGCTCGATTACATTACGCCTTTCATCAAACCCGGAATCACCACCGGCGAGGTGGATAAGCTCTGCCACGACTACATGGTCGATGTTCAGGGCTGCATCCCGGCGCCGCTCAACTACGCGCCGCCGGGCTACCAACCGTATCCGAAATCGACCTGCACCTCGGTCAACCACCAGGTCTGCCATGGCGTTCCCGGCGACAAGCAACTCAAGAATGGCGACATCGTCAATCTTGACATCACCACCATCAAGGACGGCTATCACGGCGATACCAGCCGCATGTTCCAGGTCGGCGAGGTTTCGATTCAGGCCAAGCGGCTGTGCGAGGTCACTTTCGAATGCCTGTGGCTCGGTATCGCCCAGGTCAAGCCAGGCGCCCGGCTCGGCGATATCGGCCACACCATCCAGAGCTACGCTGAACAATGCGGATTTTCGGTGGTTCGCGAATTCTGCGGCCATGGCATCGGCGCCCGCTTCCACGAAGATCCGCAGGTCGTGCACTACGGCAAGCCAGGCACCGGCGTCGAACTCAAAGCCAACATGATTTTCACCATCGAACCGATGATCAACGCCGGCAAGGCGGCGATCCGCGAACTGGCCGACGGCTGGACGATCGTCACCAAGGACCACAGCCTGTCGGCGCAGTGGGAACACACCATCCTGGTGAGCGAAACGGGATTCGAAGTGCTGACGGTCTCCGCCGCTACGCGCCAGCCGCCGCAATGGATCGAGCTTCCCCGATGAAGCTCGATTCCGCCGCGCGCTTGGGCCTGCTCACCCGTTACAAGTCGCGGCTGCAAACGGGTCAAGCGACGGTTTGCGCACGCTACCTTGCCCAAGGCGACACCAGCGCACTGCTCAGCGAACGCTGCGCGCTGATCGACGACGTGCTGCGCGACCTGTGGCGCGAACTGCAGTTTCCGGACAGTCTGGCGCTGGTCGCCGTCGGCGGTTATGGCCGCGGCCTGTTGTGGCCGGCGTCCGATATCGACCTGCTGCTGCTGCTGCCGGGACCGCCCGATGCGGCGCTCGCTGCACAACTCGAACAGGTGGTCGGCCTATTCTGGGATATCGGCCTGGAAATCGGCCATAGCGTGCGCACTGTCGACGACTGCATCGAAGAGGCTGCCGGCGATCTGACGGTGCAGACGGCGTTGGTCGAGGCCCGCTTGCTGATCGGCAGCGATGCGCTGTTCGCCCAATTTTCGGCGCGCTTCAGGGAAATCCTCGATCCGCAGGCTTTCTTCCAATCCAAACGCATGGAGCAGGACGAGCGCTACCGGCGTTTTCAGGACTCGCCCTACAGCCTCGAGCCGAACTGCAAGGAGAGCCCAGGCGGTCTGCGCGACCTGCAAAGCATCCTCTGGATCGCACAGGCAGCCGGCTACGGCAACAGCTGGCAGGATCTGCAGCACCACGGCTTCATTACGCACGCCGAAGCCAAGGGCCTGGAACGGCGCGAGCGCTTCCTGCAGCGCCTGCGCATCGAGTTGCACCTGCTCGCTGGCCGGCGTGAAGACCGCCTGCTGTTCGACTACCAGACCGCGCTCGCCGAGCGACTCGGCTATACGGCAACGCCAACCCGGCGCGTCAGCGAACAGTTGATGCAGGAGTATTTCCAGACCGCCAAGACGGTGACCCAACTCAACACCATCCTGCTGCAGAACATGGGCACCGCCATTTTTCCGCCGCCCGAACAGACGCCGCAGGAAATCAACGCGCGCTTCCAGAATACGCACCAGTTGCTCGACGTGGTTGACGAAGCGGTGTTCAACCAGACGCCGGGGGCCATTCTCGAAGCCTTTCTGCTGCTGCAGCAACACTCCGAACTCAAAGGCATGACGGCGCGAACGATCCGCGCGCTGTGGCGCGCGCGCACGCTGATCGACGACGATTTTCGCGCCGACCCGGCGAACAAGGCGTGTTTCGTCGAGATCTTCAAGCAGCCCAAAGGCGTACTGCACGAGCTGCGACGAATGAACCAATTCGACATCCTGGGCCGCTACCTGCCCAACTTCGGCGCCATCGTCGGCCAGATGCAGCACGACCTGTTCCACGCCTACACCGTCGACCAGCACACGCTCAAGGTGCTCGGCAACCTGCGCCGCTTTTCGGAAAGCGAATTCGGCCACGAATACCCGTTCTGCAGCCAGCTGATCAGCGACTTCGACCGGCCCTGGCTGCTCTATATTGCCGCGCTCTTTCACGACATCGCCAAGGGCCGCGGCGGCGGCCATTCGGAACTCGGCGCCGTCGACGCGCGCGAATTTTGCGAAAGTCACGGGCTACCCGCCGAAGACACCGAACTCGTTGCCTGGATCGTGCTCAACCACCTGCTGATGTCGAACGTCGCGCAAAAACAGGACATCGCCGACCCCGACGTCATCACCGCCTTTGCCGCGACGGTCGCCGACGAGCGCCATTTGACGGCGCTCTACCTCTTTTCGGTCGCCGACATTCGCGGCACCAGCCCGAAAGTCTGGAACAGCTGGAAGGGTCAGTTGCTCGAACAGCTCTTCAGCCAGACCCGCCGCCTGCTGCTGTCCGACGGCAAGGCGCCGGTGACGCAGGGGATCATCAAGGAACGGCAAGAGGAAGCGATGCGCTTGCTGCGCTACTTCGCGGTACCCGAAGCGGCGCATCAACGCCTCTGGGACCAGCTCGACACCGTCTATTTTCTGCGCCATTCGGCCGAGGAAATCGCCTGGCACGCGCGCGCGCTGCACTACCGCGTCGACAGCGCGCAGCCGGTAGTCAAGGCGCGCATCAATCCGCACGGCGACGGCATCGAGGTGATGGCCTACACGCTCGATCAGCGCTATCTGTTTGCGCGCCTGGTCGGCTTCTTCGGCCGTGCCGGCTACAGCATCATGGACGCCAAGATCCACACCACGCGTCACGGCTACGCGCTCGACAGCTTCATGCTGCTCGACGTTTCCGGCCGCGACAACGACCGCAGCATGATCAGCTACATCGAACACGAACTGACCGCGCGCCTGACCCGGCAGATTCCGCCCGAGCCGCCCGCCGGCGGACGCGTTTCGCGCCAGGTCAAGCACTTCCCGATCCAGCCGCAGGTGACCATCCAGCCCGATGAAAAAGAACAACTCTTCGTGCTTTCGGTGAGCGCCTCCGACCGCACCGGACTGCTCTATACGGTGGCCATGGCACTGGCGGCGCACGACGCCAATCTGCACACGGCCAAGATCGTCACGCTCGGCGAACGCGTCGAGGATACCTTCCTGATCAGCGGCGGCGATCTGGGCAATAGCGCCGGCCGAATGAAACTGGAAGCCGAACTGCTCGAGCAACTCAAAGGCTAACGCCCAAGCTTGCAACATCGCGCCGAACAAAGGACGGCGAAAATGGATATCTCGGTCATCGGCGCAAGTGGCGGCTGCGGTCGCGAAGTCGTCACCCGGCTGGTCAGCGGCGGCGTTCTCGGACGCCGCGAACTGCTGCAGCTGGTCGGCGGCAATCCGCAATCGAGCCGCCCGAGCTATCTGCACGGCCTGCGCGCCGACCTGCAGGACGCCTACGCCGAAAACATCCCCGAAATCGACGTCACCGACGATGCCGACGAGATCGTCGGCGACATCGTGGTGATGGCCGCCGGAGCGACCTTCCCGACCGACTCGGCCAAAGCCGGTGGCCTGCAGAGTCGTGACGACCTGGCGCGCGCCAACCACGCGCTGTTCGAACATTTCGCCGCCGCCGTCGCACGCAACCGCAAGGGCAATCCGCCGGTGGTGATCGTGCTCAGCAACCCGGTCGAACTCGGCGTCCATGTCTTCTGTCGCCACCTGCCGCGCGAATATGTTCTCGGTATGGGCGCGTTCAGCGATTCGCAGCGTTTCCGCTGGGAAATCGCCAGTCAGCTCGGCGTCGTCCGCCAGCGCGTGCACGCTTCGATGGCCGGCGAACACGGTCTGGGCATGGTGCCGCTGTGGTCGACGGTACGCATCCACGGCCTGCAGCCCGACGAGCTCGCGGCGACCATCGCGCGGCTGCGCGACGGCACCGTCTCGGCCGATTTCCCGGCGCGCCTGGCGGCCGAGCACGCGGCGCTGATGGCGCAGATGATGGCCGACCCGATCGACGGCCCGGTGCGCGCGCTGGCGCGCGTCGCCCGCCTGCCGCCCGATCTGCGCGTCGCCTTGAAACCGTTTCCGGTGCACTATTCGCAGGCCAAGACGATTTCCGCGACGGCGACCGCCACCGTCGAGCTGGTGACCGCGCTGTGCGAAGGCCGCGCCGTCGAGATCTGCGCGCAGTACCAGCACCGCGGCGAACTGGGAATACACGGCCCGATCGGCAACCGATTGATTCTCGAAGGCGCGGTGCGGCGCGTGGTGCCCGGCGACGACCTTAGCGACGAGGAACTCGCGCTGCTGCAAGCCTGCGGGGTGCGCTGCCGCAGCAAGATACGGGAGTGGAGCCATGACTGACTTAACCTGCGCCAGCGCATTCCCGCAGCAGATCATCGCCATCGAGCTGCAGGATAGACCCGGCAGCGTCAATAGCGTCGCCGAGGTGTTCTCGGGGCGCGGTCTGCAGATCGAAGCTTTCCACGGCACCGCCGGGGATCTCAATGCCGACGGCCATGCCCACGCGCTGATCGTTTTTTGCGCCGGCGCCGACCGCGCCAGCCTGGTCACCCGCGTGCTGCGGCGATTGTCCAGCGTACGCAGCGCCGAACTGCTCGGCGCTGACGACCCACGCCTGATCGAGTCGGTGCTGATCGCCCGCAGCAACGGCCGGCCGCCGGCCGGCATCAGCGTCTGCGCGCTCGGCGCGCAGACCGCGTTGGCCGCCGGATCGCCTGCCGCAATGCACGCCTGGCTCGCCGGCGATGACGCGCCGCAACGGCTCGGCGCGCTGCGCCTCGACCTGCTGCGCGATGCACCGGACGGTCCTCTGGCCAACTAATCGCCGCCGTCAGAACTTATCGTGTTCGGATATAATCGCGGCGTTGCTGGTGCAGGCCTTTTAATCACATCACGGAAAAAAAGGTGACGGCCGTAGCGCCATCCCCTTCGGAAATTTTTCTGTTGCCTGTCGAAAGAATTGCCTTTGCCAACGAATAGCCTGGACTGGACGGTATCGATTGGCCGCTCGGCGGTGTGGCGGACTCGCGCTCATCAAGACGGATCGCGCGCTGCGCCCGATGTCTCTTTTGTCGATCCACTGCTGCGGCGACGGCTTAGTTCGCTGGCAAAAATGGCGCTCAAAGTGGCTCATGACTGTGCCCACGACATCGCTGACGTACGCATTGTCTATGCCTCCCGCCACGGAGAGCTGACGCGAACGACGGCAATGCTCGGCGATCTCGCGCAGGATCAGGAATTGTCGCCGACAGCCTTCAGCCTCTCTGTTCTCAATGCCAGCACCGGATTATTTTCAATTCTCCAGAACAATACCGCGCCGTCAACGGCGATCTCAGCGTGTGCTGCGAGTTTCGGCTACGGACTGCTCGAGGCCTGCCAGCAACTCGCTGACCAGCCGGAGCAACCGGTCCTGCTGGTCTATGCCGACGAACCGCCGCCCGACGTCTACGGCGAAGTCGAGCTGAGCCAACCGCCGGCCCATGCCGTCGCGCTGCTACTGCAGAGCAATGCGCCCAGGCAGATCACCTGCCGCGTTTCGGCCGACGAGGCGCCCGCCAGCGTTGAAGCCCAGTCGAGCGCCTTTATTCGCTGCCTTGAAGCGGGTGAGGCCAGCTGGCGCGGTGAAGGCCAGCGCTGGACCTGGAGCACGCGCCAGCGATGACCGCCAACGTCAATTACTACTGGCGGCTAGCCGCCACCGGTGGCTGTTTCGCGGCCTTTGGCGGCGGCGCTCTGGCCTTGTCGCTGCTGGTCTTCCCGCTGCTCCTGCTGGTTCCCGAAAAATCGCGCTCGCGCCAGGCGCGCCGGATCATTCACCAATCCTTCGTTGCCTTCATCGGACTGATGGAAAGCGTCGGCATCATGCGCCTCGAAGTGATCGGCGGCGAGCGACTTAAGAATTGCCGTAACGCGCTGGTGCTGGCCAATCACCCGACGCTGATCGATGTCGTCGCGCTGATTTCGCTGATGCCGGAAGCGAGCTGCGTGGTCAAGCGGGCACTCTGGCAGAACCCCTTTCTCGGTGGCGTCGTGCGCGCCGCCGGCTACGTCAGCAACGCCGAACCCGAGAATCTGATCGAAGACTGCGCCGATGACCTCGCCGCCGGCAACCCGCTGATCATTTTCCCCGAAGGAACGCGCAGCGCGCCCGATCAGCCGCTGCATTTCCTGCGCGGCGCCGCTTACGTTGCGTTGAAGAGCGGGATGCCCATCCTGCCGGTACTGATCGACTGCAGCCCGACCACGCTGACCAAGCGCGAGAAGTGGTACCACATCCCGCGGCGGCGCTTTCGCTTGCGCCTTGACGTGCGCTCGCCGATCGACCCTTGCCGCTGGATCGACGCCGGAGCCCCCCCGACCATCGCGGCGCGCCAGCTGACCCAAGCCTTCGAAACCTACTTCACCAAGGAACTTCTACGTGACGAACACCATTGACGACGCTCAACAAACCAAGGCCCTGGCGCTTGAAATCAAGCGCCTGATTATCGACGCGCTCGAGCTCGAGGACACCCAGCCCGACGACATCGAAGACGATGCGCCGCTCTTTGGCGACGACGGCCTGGGCCTCGATTCGATCGACGCGCTCGAACTGGGAATCGCGCTGCGCAAGCAGTACCAGTTTCAGCTCGAAGCGACCGACGCCGGCAACCGCGAGCATTTTCGCTCGGTTAGCACGCTGGTGCGCCTGGTGCAGACGCAGCGCGCCGTCTAGAATCTTCTGAGACACCAACAACATACCATCAGCATAACAAGGGACAAGCAATGACCGATCAACAGATTCTCGAAAAACTCAAGGCCATTCTCGCTGAAGCTTTTGAGATCAATCCGGAACACGTCAAGCCGGAATCACGCCTGTTCGATGAACTCGAACTCGACAGCATCGACGCCGTCGACCTGGCGATCAAGCTGCAGGAAATGACCGGAAAACGCATCAAGCCCGAGGATTTCAAGACGGTACGCACGGTCGGCGATGTCATCAGCACCGTGCATCTGCTGCTCGCTGCCTGACGCGTCCAACCAGGCCAACGGTCGATGACCGCTCAACGAATCTTCCAGGCGCTGCTGTGGCTGGCCTACCCGCCGCTGATCTACTTCGGCCTGCATTTCGCCGAACCGCGCCAGGTCGCTCTGTTGCTCGCGCTGCTACTGTTGCTGCGCCGGCGCCGCGACGCCGCTCGCCTGCTCGCCGGGCTGTCGCGCGCTGATTTGGCGGTGCTCGTCGCGCTGCTCGCGCTGGCCGGAGCGACGGCGCTGACCAACAGCGAAACGCTGCTGCGTCTCTATCCGGCGGCAGTGAACCTTGGCCTACTGCTGCTCTTCGGCCTCTCGCTGCGCGCGCCGCCGTCGCTGGTCGAACGCTTTGCGCGCTTGCGCGACCCCCTGCTGCCGCCCGCCGGTGTCCGCTATACCCGGCGCGTCACCCAAGTGTGGTGCGCCTTCTTCGTGGTCAACGGCGGCATCGCCGGCTATACGGCGCTGTCATCGAGCCGCGAGACATGGGCGTTGTACAACGGTCTGATCGCCTACATCTTGATGGGCGCGCTGTTTTCAGGCGAGTGGCTGATCCGGCGCCGCCTGCTTGCGCGATGAGCCGCCAAGCACTCGCCACCCTGCTGACCGAAGGCCGCAGCGCCGGCCATCCGGTTTGCCACGACGGGCAACGCCTGGTCGCCTGGGAAGAATTTTCCGCGCGCGTCGCGACGCGCGCCGCGCATTTTGCCGAACGACGCGAGCTGCGCTGGCTGCTGTCCGGCGATGACGCGCTAGATTTTGCGCTGAGCCTGCTGGCCTTGCTGCACGCCGGCAAACAGGTGGTGATCCCGCCGAACGCGCAAGCCGGCACGCTGGCGCAACTGGCCGGCGCCTTCGACGCCCGCGCCGACGGCGCAGAGCACGCCAGCGCGCGCCTGCCGCTGGCGCCGATCGACCCGCAGACGGCGATCATCGACCTCTACACCTCGGGCAGTACCGGCGCGCCGAAGCGGATACGCAAGACGCTGGCGCAATTCGACGCCGAAGTCGCCATCCTCGAGCAACTGTGGGGCGCCACCCTCGGCCAGGCGAGCGTCGTCGCCACCGCGCCGCACCAGCACATCTACGGCCTGCTGTTCCGGCTGTTCTGGCCGCTGTCGGCAGGCCGTCCCTTCGACAACGTGACCTGCGCGCACCCCGACACGCTCGGCGAGCGGCTCGCGCTGCTGCGCGACTGCGCGCTGGTGTCCAGCCCGGCGCAACTGGCGCGCCTGCCCGAGCTGGTGCCGCTCGCTTCGCTGCAGCCGGCGCCGAAAATCATATTCTCGTCGGGCGGGCCGCTGCCGGCGACAACGGCCGCCCACTACCACCGCCTCGGTCTGGCCCCGGTCGAAGTGTTCGGCAGCACCGAAACCGGCGGCATCGCCTGGCGTCGGCAGCAAGGCCAGGCGTTTAGCGAGACGTGGACGCCTTTTCCCGGAATCTTCGTCGATCGCGCGAACGACGGCGCGTTATCGCTGCGCTCGCCTTTCCTCGCCGACGACTCGCCGTGGCGCATGGACGACGCGATCGAACTGTTGCCGGCCGGCCGTTTCCGGCTCTGCGGCCGGCTCGACCGCATCGTCAAGATCGAGGAAAAACGGCTCTCGCTGCCCGACATGGAAGCGCGGCTGCTCGACCACCCTTGGGTCAGCCGTGCCGCCGTACTGGCCTTGCCGGGAAAGCGGCAAAGCGTCGGCGCGGTGGTCGTGCTGCACGACGCCGGCCGCCAACAACTCGCCGCGCAAGGCCGACGTCACGCCGCGCAGCAATTGCGACGACACCTTGGCGCGCACTTTGAAGCCGTTCTGCTGCCGCGACGCTGGCGTTTTCCCGAACGACTGCCGGTCGACGAGCGCGGCAAACTGACGCGTGACGCGCTGCTCGAACTGTTCGCCGACGGCGCCCCGGCAGCACCACCGGCGCCGCCAGACGCGCCACTACAAGCACAGGTGCTGGCCGTTCGCGAGCCGTGCGGCGCGCGCCGCCAAGTCGTCATCGACCTCCTGGTGCCGCGCGAGCTCGCCCACTTTGCCGGCCACTTTCCCGATCTGCCGATCCTGCCCGGCGTGGTCCAGATCGACTGGGCGATCCGCCATGCGCGCGAGCACCTGCCGCTGCGCGGTCAATTCACCGCGCTCGAGAACATCAAATTCCAGGCGCTGGTGCTGCCCGACACGCAGCTCGAACTGACGCTGACCTGGGATGACGAGAACGCGCGCCTGGACTTCATTTTCGCCAACAGCCAGCGCCGCTGCTCGAGCGGCCGCATCGTTTTCGACAGCGCCGCATGAGCTTCAAACCGTGCCTGCTGATCCCGATCTACAACCACGGCGAGACCATTCGCGTCACCGTCGATCACCTATTGCCGTACGGCCTGCCGATCTATATCGTCGACGACGGCAGCGCCGCGCCGACTGCCGCCGGGCTCGACACGCTGGCCCAGGAGCAAGCATTGGTGCGGCTCTCCAGGCTAAAAACCAACTCCGGCAAGGGCGCCGCGGTGATGCACGGCCTGCGCCTGGCGCAGGGCGCCGGTTTCACCCACGCGCTGCAGATCGACGCCGACGGCCAGCACGACACGGCCGACGTGCCGCGCTTTCTCGAACGCGGCGCGGCCTTCCCCGAAGCCATCGTCTGCGGCACGCCGATCTACGACGACTCGGTTCCCAAAGGCCGACGCTACGGCCGCTACCTCACGCATTTCTGGGTCTGGGTCGAAACGCTGTCGCTGGCGATCGGCGACTCGATGTGCGGCTTTCGCCTCTATCCGCTGGCCGCCAGCTGCGCGCTGATCGACGACGTTCGCCTGCCGCAGCGCATGGCGTTCGATACCGCCATCGTCGTTCGCCTGGCCTGGCGCGGCGTGCGCTGCGAGAACCTCGCCACGCGCGTGGTCTACCCGCCCGGCGGGCTCTCGCACTTCAAGCTGTGGCGCGACAACGTGCAGATCAGCAAGATGCACAGCCGTCTCGTCCTCGCCATGCTGCCGCGCCTGCCGCTGCTGCTCTGGCGCCGGCTCGCCGCGTGCATGAACCGGGTGGCGCCGCGCTCAGCGCACTGGTCTTCGCTCGCCGAGCGCGGCGGCGGCCTCGGGCTGTCCATCGTTTTTTGCTGCTACCGGCTGCTCGGCGAACGCGCGGCGCAGTGGCTGCTCTACCCGATCGTCGCCTACTTCCTGCTCACCGGCGGCAAGGCGCGCGCGGCGTCGCTCGACTACCTGCGCCGGGTCGCCGCGTACGGCAACGCGCCGCAGGCGAAGCCGGGCTGGCAAGAGAGCTTCAAACACCTGCAAGCCTTTGCCCAGTCGAGCCTCGACAAGCTCGCCGCGTGGCTCGGCGGTCTCGACGGCGGCCGCGTCGACTTTCCCAATCGCGCCGAATTCGATCGCCTGCTCGACTCGGGGCGCGGCGCGGTGCTCATCGGCTCGCACCTGGGCAACCTCGAAATGACTCGCGCGCTGGCGATCAACGAGTCGCGCGCGATCGTCAATGCGGTCGTCTACACCGATCACGCGCAGCGCTTCAATCAAACGCTGGCGCACGCCAATGCCGATTTTGGCGTCAACCTGATCCAGGTTTCGCAGCTCGGCCCGCAAACCGCGATCATGCTCAAGGACAAGGTCGATCGCGGCGAACTGCTGGTCATCGTCGGCGACCGCACGCCGCCCGCGCAGGTCGGCAGCCGTGTCAGCGCGGTCGATTTCCTGGGCCAGCCGGCGCCTTTCGCGCAGGGGCCGCTGATTCTCGCCAGCCTGCTCGACTGCCCGGTTTATCTCTTCTTCTGCCTGCGCGACGGCGAGCGTTACCGCATCGACTTCGAGCCTTTCGCCGAGCGCATCGTACTGCCGCGGCGCGACCGCGAATCGCGGCTGCAAAGCTATCTGCAACGCTACGCGCAGCGGCTCGAGGCGTACTGCCTCAAGGCACCATATCAGTGGTTCAATTTCTACGATTTCTGGCGAAACGACGCCGCCAGCCAGCCGGGCAAGGGATGATCATGGAGACGCAATTGTTCAAGCTCACCATCTGCATCGACGTCGAGGTTCCTTTCCACGACGTCGATGCCATGAACGTCGCCTGGCACGGCCACTACGTCAAATACTTCGAACTGGCGCGTTGCGCGCTGCTGCGCCGCTTCGACTACGACTACCCGCAGATGCAAGCGTCGGGTTATCTGTGGCCGATCGTCGAGTGTTCACTCAAGTACGTCCGGCCGGCGCGCTACAGCCAGCGGCTGCGCGTCGAGGCGACGCTGGTTGAATATGAAAACCGGATCAAGATCGCCTACCTGATTCGCGACGCCGCCAGCGGCGAACGTCTGACCAAGGGCCATACTACGCAGGTCGCCGTCGACGCCGACAGCGGCGAACTGCAGTTCGTCTCGCCCGCCGTCGTTTTCGCTAAACTGGAACGCGCATGCCTCTGTTGAAAATCACCATTAAGTTGCTACTGCTCGCGACGCTGGCGGCGCTGACGCCGCTGCACGCCGCCGAAGCCGACACGCTGGCGCGAATCGGCGCGCAACTCGAACAGCACGCGGTGATTCGCGCCGAATTCACGCAGCACAAGCAGATGGCCGCGATGAAGCGCCCGCTGGTCACTTCCGGCCGTCTCGTGTTCTCGCGCCAGCACGGCGTGCTGTGGCAAATCGAACAGCCGCTGCGCATCAGCTACGTGCTCGGCGAAGAGCGGATCGTTGAAATCGACGCCGACGGTGTTCGCCGCGAACGCGGCGTACGCGACGTTCCTGGGCTGGCGCAGGTCGGCCGCGTCTTCCGCGCCATGCTCGGCGCCAACAGCACCGCCTTGCGCGAGCAGTTCGAAGCGACGGTGCACGGCGACCCGGCGCAGTGGGAGATCGTCCTCACCCCGCGCAACGCGCAACTGGCGCAGTTCCTGACGCGCTTGCAGCTCTCCGGCGGCCGTTTCGTGAGCGACATCAGCATCGCCGAAGCCGGCGGCGACACGACACAGATCAGTTTCCGCCATACGCAAGGCGCGAACGCGCTGAGCGAGGCTGAGTTGCAGCACTTCGGCGTCGCTCAAAAGGCCGGCACGCGATGAACGCGCTGCGGCTGCGCGCCGGGCTGTGGTTGCTGCTCGCGCTCGGCGTGTTGATCGCCGGCGCAACCCAGTTCGCTGACGGCCGCGTTCGGCTGCAAACCAATCTGCTCGCGCTGCTGCCGCCGACCGAGCGCAATCCGCTGGCCGAACAGGCGGTCACCCGGCTCGCCGACGCCGCCGGCGACCGCGTCGTCTTGCTGATCGGTCAGCGTTCGCCGGCAGCGGCCAGCGCGGCCGCTCGCCGCTTCGCGCATCAGTTGCGCCAGAGCGGCGCTTTTCGTCAGGTCGTCGCCGAGATTCCGGCGTTCGATCCCAAGCAGCTCACCGGTCTTTACCTGCCGCAGCGCTTCAACCTGCTGAGCGAAGAAGACCGCGTCGCGCTGAGCTCTGGCCAGCTTGATCTGGCGGGCCGCCTGCAGCGCAAGCTCTACGCCCCCTTCCATTTCGGCCTGACGCTGGCGGTCGCCGACGACCCGTTCGGCCTCGCCGACGACTGGCTGGCCAGCCTGCCGCTCAAGAATCTCAAGCTCGAACCGCAAGACGGTCTGCTGGTCACCCGTGGTGACGACCAGACCTGGGTTTTCGTCTCTGCCGAACTGCCGGGGTCGGCTTACGACAGTAAAATCCAGCACCAGGTCGTACCGGCCGTCGCGCAAGCCGAAAAAGAGCTGCACGGCGCCGACAGCGAGGCCCGCGTACTGCGCAGCGGCACCGTTTTCTACGCCGCTGCGGCGCGCGCCAGCGCCGAGCGCGAGGTCGACCTGATCGGCGCCGGCTCGCTGATCGGCATGCTGGCGCTGCTCTACCTGGTCTTTCGCTCGCTGCGCCCGCTGGCTCTCGGCCTGCTGTCGGTGGGTTTCGGCATCGCCGCCGCGGTCGTCGCGACGGTCTGGGTTTTCGGCCAGATGCACCTGATCACGCTGGTCTTCGGCGCCAGCCTGATCGGCGAGGCGATCGACTACGCCGTCCAGTATTTCGCCGCGCATCTGGGCGCCGGCGCCGATTGGGAAGCGCAGGCCGGCTTGCGCCGTATCGCGCCGGGACTGACGCTGGCGCTGGCGACCAGCCTGTTCGGCTACGGCGCGCTGATGCTCTCGCCTTTTCCGGCGCTGACGCAGATCGCCTGGTTCGCGCTGGTCGGCCTCTTGGCGGCCTGGCTCTCGGTTTTCCTGCTGCTTCCGGCGCTGCTCGCTCGCCCCAACCGGCGCGATCCGCAAAGCGCCGTCGCGCTGCCGCAGCGTCTGCTGCGCTGGTGGCAGACGCACCTGACCCAGCGCCGCTGCGTCGCTCTCGCTGCGCTGCTCTTGGTGCTCGCCGCGCCGGGCTGGCTGCAGTTGCGGGGAAACGACGACATCCGTCTGCTGGTGGCGCGTCCGCCGGCGCTGGTCGCCCAGGAAGAACAGATCCGCGAGCTCACCGGAATGGGCAACAGCAGCCAGTTTTTCCTGATCGAGGGACGCAGCGCCGAGGCGCTGCTGGCCAACGCGGAAAAACTCGCTGGCCGACTCGACGCGCTCGTCGCACAAGGCGATCTCGCCGGCTATCAAAGCCTCGCAGCCTTCGTTCCATCGGCGCAGCGCCAGGCGCAGAACCGCGCGCTGTGGCAGCAAAAGGTCTTTGCCGACCCCGCCGAACTGCGCCGCCTGCTCGCCGACGCCGGGCTGCGCGACGAAGTCGCCGACCAACTGCTGGCGTCGTTCGACGCCGCCGAAAACAGTCGATTGACGCTTGACGACTGGCTGCAAGCGCCGCTCTCGACGCCCTACCGTCATCTTTGGCTGGGACCGAATGAAAACGGCTTTGCCGCCGTCGTGCTGCCGCAGGGCGTTCGCGACGTCGCCCGGCTCGGCGACGCGACGGCCAATCTCGCCGACGTCACGCTGGTCGACAAGGCCGGCAGCGTCAGCCGCCTGTTCCGTTCCTACCGCCAGTGGGGCGCCGGCTGGCTGCTCGCCGCGCTGGCACTGGTCTATGGCCTGCTGTGCCTGCGCTACGGCCCGCGCCAGGGTGCCGTCGTGCTGACGCCAACGCTGCTGGCCATCGCGCTGGCGCTCGGCGTATTGGGCTACCTCAAGGCGCCGCTGACCTTGTTCAACATGATGGGGCTGATGCTGGTCGTCGGGGTCGGCGTCAACTACGCCATCTTCCTGCGCGAGGGCGGCGTTCGCGCCGCGGCGACGCTGGCCGGCGTGCTGCTGTCGGCCGCCACCACCCTGCTCTCTTTCGGTCTGCTCGCCTTCAGTTCGATGCCGGCGCTCGCCGGCTTCGGCCTGACGCTGCTCATCGGCGTCGGCATCGCCGTGCTGCTGGCGCCGATGGTGCTGAGCTTTGCGGTGCAGCAAAGCGCATGAAAGCCGTCCTTTTGATCGTCGCGTTGCTGGCGCTCAGCGCCTGCGCAACCGACCAGCGCGAACCGCACTGCGCGGCGCTGATCGGCGGCGGTGAGTACTGTCTGCAGCCGACGACGGCGATCGCGCCCTTCGAACTGACGCAAAAAGTCGACGTCCGCTTTCGCCAGCGCCGCGAAACGCTGATCGTCGAAGTCGAGGCCGACGCCGACGGGATACGCTTCGCCGGGCTCACGCCTTTCGGCCACAAGCTGCTGCAAGTCGGCTACGACAACCGCCAGGCGACAGCGACGCTGCTGCCTGATTCGCGCTTGCGCCCGTCGCTGGTGATCGCGCTGCTGCAACTCGCGCGGTGGCCGTCCGACGCCGTTCGCGCCGGGCTGCAAGCGCCGCTGACGCTCGAAGAGCGCGCCGATCAGCGGCATATCATTTACCACGACGAGGCGACGCTGACCATCGACTACCTGGGCGATTCGCCCTATCGCCGCATGCACTTGAGTCTGCCCGCGGCGGACATCGAACTTGACATT
Organism: Pseudomonadota bacterium; assembly: GCA_018262095.1. Taxonomy (GTDB): domain Bacteria; phylum Pseudomonadota; class Gammaproteobacteria; order Burkholderiales; family Rhodocyclaceae; genus Propionivibrio. The sequence goes on from JAGTRW010000015.1 coordinate 40,321, forward strand.
GAAAACCTGCAGGTCAGCGAACCATGAAGTCACGAATCTATCTCCCCGCGCTGGGAATCATCAACGCGCTCGGCAGCGGCGACAACGACGTGGCGCGCGGGCTGTTCGCCGGCGACAGTTCGGGAATGGCGCTCGAGGAGCGCTGGCTGCCCGGCGCCGCGGCGCGCGTCGGACGCGCGCGCGGCGAGCTGCCTGAGGTTTCCGATCGGCTCAGCGATTTTTCGTGCCGCAGCAACCGCCTGCTGCTGGCCGCGCTGGCGCAGATCGAAACCGCCGTCGACGCCGCGTTGACGCGCTACGGACGCCAGCGCATCGGCGTCGTTCTCGGCACCAGCACCTCGGGAATCGCCGAAGGCGAAGCGGCGATCGCGGCCATGAAAAACAACGGAACGCTGCCCGCCAACTACCGCTTCGTGCAGCAAGAGATCGGCATGCCGGCGGTCTTCCTCGCCCGCCACCTCGCGCTGCGCGGTCCGGCCTACACCGTGTCGACGGCCTGCACGTCGAGCGCCAAGGCCTTTGCCTCGGCGCGCCACCTGCTGCGCCACGGGCTGTGCGACGCGGTGCTGGTCGGCGGCGTCGACGCGCTGTGCAAGCTCACGATCAACGGTTTTGCGGCGCTCGAGTCGTTGAGCAGCGAAGTCTGCAACCCGCTCAGCAGCAACCGGCGCGGAATCAATATCGGCGAAGGCGCGGCGCTCTTCTTGATGAGCCGCGACGAAGCCGACTGCGAACTCCTGGGCGTCGGCGAATCGAGCGACGCTTACCACATGTCGGCGCCGCAGCCGCAGGGGCTCGGCGCCGAAGCCGCGATGCGCGCCGCGCTGACCGACGCCGGACTGCTGGCGAGCGACGTCGATTACCTCAACCTGCACGCCACGGCGACGATCAAGAACGACGAAATGGAAAGCCGCGCCGTCGCCCGAGTTTTCCCGGACGGCGTCGCGACCAGCGGCACCAAGCCGCTGACCGGCCACACGCTGGGCAGCGCCGGCGCCACCGAACTGGCGTTCTGCTGGCTGGCGCTGGCGGCCGGCAAAATGCCACCGCACGTCTGGGACGGCGCCGCCGATCCCGAGCTGCCGCCGCTCGACCTGGTCGCCGGCGATCGCCCGTTTGCGCGCCGCAACGGCCGCGCCTGCCTGAGCAATTCGTTTGCCTTTGGTGGCAGCAACGCCTGCCTGCTGATCGGTGATGCGCGATGAGCAGTACTTTTCCGCCGATCGAGGACTTGCTGCCGCATCGCGCAACGATGTTGCTGCTCGACCGCGTGCTCGATTTTGGCGCGCAGTCGGCGGTCGCCGAATACGTACCGCGCCGCGCTGCCTGGTACAGCGACGCCGACGGCACGATGCCGGCGTGGATCGGCATCGAGTTGATGGCGCAGACGGTCGCCGTCCATGCCGGGCTGGTCAAGCGCAGCGAGAGCTTGCCGCCGACGCCGGGCGCGCTGCTTGGCAGCCGGCGCTATACTTCGACGCAGTCCGCCTTCGTTGCCGACCAGCCGCTACGCATCGAAGCGACGGTGATCTACAGCGACCCCGGCGGTTTCAGCGCCTACCAGTGCAGCATCGCCGCTGCTGGCCAGCAGCTGGCCAGCGCGACGCTCAAGGTCTTCGCGCCCGACAGTTTTCAATCCATTCTACCAGCGAGTCATCGATCATGAATTTACGACGCGTTTTGATTACCGGATCGAGCCGCGGAATCGGCCGCGCGATCGCCCAGCGTCTGGCGCGCGACGGCTTCGCGGTGACCGTGCACTGCCGCAGCGCGCGCGCCGAGGCCGACGCTGTCGCCGCGGAAATTATCGCCAGCGGTGGAGCGGCCAGCGTATTGCAATTCGACGTCGGCGACCGCGAAACGAGCCGAGCCCAGCTCAACGCCGACGTCGCCGCCAATGGCGCCTACTACGGTGTCGTCTGCAATGCCGGCGTAGCGCGCGACAACGCCTTCCCCGCGCTCTCCGACGAGGACTGGGACCAGGTGCTCGACACCAGCCTCGGCGGATTCTTCAACGTCGTCCAGCCGCTCACCATGCCGATGGTTCGCGCCAGGCAAGGCGGCCGCATCGTGACGCTGGCGTCGGTCTCGGGAATCATCGGCAACCGTGGCCAGGTCAATTACAGCGCCGCCAAGGCCGGCCTGATCGGCGCCACCAAGGCGCTGGCGGTCGAACTGGCGAGCCGCGCGATCACCGTCAACTGCGTCGCCCCGGGCCTCATCGAGACCGAGATGACGAGCGGACTAGCGGTCGACGACGCGCTCAAGATGGTGCCGATGAACCGCCTTGGTCGGGTCGCCGAAGTCGCGGCTGCAGTGTCTTTCCTTCTTTCCGACGAAGCGTCGTACATCACGCGCCAAGTACTCGGCGTCAATGGCGGGGTCATCTGATGAAGCGCGTCGTCATTACCGGAATGGCCGGAATCACCGCCCTCGGCGCTTGCTGGCAGGACATCGAAAGCCAGCTGCGAGCGCGTCGCAACGCCGTTCGCCGGATGCCCGAATGGGATTATTTCGAAGCGCTCAATACACGGCTCGGCGCACCGATCGACCATTTCGTGACGCCGACCCACTACCCGCGCAAGATGATCCGCTCGATGGGACGCGTCTCGCTGCTCGCCGTTCGCGCCAGCGAACTGGCGCTCACCGACGCCGGGCTACGCGACGACGCGACGATTCGCGACGGACGCATGGGGATCGCCTACGGATCGTCGTCAGGCAGCGTCGAGCCGGTGCGAGTCTTCGGCCGCATGCTCGAAAGCGGATCGATGCAGGGCGTTACCTCGACCAGCTACATCCAGATGATGCCGCACACCACAGCGGTCAACATCGGCCTCTTCTTCGGCCTCAAGGGCCGCGTCATTCCGACCTCGAGCGCCTGCACTTCGGGTAGCCAGGGCATCGGCTACGCCTACGAGGCGATCCGCTTCGGCCGCCAGACGATGATGCTGGCCGGCGGCGCCGAGGAACTCTCGGGACCGGGCGCCGCGGTCTTCGACACGCTGTTTGCCACCAGCAGCCGCAACGATACGCCGGACGCCACGCCGCGCCCCTTCGATCGCGACCGCGACGGACTGGTCGTCGGCGAGGGCGCGGCCAGCCTGGTGCTCGAGGAGTACGAGCACGCGCACGCGCGCGGCGCGAAAATCTATGCGGAAATCGTCGGCTTCGCCTGCAACTCGGACGGCAGTCACGTCACCCAGCCCGAACCCGAGACCATGGCGCTGGTCATGCAGCAGGCGCTGGCCGACGCCGGCCTGCCGCCTTCGGCGATCGGCTACATCAGCGCACACGGCACGGCGACGGACCGCGGTGACGTCGCCGAAAGCCACGCCACCGCGCGTGTTATCGGCGACCAGACGCCGATCAGCTCGATGAAGAGCTACCTCGGCCATACGCTCGGCGCCTGCGGCGCGATCGAGGCCTGGTGGGCGATCGAGATGATGCGTCGGCAATGGTTCGCGCCGACCATCAACCTCGACCATCCCGACCCGGCCTGTGCCGAACTCGATCATGTGCTCGGCGCCGGACGAAAGATCGACACCGAGTATGTCATCAGCAATAATTTCGCCTTCGGGGGAATCAATACCTCGATCATTTTCAAACGTTAAGGGAGGCATCATGAAATTCGTCAAATCGCTGCTCATCGTCTTCATCGCGCTGCTTTCGCTCAATGCCACCGCCCGCGAAGCCGTACCCATTGTCAACTACGACGACATCGCGGTGGCCACCAACAGCGGCAAAGCGCCGTCCGCCGAACAGGTCAAACAAGCGATCATCGCGGCGGCCTCGAACAAGGGCTGGTCGATCGCCCATCAGGCCGACGGCCAATTGCTGGCGACGCTCGTCGTGCGCAACAAGCACACTATCGTCGTCAGTATCGCCTGCGCCGCCGACAAATATTCGCTGCGCTACAAGGACAGCATCAACATGAAATTCGAAGAGCGCGACGGCCAGCAGCTGATCCATCCCTACTACAACAAGTGGGTGCTCGACCTCAAGGACGCCATCCGCATCGAACTGCTCAAGCTCTGAAACCGCTCATGCTCTCCTCGCGCCGCGTCGTCGTCACCGGCGTCGGCATCGTCTCGTGCATCGGCAACGATCTGAACACGGTCGAACTCGCCTTGCGCGAAGGCCGTAGCGGCGTTCGCCACGTTCCCGAATACGCCGAACTCGGCCTGCGCAGCTGCGTTGCCGGAATTCCGGAAATCGGCGAAGAGCCGCCGGTGGACCGCAAGATCCGCCGCTTCATGGGCGATGCCGCGCTTTACGCCTATCACGCGATGCGCCGCGCGCTGATCGACGCCGGACTCGACCCGGCGACGGTTTCAAATCCGCGCACCGGGCTGATCGTCGGCTCAGGCGTCGGATCGCCCTTCGAGCACTGCAATGCGATCGACACGCTGCGCGAGAAGGGAATCGGCAAGGTTCTGCCGTACGGCGTTCCGCGGATCATGGGCAGCACCACCTCGGCCTGCCTGGCAACGGCTTTCGGCATCAGGGGAACGAGCTACTCGATGAGTTCGGCGTGCGCCACCGCGGCGCACTGCATCGGCCACGCCGCCGAACTGATCCAGTTCGGCAAGCAGGATGTCGTGATCTGCGGCGCTGGCGAAGAAGTGCGCTGGACGACGACGATGACCTTCGATGCGATGGGCGCGCTGTCGACCCGGTACAACGACAGCGCCGCATCGCGCCCCTACGACGCGAGCCGCGATGGCTTCGTGATCGCTGGTGGCGCGGGGATTCTGGTGCTCGAGGAACTCGAGCAGGCACGCCGGCGCGGCGCCCGCATCTACGCCGAGCTGGTCGGTTATGGCGCCTGCTCGGACGGCCTCGACATGGTCACCCCATCACCCGAAGGCGCGGCTCGCGCGATGCGGCAGGCGCTGGCCGAAGCTGGCGGCAGCGTCGATTACATCAACACCCACGCCACCTCGACGCCGATCGGCGATGTCAGCGAACTATCTGCCATCCGCGACGTCTTTGGCCAGTCGCTGCCGCTGATTTCATCGACCAAGGGACTCACCGGCCACCCGATCGCCGCCGCCGCAGCGCACGAAGCGATCTACTCGCTGCTGATGCTCGAGCGTGAGTTCATCGCCGGTTGCGCCCACCTCGAGCGGCCCGACCCGGCGTGCGACGGCTTGCCGATCGTTCGCCAAAGCATCGCTCGCCGCATCGACGCTTTCATGTCGAACAGCTTCGGCTTTGGCGGAACGAATGCCAGCCTGATCTTTCGCCGCCTGCGCTGAACCGCTCGTCAGTCGATTCTGACGCCGGAAGCCTCGACGACTCCCTTCCACTTGGCGTAATCGGCCTTGATCAGCGCGGCGAAATTCGCCGGCGTCATCGCTTCGGGTTCGGCGCCCTGGGCCTTGATCGCGGCGCGCACCTCGGGGTCGGCCAAGAGCTTGTTGACCTCGGCATTGAGCGTGGTCACGAAACGCGCCGGGGTTCCGGCCGGAACCAAGAGGCCGTACCAGGTGCTGACGTCGAAGCCTTTATAGCCCAACTCCGCGACCGTCGGCACGTCGGGCAGCAGCGAGCTACGTTTGGCTGAAGTGACTGCCAGCGCGCGCAACTTACCGCCTTTGAGTTGGCCCATGGCCGAGGGGACTGACGACACCAGCAGGTCGATGTTGCCGGCCACCGCGTCGAGCAAGGCCGGGTTCGAGCCTTTATACGGCACATGGGTGAGCTCGATGCCAGCCGCTTTCTCGAACAGCTCGGCGGCCAGATGAATCGACGTGCCGCTGCCGGGCGAGCCGTAGTTGATGGCGCCCGGCGCTTTGCGCGCGGCAGCGACGACGTCGGCGAGCGACTTGTACTTCGAGTCGGCGCTGGTCGCGATCAGCACCGGCGTGTAGGCGACGTGCGCCACGGCGACGAGATCGCGCGACGGGTCCCAGCGCAGCCCCTTGTAGAGCCAGGGGCCGATCGCCAGGTTGTCCTTCTGTCCGACGACCATTTCGTAGCCGTTGGGCGCCGCCTTGACCGCCTCGCTGATGCCGATGGTGCCGCCCGCGCCGGGCTTGTTCTCGATCACCATCACCCACTTGTTTTTCTCGCTGAGCTTGCTGGCGATCAAGCGCGCCAGGATATCCGTACCGCCGGCCGGCGGAAACGGAACGATCAGGCGGATCGGCTTGCTCGGATAGGCGTCGGCAGCAGCAGGCTGCACCTGGGCATGAAGCTGGCTGGCAAGCGCCAGAGCCAGAACAGCGAAAGCGATGAGTTTTCTGGGCACAGGCGATCTCGAGACGAAATTTGGGAAGGCGAAATATAAGCCAATGACGCCTCCTTGTCACACCCCACGTTGCGCCGGCCTGAGCGACACGCCCAAATCGCGTAGCGACAGCAGACGGAACAATGGCATCGACGAACACCCCTGGTCTACTGCCAGTTGCATCCCTTCTCCGTCGACGCTTCAGAATCCTCTTCGAACCGAAATTGCTTGCCGTCCTTCTGGCGGACGTATCGAAACTCGGACAGCAGAGCGCCCTGGCTGACCACGATGTAGGTCCCTGCGGATCCCTCAGGGGCAATCTCCTGCCAGCGGGTCTCGAACTCCGACGGCCTGCCTCCTGGTCCTCGGCGTAATTGCGTTTCCTTGATTCTCCTGATTGCGATACGACCGCTGCCATTTTTGTACGCCACGTTGCCGATATCCTCCTGGTCGGTGACGTAGGTAAATTGCAGCCGCAGAGGAGTCTTCAGGCCCACTGACTTAAGACACCTGAAGTCGTTTTCATCGGCAGACACCGGGCTGGCCAGGAGAACGCCGAACACCAGGCAAATGAGCTTATTCATTGCGCAATACCGTTCATTCTTCAGGTTCTTGCTGCAGATCGAGAACGTCGGTGAAGCCGAAAGAACGCAAGTCGCTGATTCGCATCGGGTAAAGAATCCCGTCGAGGTGGTCGCATTCGTGCTGCACGACGCGCGCGTGAAAGCCCCCGACCTCGCGCTCGATGACTCGCCCGAACGGGTCGAATCCGCGATAGCGCAAATGGCGCCAGCGCGGCACCAAGCCGCGCAGCCCGGGCAGCGAAAGACAGCCTTCCCAGCCCGCTTCGACCTCGTCCGAGAGCGGCGTCAGCACGGGGTTGATGAGCACCGTATAGGGCACGCTGTCTTCGTCGGGATAAGGTTCGTCGAAACCGAAGATGACGACGCGCAGACCGACGCCGATCTGCGGCGCCGCCAGCCCCGCGCCGTCGAGGTGCGCCATGGTGTCTTCGAGGTCGGCGATCAGCGCGTGCAGCGGCGCCGTATCGAAAGCGAGCACCGGCCGCGCGACGTCGAGCAGTCGCGCATCGCCCATGCGCAGAACTGGCCTAATCGACACAGCCGACCAACGTTTCGATGATCGTCCGCACCCGCCCCATCGACTCGACGAGAACGCCCTGAATCGATTCGAAGCTGATTCCCTCGCTGCTGTCGGCACGGCCAGCGGCATAGTTGGCGACCACGCTGATCGCCGCGTAAGGCACCGCCAGTTCGCGCGCCAGCGCGGCCTCGGGCATTCCGGTCATGCCCACCACGTCGGCGCCGTCGCGCTCGAAACGATTGATCTCGGCGGCCGTTTCGAGACGCGGCCCCTGCGTTGCGGCGTAGACGCTGCGCTCGCTCACCGCGATTCCGGCAGCAGCAGCGGCCCCGATCAGCTTCTCGCGCAAAGCGCGGTCATAGGGCTCGGTAAAATCGATATGCGTCAGCGTACAGTCCGGCCCTTCATGGAAGGTCGATTTTCGCCCCCAGGTGTAGTCGATGATCTGATGCGGAATCACGATGTCGCCGGGCTTAAGGTCAGCACGAATGCTGCCGACCGACGCCACCGAAATGATGGCGACGACGCCGCGCTGGGCCAGCGCCCAGAGGTTGGCGCGGTAGTTGACCTCGTGCGGCGGAATGGTGTGGCCATAGCCATGACGCGCCAGGAAAGCGACCGGCCGACCGCAGATCTGGCCGAAAGTCACGGCGCCTGAAGGCTCGCCATAAGGGGTCCGCAGCACCTCGCGGTGCGAGACGTCGAGATTGGCCAGTTGCGTCAGGCCACTGCCGCCGATGACAGCTAACATATCAGTCTTCCTTGATGGCGTAGATCGCCGGCAGATTGCGCCACTGGCCGCGAACGTCCATGCCGTAGCCGAAGACGAAGCGATCGGGAACGGTCAGCGCGACGAAGTCGGCGCTGATCGGTTTGACCTTGCCGTTCAGTTTGTCGGTCGCCACCGCCGTATAGCAGGCCTTGGCGCCCAGTTGCATCATGCGCTCGACGATCGCCGCCAGCGTCAACCCTTCGTCGAGAATGTCGTCGAGCACCAGCACCGTGCGTCCCTTGACCGGCGTCCACGGCGCCGTGCGCCACGACAAGGCGCCGCCCGACGTATCCTGACCGTAGCGCGTCACGTGCATATAGTCGAAGTCGAGCGGAAAATGCAGTTGCGTCATCAGTTGCCCGGCAAAAGGCACGCCGCCGCTCATCACGCAGAGCAACAAGGGATTCGTCTCGCCCAGCAGCGCCGTGATTTCGCCGGCGACACGCGACACCGCCGCGGCGACGGTCTGTTCCGAGTGAATCAATTCCGCTGCGGCGAGCAGATCCCTCGCCCTTTGTATTTCGGTCATGCTCATTCCAGATTGGCCAGATAGTTCGAAAAAGCGGCGCCGACTTCGGGGTGACGCCGGCCGAAATCGACGGTCGCCTGCAGATAACCGAGCTTTGAGCCGCAATCGAAACGTGCGCCTTCGTAGCGATAAGCGAGCACCTGTTCTTCGACGAGCAGCGAGGCGATACCGTCGGTCAGTTGAATTTCGCCGCCCGAGCCCTTGGTGACGCGCTCGAGATGGTGGAAGATACGCGGCGTCAGGATGTAACGGCCGACCACCGCCAGGTTCGACGGCGCGACTTCGGGTTGCGGCTTTTCGACCATGGCCTCGATGCGTTCGATGCGATCGGCAACCGGGCTCGATTTGACGATGCCGTAGCTCGCGGTCTCGGCGCGCGGCACCTCGAGCACGCCGAGCACCGAACAGCGGTAGTCGTCGAAGACGTCGGTCATCTGCTTCATCACCGGCGGATCGTTGTCGAGCAGATCGTCGGCGAGCAGTACGGCAAACGCCTCGTCGCCGATCACCGGCCGCGCGCAGAGCACCGCGTGGCCGAGCCCCAGCGCTTCGGACTGGCGGATGTAGATGCAGTTGATGTGCTTGGGCAGCAGGTTCTGGACGTACTCGAGCATCTTGGTCTTGTGCTTGAGCGCGAGTTCGTTTTCAAGCTCGTAGGCCTTGTCGAAATGATCCTCGATGACGCGCTTGGTGCGCCCGGTGACGAAGATCATTTCGCTGATTCCGGCGGCCACCGCCTCCTCGACCGCGTACTGGATCAGCGGCTTGTCGACGATCGGCATCATTTCCTTGGGACTGGCCTTGGTCGCCGGCAGAAAACGGGTGCCGAGACCGGCGACCGGAAAGACCGCTTTGGTGATTTTTTTCATGGTTTCAGTTTCTCGTTCGCCAACAGGGTTTGCAATTGTGCCTCATCGATCACCGTCACGCCCAGCTGCTGCGCTTTTTCGAGCTTGGAGCCCGCGTCGGCGCCGGCGACGACAAAATCGCTTTTCTTCGAAACCGAGCCGCTGACCTTGCCGCCGGCCGCTTCGATCAGCGCGCGGGCGTCGTCGCGCGCGAGCGTCGGCAGCGTTCCGGTGAGCACCAGGACCTTGCCGGCGAGCGCGCCGGCAGGCGGCCGCGAGACCTCGACGTCGGGCCAGCTCACCCCGGCAGCGCGCAGCGCCTTGATGACCTCGAGATTGTGCGGCTCGGCAAAAAACTGGCGCAGGCACTGCGCGACCACCGGGCCGACGTCATTAACCTGCAGCAGCTGCTCTTCGCCCGCTTCAATCAGCGGTTCGAGCGCGCCGAAGTGACGCGCCAGATCCTTGGCCGTCGCTTCGCCGACGTTGCGAATACCGAGCGCGTAGATGAAGCGCGCGAGCGCCGTCTGGCGGCTCTGGTCGATCGCTTCGAGCAGATTGCTCGCCGATTTTTCGGCCATCCGGTCGAGCGTCAGCAACTTCGGCAGGTCGAGCTGGTAAAGGTCGGCGGGCGTGCGCACCAGTTCGGCATCGACCAGTTGCTCGACCAGCTTGTCGCCCAGCCCTTCGATATCCAGCGCGCGGCGCGAGGCGAAGTGGATCAGCGCCTGCTTGCGCTGCGCCGCGCAAAACAGGCCGCCGCTGCAGCGCGCCACCGCCTCGTCCTCGCCGCGCACCACTTTCGATGCACAGACCGGGCAGAATCCGGGCATGACGAACTCGGGCGCCATGATCGGCCGCAGCTCGGGGACGACCCGAACGACTTCGGGAATCACGTCGCCGGCGCGGCGAACGATCACCGTATCGCCGATATGAACGTCCTTACGCCGCACCTCGTCCTCGTTGTGCAGCGTCGCGTTGGTCACCGTGACGCCGCCGACGAAGACCGGCGCGAGGCGCGCCACCGGCGTCAGCGCGCCGGTGCGGCCGACCTGGATGTCGATCCCGAGCACCCGGGTCGACGCTTCCTCGGCCGGGAACTTGTGCGCGATGGCAAAGCGCGGCGCGCGCGAAACAAAGCCGAGCCGCTGCTGGGCGGCAAGATCGTCGAGCTTGTAGACCACGCCGTCGATGTCGTAAGGCAGGCTCGCGCGCTGCGCACCGATGCTCGCGTAATAGCCGAGCAGGCCGGCGACGCCGGTCACACAACGCCGCTCGGCGGCGACCGGAAAGCCCCAGGCGGTCAGTTGATCGAGCAGCGCCGAATGCGTCGGCGGCAACACCGCGTCATCGATCGCGCCGACGCCGTAGGCGAAAAAGCGCAGCGAACGACTGGCAGTAATCCGCGAATCGAGCTGGCGCAAGCTGCCGGCTGCGGCGTTGCGCGGATTGACGAACTCCTTGTCGCCCTTGTCGCGTTGACGCGAATTGAGCCGATCGAAATCGCGGCGCAGCATCAGCACCTCGCCGCGAACTTCGAGCAGCGACGGCCAGCCCGTCCCCTGCAGGCGCAACGGCAGGTTACCGACGGTGCGCAGATTGAGCGTGACATCCTCGCCGGTGCTACCGTCGCCGCGCGTCGCGCCGCGGCTGAAAATTCCATTTTCGTAGGTCAGCGCGACCGCCAGACCGTCGAACTTGGGCTCGGCGCAGTAGTCCTGTTCGTCAACGGCACCGAGCCCCTCGCGAACACGACGATCGAAGGCGACGACTTCGTCGTCGGAGAACGCGTTACTCAGCGAGAGCATCGGCGTGCGATGGACGAGCGACTTGAATTCGGGCAGCGGCGCGGCGCCGACGCGCTGCGTCGGCGAGTCTGGCGTCAGCAGTTGCGGGTGTTCGGCTTCGAGCGCCTGCAGCTCGCGGAACAGCGCATCGTAGTCGGCGTCGGAAATCAGCGGCGAGTCGAGCACGTAATACTGACGGTTGTGCTGCTCGATCTCGCTACGCAATTGCTGCACGCGTTGCTCAACGCTCATTCGCGCGGGGTCCAGATTCAGGAAAACAAGCGCCGCGTCAGCGGACCGCCGGCCGGCAGACTCTGCCCCGCCATCATCGCCTGATACTCGCCGACCTGACGCCGGATCGGCTCGAGCGCGAGTTCGGACAAGGGACGCCGATTGTCGTCGACCAGCGTGCCGCGCAACACATCGGCGAAACGCCGCGCCAGATCGACCATCTGGTTGAACACGCGCTCGCCGTGCGCAACGCGCGGCACGTCGAGCAGGAAGGTGATGCCGTGCGTGCTCATAGTCTTCATCGAGTCGACCGAGAAGCCAGAGGCTTCCTGATTGAGCAGCACGTAGAGCACGTTGCCGTCCTCGTCGCAGCGAACAAAACGACCGTCGGCGTCGATCACCATGCCGGCCGCTTCGGCCAGTGCGCGCAGCTTGGTGCCGGCGAAAACCTGCGCCTGACTGATCACGTTGATGCCGATCTGGATGTCGACGCTGGCGCAAAAACCGTCGAGCTTGACCGCGTTGTCGAGCGCGGCCTGGCGTGCGGGCAGGTCGGCAATCGCCGACAGCTGATCGGCGAGGTCCTGCATCGCGACATGGAAGATCGACAAATCGCCGCCACTGAGCGGGCCGCGGCGGTCAACGAGTTGCAGGCCGACGCGCAGACGACGGTATTGGCTTTCACCGTCGTCGATAATCGGCTCCCACTCGCGCAGATACTCGTTGTAGCCGATCCAATTGACCGGCTTGCGCAGCCGCGCCAGCGCCTCGCGCTGCGCTTCGAGAATCTGGCCCGCTGGCGTCGGCTCGACGGCTTCAAAGGCCGCGACATAATCGATCAGCGGCGAGAGCAGATGCAGCGGCTCGGCAACGTCCTTGAGTTCATCGGGCGCTCGCGGCGGCACGGCCAGCGCTTCGGGCGCCGGTGCGCGCGGCGGCGCAGCGGGCGCAGGCGCGGCGACCGGTTCGTCGCGCGCAGTTTCCTGAACCGGCGGATCGATGCTGAACACCGGCTCGATACGCTCATTCGGCGTCAGACCGTGCACCGGGATGTTCTCGGGCGGCGAAAAGGCGATCGCGTCGGCGGCAAGGTCGGCCCTGGCGTCGTTTTCGTCGACGAAAATCCCAGGCTCGGCAGCGTCGGGCTCGCGTTCGTCGAGCAGCACATCGGCATGGCCGGCGCTGAGCAACTGTTCAGCGAGCTTGCGCTGCCTTACTTCCTGCCATTTGTTGTAGCCCAGCACGGCGACCACAGCGGTAGCCCCAAGGCCGATCAATCCCATTTGCAGTTCGGTCATCTCTTTTCCTAAACGAGCTGCTCACGCATGCGCAGCGCTTCGTCCATATCCACTTCGACGATGCGCGAAACCCCGGACTCCTGCATCGTCACGCCAACGAGCTGCTGCGCCATTTCCATGGCGATCTTGTTGTGACTGATGAACAGAAACTGGGTGTTGGCCGACATGCGTTGCACCATCGCACAAAAACGTTCGGTATTGGTATCGTCCAGCGGCGCGTCGACTTCGTCAAGCAGACAGAACGGCGCCGGATTGAGTTGAAACATCGAAAACACCAGCGCAATCGCGGTCAGCGCCTTTTCACCGCCGGACAGCAGTTGAATCGTCGAATTCTTCTTGCCCGGCGGTTGCGCCATGACCTGCACGCCGGCGTCGAGGATTTCGTCGCCGGTCATGATCAGCTTGGCCTCGCCACCGCCGAAGAGAATCGGGAACAGTTCGCCAAAGCTGCTATTGACCGAGTCGAAGGTCGACTGCAGCAAGGCGCGCGTCTCACGGTCGATTCGGCGAATCGCGTTTTCCAGCGTTTCCATCGCCTGCGTCAGATCTTCGGACTGCGCGTCGAGATAGCCCTTGCGCTCGCGCGCCGATTCGAGCTCGTCGAGCGCCGCGAGGTTGACCGCACCAAGCGCTTCGATCGATCGCGACAGCGCGTTGATATTGGCTTGCAGCGGCCCCGGGCGGACACCCGCCAAATCGGCGAGCAGGCTTTGCTCGTCGGCCTTGGCTTCGATCAATTGCGCCGCCAGTTGCTCGTAAGAGAGACTGGCGGCCTGCGCCTTGAGCTTGATCTCGCCGATCGCTTCGCGTCGCGGGTCGAGGCTGTGTTCGAGCGCCATGCGCTGTTCTTCGAGTGCGCGCAGGCTCGCCGTCGCCGCCTCGAGCGCATCGCGCACCGCCGCCAGCGCCTGTTCGCGCGCCATGCGTTGCTCGAGCGCGACCTGCAGCTTCGGTTCGAGATCCTCGGCGTGCATCGCCTGCACGGTCTCCGAGCAACGCGCCAACTCGTCGACAATGCGCGCGAGCTGCTGCCGTGCGAGGTCGCGACCACGCGCGACCTCTTCGATCTTGCTGCGGCACTCGCGTTGTGCGAACTGCGCTTCGCGCAGTTCGCGTTCGACGCCGTTGACCTGTTCGCGCTCGTCGCGCAGCGCGCGTTCAGCCTGCTCGAAACTCGCCTTGGCGGCGTCCATCAGCAACTGCAATTGCCGGATCTGCTCGCGCTGCGCTTCGATCGCCTCGTCGGCGACGAACAGGCGCTCGTTCTCGCCTTCTTCCTCGGCCGCCATTTCGGCCAGGCTCTCGTCGATCTGCGCCTGCCGTTCGCGGAAACGCTCTAATGCCTGCGCGAGCTTGAGCGTTTCGACCTGGATCGCGTGCGCGCGTTGCTGCAGTTCGTCGAGCGCCTGGCGCGTGTCCTGCAGGTCGCTCTGCGCGTCGGTGAGGCGCGCTTCGATTTGCGCAAGCCGCTCCTGCTCCTGCGCGACGCGCTCTTCGCGCTGCACGATCGCCCCGGCGAGCTCGTCGATTTCGCGCTGCCGTTCGAGCAGTCCATGTTCTGCGGCGTCGGGGGCAAACAGCGTGACGCTCTGCCGACTCACCACGTCGCCGCCGGGCGTCACGCAGCAATCGCTGCCCGCCAGGCTGGCGCGGCGCGCCAGCGCGGCCGCCAGATCGGGCGCAGCGAACACCCCGCCGAGCCAGTCGGCGAGAATCGAGCGAAGCGCCGGGTCGTCACAACGGATTCGCGCCAGCAGGCTATCAGCGGCGAGCGTCGCACCAACGCCATCGACCGGCAACAGCAAGGTGAGCTTGCTGCCCGGCCGGTCGCGGCTCCACGCCGGGTCGGCGTCGTCGGTGACGAGCGCACTGATGCGCTCGCGCAGCACGGCCTCGACGGCGTCTTCCCAACCGGCCTCGACGCGCAGCGCTTTCCACAGCGGAGCGACATGGTCGAGCCGGTTGCGGCGCAGCCACTCAGCAAGCTTGCCGTCGCCCTGCACGCGCTTTTGCAGCTGCTCGAGCGCGGTGCGACGCGCCTGCGCTTCGGCACGTTCCTTCTGGGCCTGCTGCACTTTCGCCAGCACTTCGCGGCGCTGCTGCTCGAACTGCGGCAACAACTGCTGCTTGCTCGAGAGTTGTTCCTGGGCGTCGATGATGCGCTCGCGCAATTGCGCGAGCTCTTCCTGCTTGAATTCGAACTGCTCGTGGTCGGGCGCCGGCAACGCCTCGCGTTCCTGCGCCAGACGATCGCGTCGCCCGGCGATGATCTGCAGCGAGCGCTGGGCATGGCCGCGATTGGTCTGCTCGACCTGCAAGCGCTGCTCGGCCTGCGCCAACACCGCGCGCTGGCGGTTGACCTCGTCCTGAGCGCGAGCCTGCGCTTCCTCGGCCAGCGGCAAGCGCTCGTGCTGCGCCGCCAGCCGCATTTCACCGGCCTCGACGCGCTCATCGGCGTGCGCCGCCAGGTCGACCCAGCGCGCCTCGTCAGCCTTGAGCTTTTCGATCTGATCCTGCCAGTGCAGTTCATCGTCGGAAAGCTGCGCGAGCCGCGACTCGTATTCGTGCTGCGACTCGCGGCGGTGACGAATTTCGGCCTCGAGCCGCGCCACCTCGGCGTTGGCCGTAAACAGCTCGCTTTGCGCGCCATGGACGCCGTCGCTGGCGGCGAAATGCGCCTCGCGCGCCGTTTCAAGCCGCGCTTCGGTTTCGCGCAGCGCGGCGTTCTGCGCCTCGAGCTCGTTGTGCGCGCGATCGACCTCGCGCCCCAATCGTTCGCGTTCGGCGAGCGCCTCATTGCGCTTCCACAGGCACAGCAGCTGCTGCTTGCGCACGAGCTCGGCACTATAGTCGCGATACTGCCTTGCCACCGCTGCCTGCCCTTCGAGGCGCTCCATCTGGACGCCAAGTTCGAGCCGGATATCCTCGACGCGCATCAGGTTGTCGCGCGTGTCGCTGATACGGTTCTCGGTTTCGCGGCGGCGCTCCTTGTACTTGGTGACGCCGGCCGCTTCTTCGAGGAACACGCGCAACTCGTCGGGGCGCGCCTCGATGATTCGCGAAATCGTCCCCTGGCCGATGATCGCGTAGGCGCGCGGCCCAAGACCGGTGCCCAGAAACAGGTCGGTAATGTCCTTGCGCCGCACGTGCAGATTGTTGATGTAGTACTCGGACTGCCCGCTACGCGTCAGCAGCCGCTTGACCGACAGCTCGGCGTATTGCGACCACTGGCCGGCGATGCGGCCGAGCGAGTTGTCGAAAACCAGTTCGACCGCGGCGCGCGAAACCGGCTTGCGCCCGCCCGATCCGTTGAAGATCACATCCTGCATCGACTCGCCGCGCAACTCGGAGGCCTTCGACTCGCCGAGCACCCAACGCACCGCATCCATGACGTTGGACTTGCCGCAGCCGTTCGGACCGACCACGCCAACGAGTTGCCCGGGCAGGGAAATCGTGGTCGGATCGACGAAGGACTTGAAACCGGCAAGTTTGAGTTTGGTCAGGCGCATTCAATGAAACGCAGCCTGGCGGCTGCGTGAAAAGGAAGTCTCGAAGGGTATGCAAGCAGCGCATGACGCCGCACTGGCTTCATTCGCCGCTTATAATAGCATTTTGTCAGCTTCTTTCGACCGAACCCGGACCTTTGATGACCACCCAGCCCTGCACAACCCTCGAAACCTTCGCCAATCCAGCGCCGCAACGCGACTTCCAGATCCACATGGAGATCCCGGAATTCACCTGCCTGTGCCCGAAAACCGGCCAGCCTGATTTTGCGACGCTGATTCTCGACTACATTCCCGAAAAAACCTGCGTCGAACTCAAGAGCCTCAAGCTCTACATCTGGTCGTTCCGCGACCAGGGCTGTTTCCATGAAGCGGTGACCAATCAGATCCTCGACGACCTGGTGCGCGCCACCAAGCCGCGCTTCATGCGCCTGACGGCGAAGTTCTTCGTGCGCGGCGGAATTTTCACCAACGTCGTTGCCGAACATCGCAAGAAGGGCTGGAAGCCGGCGACGCCGATCGAACTTGCCGAATTTACCCCCCAATCCAATAGCCGAGGCTAAAGCCATGACCACCGAGAATTCCCTGCAAGCCCAGCTCGCCGACGACCAGCTCGACCGTCTGGAAACGCTGCTCGACGACCCCGCGCTCGCCGACGCCATGCGCCTCGACGAAATCCAGGGCTATCTGTGCGCTGCCCTGTCCGGCCCGCAAGCGATAGCCGAAGACGACTGGCTGGCCGACGTGCTGGGCAGCGAAGATGCGCTCGCCAGCGAAGCCGGTCGCGAAGCCGCGCAATTGCTGCGCGCCTTTGCCAGCGCGCTCGAGGCCGAACTGGCCGCCGGTGAGCCGCCGGTGTTGCTGCTCTACGCCAAGGAAGACGACGAGAACGGTCCGAGCGACTACCTGCCCTGGTGCCAGGCCTATCTGGCCGGCGTCGATGCGGCCGAGGACGACTGGTTTGAATTTCTCGGCGAAAAGGAAGACGAGGAAAGCGACGACGACGAGGAGCAGAGCGAAGAGATCAGCTACCTCGACGAGCGCCTCTTTCCGCTGATGGTGCTCACCGGCGAAGCCGAGGGCGCGGCCCGCGAGCACGGCGAGGACTGGCCCGAAGGCGAGGAGCGCGAGCAGATCGCCAGCGACTGCGAAGACGACCTGCCGCAGGCGGTCACCGATATTTACCGCTTCTGGCTCGCCAAGCGCGGCACGCAAACGATCCGTCGCGACGAACCCAAAGTCGGCCGCAACGATCCCTGCCCCTGCGGCAGCGGCAAGAAGTTCAAGCAGTGCTGCGGGGCAGAACTTTAAAAACGCCGCCTTCGACAAGCGCGCAACGTTGCCGGCGTAATCTTGAGCACGGCGAATGCTGATCTTCGCCTTCAAGCTGTTCGCCACGCCGTTGCTGATCGGCGCCGTGACGCTGGCCGGGCGCCGCTGGGGAGCGATTACCAGCGGCTTGCTGATCGGCCTGCCGCTCACCTCGGGCCCGATTTCCTTGATTCTCGCTTGCGAGTACGGACTCGATTTCGCCAGTCGGTCGGCGGTCGGCAATCTGGCCGGGCAAATATCCAATTGCCTGTTCTGCCTGACCTACATCGGCCTGGCGCGATCGTGCAGCTGGCGGGTCAGCGCGCTCGCCGCGATCGCCGTATTCTTTGCCGCCACCTGGCTGTGGAACAGCATCTCCTGGCAGCTGTGGCCGGCCTTCGTCACGCTGCTGATGGTCATCGCGCTGTCGGCGCGACTGGTCCCGCGTCATACCCTGCCCGCGCAAGCCTGGTCACCGCCCCAATGGGACCTGCCGGCGCGGATCGCGACCGCGACCGGCCTGGTCGTTCTGCTGACCTCGGTGGCCGACGACCTGGGGCCGCAACTCAGTGGCCTGATTTCGCCTTTCCCGGCGTTCAGCGTGATTTTCGCGGCTTTCACCCATTCGCAGCAAGGCGCGAAAAGCGCGTCAAACCTGTTGCGCGGCGTCATCGTCGGCTCGGCATCGTACGCCATCTTCTTTTTGGTCGTCGGTCTGTTGCTCAACGCTTCAGGAATCGCGCTGACCTACGTCCTGGCGTGCGGCGCAGCCGTTTCATTCAGCGGCTTTTTTTACCTCTGCACCCGCAAGCTCAACCGCCGGCGCTGACGCGCCTCAAACAGGCTCTGACCTTGGCGACGTCGAGGAAGTAATGACAGAGCTCTGCCCCCTGGTACAGCAAGACAGGAACCCGTTCGTTGTAGAGCGCCTCGAGTTCGGGGTCCGCATCGACGTCGACGATATCGACAGCAACGCCGAACTGGGCGGCCAACGGCAGCAGCGCCAACTCCATCTCGTGACAGAGGTGGCAATAGCTGCGCGAGACCAGCGTCAGAGAGCTCAAATCAATCAGCCTTTTTGTCGGGCAGCCCCTTGATCGTGACGAAGGTTTGCAATTCTCCTCGTTTGATCAGCAGCGTGATATTGGCGCCCTTGTCGAACTGCCCGAGCAGCTTGTTGAACTGGTCGACGCTCTTGATTTCGATGTTTTCACCGCGCGCAATGAGCGCCAGGATGATGTCGCCGGAACGCAGATCGGCGCGCGCGCTATTGCCACGCACTTCGTCGATCAGCAAACCGCCGTTGATCTTGAGTTCCCGTTGCTGCTCGCGGCTCAACTCGGAGACGACCAGACCGAGTCGATTGACCGCCGGCTCGACCGACTTGGGACTTTTGCTGACCGCCGGCTTTTCGTCTGGCGTCTCGCCGACGACGACGCTCAACTCGCGCGTCGCCCCCTTGCGCCAAACCTGCATCGCGATTTTCGACCCCGGTTTGCTGGCGCCGACGATGCGCGGCAAGTCGCTCGAACTTACGACCGGCTTGCCGTCGAACTTGAGAATGACGTCACCGGCTTCGACACCTGCCTTATCAGCGGGTCCGCCGCGTTCGACGGCATTGACGATGGCGCCTTGGGCCTTGGCGAGGCCGAAGGATTCCGCCAGTTCCTTGGTGACCTCCTGGATGACGACGCCGATTCGACCGCGACTGACCTTGCCGCTGGTCTTGAGCTGGTTCTGGATGTCCATCGCGACGTCGATCGGGATGGCGAACGAAATCCCCATGAATCCGCCCGAGCGGCTGTAGATCTGCGAGTTGATGCCGACCACCTCGCCCTTCATGTTGAACAGCGGGCCACCCGAGTTGCCAGGATTGATTGCCACGTCGGTCTGAATGAAGGGGACAAAGTTTTCTTGCGGCAAGGCACGCCCCTTGGCACTGACGATTCCCGCCGTCACGCTGTTGTCAAAGCCGAACGGGGAACCAATGGCGACCACCCATTCGCCGACCTTGAGCGTCGCCGGGTCACCCAGGTGCACGGCGGGCAAGTTCGCAGCGTCGATCTTGATCAGCGCAACGTCGGTGCGCTTGTCAAAACCAACGACCTTGGCCTTGAATTCGCGCTTGTCGGTCAGGCGCACCAAAACCTCGTCGGCCGACTCGACGACGTGGGCGTTGGTCAGGATGAATCCGTCAGCACTGATGATGAAGCCGGAGCCCAGCGAACGACTCTGGAACTCGCGCGGCACGGCCGGCGCCCCCGGAACGCCGGGCTGACGCGGAATGAAACGACGAAAGAAATCGTACATCGGATCGTTTTCGTCGAACGGGAACGGCTGCAGACCCTGGCCGTTGCTGCGAATCACCTGGGTCGTACTGATGTTGACCACCGCCGGCCCCTGTTTTTCGACGAGCTCGGTGAAGTCAGGCAAGCCCTTGCTTTGCGCTTGGGCAGTCAGCGAAAGAAACGCGAAGAAAAATGCCGTAAGGATCTGCTTCATGGCGATCAATGCCTCCCCGTGAGTACGCAAACGATTTATCAGGCGGTGAGATCGGGATGACCGAACAAAATTCAATAGCGGATATACGGTTGCGAATGCCGATCCGGCGAGCCACGACTTTGCGCATAGCGCAGGATCAGCCAGGCGCCAAGCAAACCACTGAGCGCACCAACGATGGCCCCGGTCTCTCCGGCCAGTGCCGATCCGCTCAGCGCGCCGACCAACAGCGCCAGCAGCGGAACGACGTAAGCGAGCGTCGCGCTACGCCGCACAGCCCCTTCGGCGATCACCACCGTGACCCGGTCGCCAACTGCCGAATTTCCAGGATTGAGAACCCGAAAGCTGCGCGGCGAACTGCACAGCATCTTGCCGAGGTTGAGCCCGCCGCAACCGCCCTCCTCGTGACAGCGACCGCAGCCTGTCTCGTCCATCGTGACGTCAGCCGTATTGCCATTGACGGCGGTAATCGTTCCTCGTGCATCGGTCATCGCTGACACCTGGAGTCTGTTGGCTCGAAAGCCCGGCGTGGATAGACGCTGACGGCGTCTACCAGCGGTGGTCGGGAGCCGTATCAAGCAATGGCTTGAGCTTTTCGGCAACCGCCTCACGCGCCCGGAAGATGCGCGAACGAACGGTGCCGATCGGACAGTTCATTTCTTCGGCAATCTCTTCGTAGCTCAGGCCTTCGATCTCGCGCAACACGATCGCGTTACGCAGTTCTTCAGGCAGCGCTTCCATCGCGGCATTGACCGTCTGACCAATCTGTTTGGACTGCAACAGCCGCTCAGGGGTATTGATATCGCGCAACTGATCGGCGTCCTCGAAGGATTCAGCCTCGTCGGCATCATAGTCGGTCGAGGTGGGCGCGCGACGACTCTTGGCCACCAGATAGTTCTTAGCGGTATTGATGCCGATCCGGTAGAGCCAGGTATAAAACGCGCTCTCGCCGCGAAACGAAGGCAGTGCGCGATAGGCTTTGATAAACGCCTCCTGCGCCACATCCTCGACCTCGGCGTGGTCGCGAACGAAGCGCGACAGCAGTCGCCCAAGCTTGCGCTGGTATTTTTCAACCAGTTGCTCGAAAGCCTTCTTGTCGCCGGCCTGTGCGCGCTCGACCAACTCCTGGTCAATTTCGCGTTCGTTCATGCTCTGTGAATTCCCTGTCGGACACGGTATTGTGATTTTCGTCAGAGTATAGCGCAACCGCTGAGACGGCGCGTCCATCGCGTAACAACTTTAACGCCTTTTCGCACGGCTTTGGATCACTGCGGCGCCATGACCTTGAAGTGCACGTGGTATAGTTTCTTTTTTTGTCGCAGGGCTGGTACCGTGGCACTTCGCTTCGATGTTCTCATTATTGGCAGTGGCCTGGCAGGCCAATCGGCGGCGCTCCGCCTGGCAAATACGCACCGTGTCGCGTTGATCAGCAAGCGGGCGCTTGAAGACAGCGCCTCCGGCTGGGCGCAGGGCGGTATCGCCGCGGTGCTCGACAGTCAGGATTCGATCGAAGCGCACATCCGTGACACGATCGTCGCGGGTGCTTTTCTCAACGATCCCAAGGCCACCCGTTTCGTGATCGAAAACGGCCGTCATGCGATCGACTGGTTGATCGAACAGGGCGTTCCCTTTACCCGCGACCAGGCCGGCTATCATTTGACTCGCGAAGGCGGCCACAGCGCGCGCCGCGTCATCCACGTCGCCGACGCGACCGGTCTGGCGGTGCAGGAAGTCCTGACGCGCAAGGTGCGCCAGCATCCGAACATCACCGTTCTCGAACGCCACATCGCCATCGACCTGATTACCGGAGAAAAACTCGGCCTGGCTGACAATCGTTGCTATGGCACCTATGCGCTCGATCGCGACAGCGGCGAAGTGATCACCATCAGCGCGCCACACACGCTGATTGCCACCGGCGGCGCGGGCAAGGTCTACCTCTACACGACCAATCCGGACACCTCGACCGGCGACGGGATCGCGATGGCCTGGCGAGCCGGGTGCGCCGTGGCGAATATGGAGTTCATCCAGTTTCACCCGACCTGCCTGTACCACCCTGATGCCAAATCCTTCCTGATTTCCGAAGCAGTGCGCGGCGAAGGCGGCCTGCTGCTGCTGCCCGACGGGACGCGCTTCATGCCCGAGCACGACGAGCGCGCCGAACTCGCGCCGCGCGACGTGGTGGCCAGAGCGATCGACTTTGAGATGAAAAAGCGCGGCCTCGACTGCGTCTATCTCGATATCTCGCACAAGCCAGCGGACTTTCTCGCCGAGCATTTCCCCAATATCATGGCGCGTTGCCTCGAACTGGGCATCGACATCACCCGCGAGCCGATCCCGGTCGTTCCCGCTGCGCATTACACCTGCGGCGGCATCGTCACTGATCTGCGTGCGCGCACCAGCATCGCCGGGCTTTACGCGGCGGGCGAAGCCACCTGCTCGGGCCTGCACGGCGCCAACCGCCTGGCCAGCAACTCCTTGCTTGAATGCCTGGTGTTTTCCGAAGCGGCGGCCAACGACATCCGCGCGCAGAGCGCAATCGAACAGCCTGAGCTCCCCGAGTGGGACGCCAGCCGCGTCTCCGACCCCGACGAAGAGATCGTCATTTCGCATAATTGGGATGAACTGCGCCGCTTCATGTGGGGCTACGTCGGCATCGTGCGAACGACCAAGCGCCTGCAACGCGCCCAGCACCGCATCCGCCTGCTGAGCCGCGAAATCGACGAATTCTATTCAAATTTCCGCGTCAGCCACGACCTGATCGAGCTGCGCAATCTGGTCACCACGGCCGACCTGATCGTTCGCTGCGCGTTGAAGCGCCACGAAAGCCGCGGCTTGCACTTCAGCCGCGACTACCCGGAGATGCTGCCGAAAGCGCGCTATACGCGGCTCAAAAAGCAGTCCCGCCGTCGCTCCTAGGCTCGGCGTGCCAGCGCAGCCACAGGCGCAGTACGCGAAACTGCTCGGCCGACATCTGGTCAGGCAACAGGACCAGACTGCTCACCCGCGTCTCTTCGCCAAGACGTAGCCGTAATACGATCAGACGGGAAAATACTGCGCTGTCGGCAAGCACCGTCGCCGCAACGCAATCGCCGTCAGCCAGCAAACACGCCAAGCGATCGGCTGCAGCCAGCCGCAAACCGACGATTCTGGGTGCCCGCAGCGCGTAGCCAAGCGAGCCGCCGACCAGCAGTAGAAAAACACCACGCAGCATCCAAGGCCAGGGCAGAACGACGAGACAGCCCGCCGCAACGGCGTGCGCCAGGACCTGCAGAATGACAAGAAAAATCGAGCGGTGCAGTCCAATGGCAATCGGAAACTGCACGGCTCGATGCGGATCGATCAGATCCGTTTGAGGACTACGGTCGCGTTCGTTCCGCCGAAGCCGAAGGAATTGGAAATCGCGACGTCGATCTTCATTTTCCGCGCTTCGTTGGCGCAGTAGTCAAGATCGCAGAATTCACTATCCTGATTGAAGATGTTGATGGTCGGTGGCGAAATCTGGTGATGGACGGCCAGCGCCGAGAAAATCGCCTCGATACCGCCGGCAGCACCGAGCAAATGCCCAGTCATCGACTTGGTTGAATTGACCACCAGGCTCTTGGCATGATCGCCAAAGGCGCGCTTGATGGCGATCGTCTCAGCCTTGTCGCCGAGCGGCGTCGAGGTGCCGTGCGCGTTGAGATAGTTCACATCTTGCGTATTGAGCTGAGCATTGCGCAAGGCATTGGTCATGCAACGTGCGGCACCCTCGCCGTCTTCACACGGCGCCGTTATGTGATTGGCGTCGGCACTCATGCCGAAGCCGGCCAGTTCGCAATAGATCTTGGCGCCACGTGCCTTGGCATGCTCATACTCTTCGAGCACCATGACACCGGCGCCCTCGCCGAGGACGAAACCATCACGGTCCTTGTCCCACGGACGGCTGGCCGTTTTCGGATCGTCGTTACGCGTCGATAGCGCGCGCGCAGCGCAAAAACCGCCGACGCCAAGCGGCGAAACGCAGCTCTCGGCACCACCGGCGATCATGATATCGGCGTCGCCGTATTCGATCAGCCGTCCGGCATCGCCAATGCTGTGTGTTCCCGTCGAACAGGCACTGACCAGCGCGATATTCGGTCCCTTGTAACCGTAAAGGATCGACAGATTGCCCGAGATCATGTTGACGATCGATCCGGCAATAAAGAATGGGGAAATTTTTCGCACACCGGAGGCGACGAATTCGTCGCGAGTATTCTCGATCAATGGCAAGCCACCGATACCCGATCCGATCGATACACCGATACGTTCGGCATTGGCCGGATGCGCCTCGAGTCCGGCGTCCTGGATGGCTTGAATTCCCGCTGCCATGCCGTAATGGATGAAGAGATCCATGCGCCGTGCGTCTTTGGCCGGCAGGTACTTGGTGATATCGAAGTCCCTGACTTCACCGGCAATTTGTGCGGAAAACGAGGACGCATCGAAACGCGTGATCCGGTCGATCCCGGAGCGACCGGCGATGATGTTCTGCCAGGCTTGTTCGACGGTATTGCCGACCGGAGAGACGATTCCGAGGCCGGTGATGACAACTCTGCGACGTGTCAAATTCTTCTCCGGGAAAAAATTGGAAAGTGCTTTGGATATTGCTCAACAGGGGATGAAACACCACGGGCAGTCAAAGGACCACCCGCTGGCGCTTTCCGCAGAAGGGCTATTTCTTGTGGTTCAGAACGTAGTCAATCGCTTGCTGGACGTTGGTGATCTTCTCGGCTTCGTCATCCGGAATCTCGCACTCGAATTCTTCTTCGAGAGCCATCACCAGTTCAACCGTATCCAACGAATCCGCGCCGAGGTCGTCAACAAACGACGACTCGTTCTTTATGTCGGCTTCATTTACGCCGAGTTGTTCTGCGACAATCTTTCTGACGCGTTGTTCGATATTTTCCATCAAGAGGCTCCTTCTAAAAGTTCAAGTGCGAAACAAAACGGCGCTATTCTACCAAAACGGCCGGCTCTTACCAAACATGCAGGCGAACCGGTCGGTTCAGCCTGCTTGCCCTTGCGGGCCTTAATCCAAATACATACCGCCATTGACGTGAATAGTGGTACCCGTCACATACGCTGCGCCCGGCGAGGCCAGGAAACCGACCGCTGCCGCGACGTCTTCCGGCAAACCGAGACGGGCCAGCGGAATATTGACAACCAGCGCATCGCGCTGCTTTTGATCGAGGTTCTTGGTCATGTCGGTATCGATCAGACCCGGCGCAACGCAATTGACCGTGATATTTCGACTGCCCAATTCGCGCGCCAGCGAACGTGTCATGCCAGCCACCCCGGCCTTGGCCGCGCAATAGTTGGCCTGCCCCGGATTACCCGAATGCCCGACCACCGAAGTCACATTGATGATGCGACCTTGGCGCGCTTTCATCATCCCGCGCATGACAGCTTTGGACAGACGGAATACCGCTTTGAGATTGGTGTCGAGCACCGCATCCCACTCGTCGTCTTTCATTCGCATCGCCAGGTTGTCGCGCGTAATTCCGGCGTTGTTGACCAGAATCAGCGCCGCACCGTAGGTCTTTTCGACGTGCGCAATCAGCGCCTCGACCTGCGCCTGCTCGCGCACTTCGAGGATCGCGCCCTCGCCACTGATGCTTGCCGCGGCGAGATATTCCGAGATACTGGCAGCACCCGGCGCACTGGTTGCCGTACCGACCACCACGGCGCCCTGGCGACCCAGCTCGAGCGCGATGGCACGGCCGATGCCGCGCGAAGCGCCGGTAACGACCGCCACTTGTCCTTTGAGCATACTTTTACCCCAGCGACTTGATGGTCGCTTCGATCGCCGCCCGATCGCACAACGCGATGCCAACCAAGCCATCGGCGCAGCGCTTGGTGAGGCCGGCGAGCACCTTGCCCGGCCCGCATTCGCCGAGCGACGTGACGCCCATCGTCGCCATCATTTGCACCGTTTCAACCCAGCGCACCGGCGAGCAGGCCTGACGAATCAGCGCATCCTTGATTTTTTCCGGATCAGACTCGATCACCACATCGACGTTATTGATCAAAGGAATTTGGGGAACTGAAAAATTGAGCTCGGCCAGGCGTGCGCCCAACTTGACCGCTGCCGGCCGCATCAGCGACGAATGAAAAGGCGCGGACACCGGCAGAATCAGCGCACGCTTGGCGCCACGCGCCTTGCAGCCTTCGCACGCACGCTCAACCGCAGCCTTGCTGCCGGCAATCACCGTTTGCCCCGGGGCATTGAAATTGACCAGCTCGACCACTTCGCCGTCGCCTTGACCCAGCTGACTCAAGGCCTCAGCACAGGCTTCGCGAATCTTCTCGTCGTCGAGATTCATGATCGCTGCCATCGCGCCGGTACCCACCGGAACCGCCTCCTGCATCGCCGCTGCGCGCAGGCGAACGAGCGGGACCGCGTCCGCAAAATCGATGACCCCGGCCGCAACCAGCGCCGAGTATTCGCCCAGACTATGACCGGCAACCACCACCGGAGCCTTGCCACCTTTTTCGAGCCACAGGCGGTAGGCAGCGATCGCTGCGGTTAACATCACCGGCTGGGTGTTGACGGTTTGCGTCAAAGCTTCGGCCGGACCGTCGGCAACCAACTGCCAAAGATCCTGATCGAGCGTCGCCGAGGCTTCGTCAAAGGTCGATCGAACAACGGCTGAATCGCCGTAGGCCGCCATCATGCCAACGGATTGGGATCCCTGGCCGGGAAAAACGAGAGCGAATGTCATAGATTGTCCTGTCAGAATTCAAGCAATACGGCGCCCCAGGTAAAACCACCACCAACGCCCTCGAGCAGCACCTTCTGTCCGCGGGCGATACGCCCGTCGCGCACCGCCAAATCGAACGCCAGCGGAATCGACGCGGCCGACGTGTTGCCGTGACGGTCAACGGTCACGACGACCTTGTCCATACCCAGCCCCATTTTTTTGGCGGTCGATTCGATAATGCGAATATTGGCCTGGTGCGGAACCAACCAGTCGATTTCCGCCGGGGCAACGCCGGCGATCTCACAGCATTCCTTGGCGACCTCGGACAGCACACGCACCGCCAGCTTGAACACGGCCTGCCCGTCCATGCGCAGGAAGGGATCGCCGGTGACTTTTCCGCCGCAGACGCTGCCGGGAACCGACAGGATGCCGTTGTACGAGCCATCGGCATGCGCCGCAGCACTCAGAATTCCGGGGGTTTCGGACGCCTCGACAACGACCGCGCCGGCACCGTCGCCGAACAGGACGCAAGTGGCACGGTCATCCCAGTCAAGGATTTTCGAAAACACGTCGGCGCCGACGACCAGCGCCTTTTTGTGGCTGCCGCTACGAATGAGCTTGTCGGCGAGGTTGAGCGCATAGATAAACCCGGCGCAGACCGCCTGCACGTCAAAAGCCATGGCGCCCTGATTCCCGAGCTTGCTTTGCAACAGACAGGCGGTACTCGGAAAGATGAAATCAGGAGTCGATGTCGCGACGATGATCAGATCAATCTCGCTGGCCTTGACTCCTGCCGACTCAAGCGCGCGGCAACTCGCTTCGTACGCCAGTTCGCTCGACGTGCAACCAGCGTCGGCCAGATGACGAGACTTGATTCCCGTGCGGCTGACAATCCAGTCGTTATCGGTATCGACCCCACGTTGAATCAGATCGGTATTGCTAATCGGCGATCCAGGTAGATAACTACCGACGCCTGCGATGCGAGCAAACATATTAGGCACTCTCCAGCAAAGGTTGTTGCAATGCAACGCGTTCAGTGATGCGCGCCAGAACGCCGGTTCGAGCTTCTTCGGCGGCGCGATCGAGGGCATTGGCAAAGGAGAAAACGTCGGCTGAACCATGGCTCTTGACGACGATCCCCTTCAAGCCGAGCAGGGTCGCGCCATTGTAGCCACGCGGATCGACACGCTTCTTGAATTTTTTCAACACCGGCATGGCGATCAAGGCGACGAGCTTGGTCAGGATGTTGCGGCTAAACTCCTGGCGCAGAAAAGTCGCCAGCATCTGCGCCAGCCCTTCCGATGCCTTGAGCGCGACATTGCCGACAAAACCGTCGCAAACGACGACCTCGGCGTCGCCCTTGTACAGGCCGTCGCCTTCGATGTTGCCGACGAAGTTAAGCCCGGACTCCTTGAGCAGTTCGGCCGCACGCTTGACGACGTCGTTGCCCTTGATATCTTCCTCGCCGATATTGAGGATGCCGACCGTTGGGCGGTCCTTGTGCTCGATCGCCGAAACCAGCGAAGCGCCCATAATACCGAACTGCAGCAGATGCTCGGGAGAGCAATCGACATTGGCGCCCAGATCAAGCACATGGGTATGCCCGATCGCCGTCGGCAGAATTGCGCAAATCGCCGGACGGTCGATACCGGGGAGCATCTTGAGGACAAAACGGGAAATCGCCATCAGCGCGCCGGTGTTGCCGGCAGAGACGCAGGCGTCCGCTTCGCCGAGTTTGACCAGATCGATGGCGATGCGCATCGATGAGTTTTTCTTGGTGCGAATCGCCAGCGCTGGCGACTCATCCATGGCGACGACTTCGCAGGCATGGCGGACCACGATACGATCACTGTCGGCGTGCGCCAGCAATGGACGAATCCTGTCCTCGAGTCCAACGAGAACGACGCGCACGTCGTCGTGCCTTTGCACGAAAACGAGCGCAGCTGGCACGGTCACTTCGGGACCGTGGTCCCCGCCCATGCAGTCTATGGCAACGGTAACAGTCATCAGATGACGGGCAAAAGAAAAGGCAGGCAATCCCCCATCACGGGAATCTGCCTGCCCAATCCTTGAACCCTCTATTCGCCAGTACCCTTGGTGACCTTCTTGCCACGGTAGTAGCCCGACGGACTGATATGGTGGCGCAGATGAACTTCACCCGTGGTCGGCTCAACAGCCAGCGCCGGATTGGTCAGAAAATCGTGGGCGCGATGCATGTTGCGCTTGGAAGGGGACTTCTTGTTCTGTTGAACGGCCATAAATTACTCCATTGATCAAATTCACTATGCCTTGCCTTTAAGACCTTGGAGAACGGAAAAGGGAGATATTTTTCCCGTCCCCTGCCCCGTGTCAGGCAAAGCACAACTTTCGTGACGCGGCGCCGAGGGAAGATCGAGAATAATCTCGTCTTCGATCAAGGCAACGACATCAAGTTCGCTTTGCGCCGGAAGAAAATCCTTTGAATCATCTTCAAGTTCTTCCTGCGTCAAATCTTCTTCGTCATCGACAAATTCCAGCACGCTACGTACCGCGATCGGATAGCCAATCCCTTCCAGGCAGCGCTGACAGCAAACGGACAGCACCCCATCCAACTGCAGCAGCAACTGCGGCCTGTTGCGCGGACCCAAACGACCCTCGGCCCGGTAACTCAGAGAACCCGCCGAATCGACGAGCTTATCGAGCAAACGAGTCAGGCTGGCAATCGGCAGTTCGCCTTGCAGCGAACCTGCATCCCGAGCAAACGCCAGACTGTTGATAACAATCCGTTTCGACATAAGGGGCGCATGATATTATTTTTGGCTTTCGAAGTCAAAGCAGCAACGCAACTATTTGATTTTTTCTCTTTGTTTGATTTTTCCGCGACAATGGCCGAATTTTTCAATTATGACCACAGTACAACAACTTGTTCTTGCCTCGACCTCGCCGTTCCGCCGCGAACTGCTCGCGCGCCTGGGTTTACCTTTTGAGACCGCCGACCCCGACACCGACGAAGCGGCGCTCGACGGCGAGACGCCCACGGCCACCGCACTGCGCCTGTCCGAAGCAAAAGCCCGCGCTGTCGCTGCGCGATTTCCCGAGGCACTGATCATTGGCAGCGACCAGGTCGCCTGCCTCGACGGCCAGATTTTTGGCAAGCCGGGAAACCATGAAAACGCGGTCAAGCAGCTCAAGGCGATGCGCGGCCGCACCGTCAACTTTTTCACCGGCCTTTGCCTGCTCAACGCCAAGACCGGGAATGTACAGCTGCGCGGCGTGCCGACACTGGTGACTTTCCGCAATTTGTCCGACGCGGCGATCGAAAACTACCTGCACCGGGAGCATCCGTACAACTGCGCGGGCAGCGCCAAATCGGAAGGGCTCGGAATCGCCGTGATCGCCAAAATGGAAGGCGAGGACCCGAACGCGCTGATCGGACTGCCGCTGATCGCGCTCTGCGACCTGCTTGAGCATGAGAAAGTAAGCGTCCTATGAACAAGGGACGGCTCTATTTGATCCCGGTCCCCCTCGGCCAGACGCCGGTCGATGACGTCTTGCCACAGGCGGTTAGAGACTGCGCAAAGCAACTGACGCACTTCGTTGCTGAGAACGCCAAGTCGGCCCGGGCCTTTCTCAAGTCGCTGCCGTGCGCGACGCCATTGCAGCAGATCGAGATTGCCGAACTCAACGAGCACACGCCAGCGAGTGCGCTACCCGGATTGCTGGCACCGCTTCTGGCTGGAATCGATGTCGGACTGATTTCCGAAGCCGGCTGCCCGGCAGTCGCCGACCCCGGCGCCAACCTGGTGGCTTTGGCGCATGATCAGGGAATCACGGTTTTTCCGCTGGTCGGCCCCTCATCGATTCTGCTGGCCTTGATGGGATCGGGACTATCCGGTCAGAATTTCGCCTTCCACGGCTACCTGCCGGCGAAGGATGAGCCGCGAAAACAGAAGATACGGGAACTCGAGAAGGATTCGCGTCAGCAAAAGAGGACGCAGATTTTCATTGAAACGCCCTACCGCAACCGGCAAATGCTCGAAACCTTGACCAACGCCTGCGCCCCGGAGACGAGAATCTGCGTCGCTACCGACCTGACGCTGGCAAGCGAATGCATCATGACGCGCACCCCCGGACAATGGCGTCGCCAAGAGGCTCCAGATATCGACCGCCGCCCGACGGTATTCTTGCTGCAGGGCTGAACCGAAGACCACCGGGCGTAAGCAATTTCCTAGCGCAGCACCGCCCGGTCGTTGCCGAACAAACGGAACGCGATGCTCTGGCCCATTTCTGCGCCCAGACGCTTGGCAAAGCGCTCGGCGATATTCTCCTTGACCGAATAGTCGAGGATGGTATCGGCCTTGATCAAGTCTCGTGCAACGGAATCAACCGTACCAAAATCGTCGGCAAGACCCATTCCGATGCTCTGGCTGCCGGTCCACATCAATCCGGAGAACATTTCGGGCGTTTCCTTAAGCCGCGTCCCGCGGCCCTTGCGAACGACTTCGATGAACTGCCCGTGGATTTCGCCGAGCAGGATCTGGGCATGCGCTTTTTGTTTTTCGTCCTGTGGCGAAAAAGGATCCAGAAATCCCTTATTGACTCCGGCCGTCAGCAAACGGCGTTCAACGCCGAACTTGTCCATGGCACCGGTAAAACCAAAACCATCCATCAAGACGCCGATCGATCCGACAATACTCGCCTTGTCGACAAAGATCTTGTCAGCGGCGGAGGCGATGTAGTACCCACCGGAAGCGCACAAGTCTTCAACCACGACATAAAGCGGAATCTCCGGATGCTTGCCTCGTAGCCGACGGATTTCGTCATAGACGATTCCGGATTGCACCGGACTGCCGCCCGGACTGTTGATGCGTATGATGATTCCGGCGGTGCCTTTGTCCTCGAAGGCCGACTGCAGCGCGCCATTGATTTTCTCAGCACTGGCGTCGCCGGTCGCTTCGATCGTTCCGCGGACATTGATCAACGCCGTGTGCTTGCCGTCCACAAGCTTTTCCGGCCCCCCCCAATCAACCACGAGAACCAGCACGGCAATCAGGTAAGCGAGAATGGCAAGCTTGAAAAAAATGCCCCAGTGACGTTTCGCTTTTTGTTCCTTGAGCGATGCAAACGCAATTTTTTCCAGCAATTGTCGTTCCCACAGCGGGTCGTTACCTGGTGTTTCCACAATATGTACTCAGTTGATGGGTGATAAACAGCGTCGTCATGCCTGACAAACCACCTGAAGCGCGACGCACGTCGAGTATAGCGTGGAACCAGCGACAAACTCACCACGCTCGCCTTGCATCAGGCCCACTTTCGTCGGCGGTGTTGCGCAAACGCCAATCATTTGCTATGCCGTCAGGCATTCAAATCAGGCGTTCGTTCCCAACCATCGCGCCAATTCCGCAATAGTGTGCAAACGCGCCAGCGGATTCAAGGCATCAAGCGCTTCGGGCGAATGCGCACCATAGTCGACGGCCAAGCCGGCAACGCCGGCATTGATCGCCATCTGCAAATCGTGCGTGGTGTCGCCGATCATCAGCGTCCTTTCGGGCGGCACCGCGAATTCCACCATCAACTCGTCGAGCATCTGCGGGTGAGGCTTGGAAAAACACTCGTCAGCGCAACGCGATGTTGAAAAATAGACGTCCAAACCACTACACGACAACGACCGATCAAGACCCCTGCGACTTTTACCGGTAGCTACCGCCAACAGGAAGCCGAACTCATGCAGTTGGGCAATCAGTTCGCGAACACCGTCAAACAAACGCAGTTCATGATCACGTGATAGATAGTGGTATTTATAGCGTTCGACCATTTGCGGAAGCCGCTCCTCGGACAGGCCGGGAACCGAGTGGCGCAAGGCGTCGGCAAGCCCGAGTCCGATCACGTAGCGGGCATGCTCGTCGGACGGTTCGGGCTGACCAAGGTCGCGGCACGCCGCCTGGAGCGCTTCGACGATGGCGCCGGTCGAATCAAGCAAGGTACCGTCCCAGTCAAAAACCAGCAGATCAAATTTTTTGGCCATAATCCTGTTTCTGTTTGCTTGAGAGTTGCTGCAAAAACCCTTCAAGCACGTCGGGCAAGGGCGCTTCCAGCGCCATCGGCTTGCCGCTGATCGGATGCGGAAAGCTAATTTTCCAGGCATGCAGAAACATGCGTTTGAGCCCTTCCTTGGGCAGCGATTTGTTGAGCACAAAGTCGCCATATTTTTCATCACCGGCAATCGGGTAACCCAGATGCGCACAATGCACGCGAATCTGGTGCGTGCGCCCTGACTTGAGCTCGGCTTCGAGCAGACTGTAACTTTCCCAGCGCGAAATCAGACGAAAGACGGTATGCGACGCCTTGCCTTCATCGGCGACGCGGACTCGCCGCTCGCCCGACGGCAGCAAATATTTGAGCAGCGGCAGCTTGACGCTGCGCAAAGGGTCCATCCAGCGCCCCTTGACCAGCACCAGGTAACGCTTGTCCGCCCCGCGGCCGTTGCCGCCGACGCTGCCGTCACGAAACATGTCGTGCAGCGCGACGAGCGCCGAGCGCTTCTTGCCAATCAACAAAAGCCCAGACGTTTCACGATCGAGCCGGTGTGCCAGTTCAAGAAAGCTCGCTTGCGGACGCTGCCGCCTAAGCGCCTCGATGACTCCGAAGCTGACGCCGCTACCGCCGTGCACCGCGATTCCCGACGGCTTATCGACCACCAAAATAGCCTCGTCCTCATAGGCCACAGGAAGCTCAGCCTTGATTTCAGCCCCGGCAACGATTTCTTCTTCGCGCACCGCGATGCGGATTGGCGGGATGCGCAAAACATCCCCAATCTGGAGACGATACGAAACATCGGCGCGTTTGCCATTGACGCGGATTTCTCCGCTACGAACGATCCGATAGACGTGGCTTTTCGGAACGCCTTTGCAGATTTTCAGCAGGTAGTTGTCGAGGCGCTGCCCCTGCTCGTCCTCGCTGATAATGGCCTGTGATACAGAATTTTTGCTTACTTTGGCCATTTTGAATATACTGGACTTGATTTGCGTCTCGGATTGAAAGAGGCGCTGACCCGTGAGACCGTCGAGCGGCGCCGATTCATTTGCAATTGCGACGCACTTTCCGGCAGGCATCAGCCGCCTCGCTTGCACCAACCTGTGCAAGATCAAACAGCGCAAATCACCTGGTTAAGTACGCTCACCAAAAGTAGCGATACTACTTGATTTGCGCGCGCCTAGCACGTTCGGATCGCCCCAAGCAGATTCAGCAGCCTTGATTTTTCAGGGTTTGAATAAGAATAGACTCAGCGAATGATTCCTATTAGTTGCCATACGGAAAGCCCATGAAGCGACCCACCCACAACTAATCCGTCGCTGCCTGCAAAAGGCGCTCCCCTCGTATTTTTCGCGCGGGAGCCCATTTTTATGAAACGCATGCTTTTTAACGCGACACAGGCCGAAGAACTTCGTGTCGCCATTGTCGATGGTCAGAAACTCGTTGACCTCGACATTGAATCGGCCGCCAAGGAACAGAAAAAAAGCAACATTTACAAAGCGGTTATTACCCGAATCGAGCCCAGCCTCGAAGCCGCCTTTGTCGATTACGGTTCCGAACGTCACGGGTTTCTTCCGTTCAAGGAGATTTCTCGCGCCTATTTTCAGCCCGGGGTCGAAGCCAGTCGCGCGACGATCAAGGAAGCGCTGCGCGAAGGCCAGGAGCTGATCGTTCAGGTCGACAAGGACGAGCGCGGCAACAAGGGCGCAGCGCTGACGACTTTTGTCAGTCTGGCCGGTCGCTATCTGGTGCTGATGCCCAACAACCCGAGAGGCGGCGGGGTTTCGCGACGCGTCGAGGGTGATGAACGCGCCGAGTTGCGCGATGTCATGGACCAGTTGCAGGTTCCCCAGGGAATGAGCCTGATCGCGCGCACAGCGGCGATCGGCCGCAATGCCGAAGAACTGCAGTGGGACCTCAATTACCTGATGCAATTGTGGAAGGCGATCGATGGCGCCGCCAACCAGCAGAAGGGTGCCTTCCTGATCTACCAGGAAGGCAGTCTGGTCATTCGTGCGATTCGCGACTACTTTCAGCCTGACATCGGCGAAATCCTCATCGACACCGACGAGGTTTTTGAACAGGCGAGTCAGTTCATGGCCCATG
Source organism: Pseudomonadota bacterium (assembly GCA_018262095.1). Classification (GTDB taxonomy): domain Bacteria; phylum Pseudomonadota; class Gammaproteobacteria; order Burkholderiales; family Rhodocyclaceae; genus Propionivibrio. Next base: position 75,269 of record JAGTRW010000015.1, read on the forward strand.
TGATGCCTGCGACGGTTAACCGCATCAAGCGTTATCGCGACGATGTTCCGCTTTTTTCGCGTTTCCAGATCGAGCATCAGATCGAGTCCGCCTACTCGCGCCAGGTCAACCTGCCGTCGGGCGGCGCCATTGTCATTGACCACACCGAGGCGCTGGTTTCGGTCGACGTCAATTCCGGCCGTTCCACGCGCGGCGCAGACATTGAAGAGACGGCCTACAAGACCAACCTGGAAGCGGCAGAGGAAGTCTCGCGCCAACTGCGACTGCGCGACCTCGGTGGCCTGATCATCATCGACTTCATCGACATGGAAAGTCAGCGCAATCAACGCGAGGTTGAGAACCGCCTGCGTGATGGCCTACGCCTTGATCGTGCGCGGGTACAGACGGGCAAGATCAGCCGCTTTGGCTTGATGGAGTTGTCGCGTCAGCGCCTGCGCCCGGCGCTCGCTGAAACCAGTTACATCCCCTGCCCGCGTTGTTCCGGTACCGGCCATATTCGTAGCGCTGAGTCCGCCGCACTGCACATTCTGCGCATCCTCGAAGAGGAGGCCATGAAAGACAACACGGCCGCGGTGCACACACAGGTCCCCGTCGATGTCGCCACCTTCCTGCTCAACGAGAAGCGCCCGGATATCCAGGCCATCGAATTGCGGCACAAGGTCAATGTGCTGTTGATCCCCAACGTTCATCTTGAAACGCCGCAACACAGCATCACCCGTCTGCGCCACGACGAGTTGAATGTGGACGATCTGCAAAAGCCTTCCTACAAGATGGTCGACGTCCCGACCGAGGAAGACACCAAGCAAACGGCTGTCGCCGAAGCCAAGGCACCGCGTCAGGAAGCAGCGATCAAGGGGATCACCTCTGATCAGCCGGCCCCGATCGTTGCCGAAAAGCAAAAGAGTCCAGAACAGAAAGCGAAGACTGGCTTGATTGCCACAATCCTCGGGTGGTTCAGCAGCCCCCCTGAACCCGTCCCGCCGCCAAAGCCGGAAAGAAAACCGCGCAGCAATACGCAGCGTGACGGACAACGCGATGGACGCCGCGGTGGACGCAACAACAGGCGCGACGAAGAGACTGAGGGACGCGAACCGCGTGCCAGCCGTGAGCCGGCCGCCCGCGAGCCGCGGCCAGCGCGTGACGAGAAGCCGCGCGAGCCAAAGGAAGCGCGTGAGCCCCGCGAGCCGCGTCGTCAACGTGGCGAGCCTCGCCCGGAGCGCAAGGATCAGGCGGTGAGCGCGCAGCTTGTTGAAGAGAAAAACAACGCGCTCGAAAACCTCGAGACTCCGGAAAAAGTCTCTGAAGAAGGCAGCAACGGCGGCTCCCGCCGTCGTGGTCGTCGCGGCGGTCGTCGTGACCGCAGCGAAAAGATCGACAATCCGGCAGAAGTTCAGGCCGGCGACGCAACACAGCCCGTTGCAGCGAGCAGCGACGCCGAGGTGGCGATTTCACCTGCAGCGGTATCGGCCCCCAGCACCGAGGAGCCAGTCGCGACAATCGCTGCTGACCAGGCGACGGTTCGTGCTGTAGCGCACGCCGTTGCCGCTGCCGAGATTGCCACGCCAGCACCTGTTATTGCCACCACGACGCTCCCAGAACCGGCTGCCGTGATCGCCGAGGCTGTTCTGGCGCCAGAGCCGGCAGTCGTTGAAGAGGTAAAACCGGTGGTCGCGCCGGCCGAAGAGGCCAGCGCAGTGACGGCGCCAGCAGTCGTCGCCATCGAACCGGAAGTTGTTGCCCCGGTGGCGGTCGCCATCGAGCCCGTGGTCGATCTCGAAAAGGCACTTGAGTCAAGCGGTCTGGTCATGGTCGAAACGAGCGGTGACAAGGTCAAAGCGTGGCAACCTGAAGAGACGCCCAAAGAAGCAGCGCCGCGGCGCAAGCGTCAGCTTGCCGTTGCCACGCAGGACGAACCGTTGGTGATGGTGGAAACTCACAAGTAACAAACTGCCGTACGACATAGCAAACGAGGCGCCTAGGCGCCTCGTTTGCTATTCACTGCTCGCCTGTCTGGCTCTGGATAGGCTTTTTCTCTGTTTCAGGTGTCACGGCAGAACGCTCGCAGACTAGTTCGACCAGTCCATCAGTCGCATCTTCTACCATGTCCAGCACCAGATCGAATCCCTGGCCCAATCCGTAATAAGGATCGGGAACCTCGTCATCGTCGAATTTTTTTGAATAGTCCATGAACAACCCCAGGCGATCGTAACGCTCGGGCGGGCAAACGAGGTGGAGCGCTTCAAGGCTGTTTCGATCCATCGCCAGGATCAAATCGAAATAGTCGATGTCCTGCGGCGCAATCTTGCGCGCTCGTATTCCGGAGAGATCATAACCGCGCCGGGCAGCAGCCCGTTGCGTGCGCTGATCCGGCGCCTCCCCGACATGGTACCCATGGGTTCCCGCCGAAGCGACGTCAACCTTGTCTTCCAGCTTTTTCTCGCTCAACTTACGACGAAAAACGCCTTCAGCGGTTGGCGAGCGGCAGATATTGCCCATGCACACAAACAACACCTTAATCATCTAGCCACTCTCCATCAAGCTGATTCGAGGCCGTGTAAAGATCAATTCACACGATATTCTCGAAGCGCCTGGCTATCGGTTCAATACCGCATTCCTGCTGAACACAAGGAAATGGTCACCTGCGCCCGGCAACTTGGCGTCGGTTCGGCTCAAACACCGCTATCGTGTACCGCCGCACCGAACAACTGTTCCTTGATGCGGAACAACTCATCGCGTGTTGCCGCCGCCTTTTCAAACTCGAGATTTCTCGCGTAATTGCTCATATCCTTTTCCAGGCGCTTGAGTTCACGGGTCAACTGCTTTTCGCTCATCGCCTCATAGCTGGCCTGCTGCTGCGCAGCCTTGAGCTCTCGATGTGCATTCCCGGAATCGTAAACCCCGTCGATGATGTCCTTGATACGTTTGCTCACCCCTTTCGGGACAATGCCATGCTCGTCATTATAACGAAGCTGTTTTTCGCGTCGCCGCGCGGTTTCCGAAATGGCGCGTCGCATCGACTCGGTAACGCGGTCGGCGTAAAGAATCGCCGTCCCATTGAGGTGCCTGGCGGCGCGGCCGATGGTCTGGATCAGCGAGCGCTCAGAACGCAAGAAGCCTTCCTTGTCGGCGTCGAGAATCGCCACCAGCGAAACTTCCGGGATATCGAGCCCCTCGCGCAGCAGGTTGATTCCGACCAATACGTCGAATTCGCCCAGGCGCAGATCGCGAATGATTTCAACGCGTTCGACCGTATCGATGTCTGAATGCAAATAGCGAACGCGAACGCCGTTCTCGCCCAAATAGTCGGTGAGCTCTTCGGACATCCGTTTGGTCAGCGTCGTCACCAGGACCCGCTCGCCTTGCCCTACGCGCAATCTTATTTCGGATAAAAGATCGTCGATCTGGGTGTTCGCCGGGCGAACGATGATGACCGGATCGATCAATCCGGTCGGGCGAACGACCTGCTCGACGACCTGGCCCTGGTGCGTACTTTCGTATTCGGCGGGCGTCGCCGAGACAAAAATGGTCTGCCGCAGCAAGGCCTCGTATTCCTCGAATTTGAGCGGTCGGTTATCGAGTGCCGACGGCAGCCGGAATCCATAATTGACCAGATTCTCCTTGCGCGAGCGGTCACCCTTGAACATCGCGCCGACCTGCGGAATGGCGACGTGCGATTCGTCGATAAACATCAACGCATCGGCGGCCAGGTAATCGATCAACGTTGGCGGAGGATCCCCCGCCTGGCGACCGGACAGATAGCGCGAGTAATTTTCGATCCCTTTGCAAAAACCCAGTTGGTCGAGCATCTCCAGATCGAAACGGGTTCGCTGTTCGATACGCTGCGCTTCGACCAGACGGTTCTCCCTGTTGAAAAACTCGATGCGCTCGCGCAGCTCGGTCTTGATCGCTTCCAGGGCGCGCAGAACGGTGACCCTCGGCGTCACGTAATGCGACGAGGGAAAAACGGTGAAGCGGGCCAACCGCGTCTGCAAATGCCCGGTCAGCGGATCGAACAACTGCAGGCTTTCGATCTCGTCGTCGAACAGCGAGATTCGTATGGCGTGCTCGGCGTGTTCGGCCGGAAAAACATCGATGATGTCACCGCGAACGCGGAATGTACCGCGATGGAAGTCGATCTCGTTGCGCTCGTATTGCATCTCGGACAGGCGCTTGATGACCTCGCGCTGCCCCAGGCGATCACCGACGCGCATGGTGAGAATCATCTTGTGATACTCGTCGCGGTCGCCGATCCCGTAGATGCAGGAAACGGTCGCGACGATCACGCAATCGCGTCGTTCGAGCAGGCTCTTGGTCGCCGAAAGGCGCATCTGTTCGATATGCTCGTTGACCGACGAATCTTTCTCGATGAACAGGTCGCGTGCCGGAACGTAGGCTTCGGGCTGATAGTAGTCGTAGTAGGAAACGAAGTACTCGACGGCATTGTCCGGGAAAAACTCGCGGAACTCGGCATACAGTTGCGCCGCCAGCGTCTTGTTGGGCGCCAACACCAGTGCCGGACGTCCGGTACGAGCGATAACGTTGGCCATAGTGTAGGTTTTTCCCGACCCGGTGACGCCCAGTAAGGTCTGGAAGGACAAGCCGTCTTCGAGCCCCTCAACCAGCCGATTGATCGCTTCCGGCTGATCACCGGCAGGCTGAAAAGGCTGGTGCAGACGGAAAGGGCTGCCGGGAAAGCAGACAACCGGAGAGCGCTCGGGCGATTTAAGTGAATTGGGCATGCTAGAATTCTACGTCGATTTTCCATTGGCCATCGCTTGGCACGACAATTGACGCTGCCAAGCCCCCTCCATTGATTAACCTGTGGCGCAGTTTCAATGCGACCGAGCAAGTTGCGCCACGCAGACCGGAACAGAGTATCCCCATGACCTCATCAATCTTCTCCGCAGTTGAAATGGCTCCTCGCGATCCAATTCTCGGACTCAACGAATCATTCAATGCCGACTCCCGCGCGACCAAGGTTAACCTCGGCGTTGGCGTTTATTTTGACGATAACGGCAAGATCCCCTTGCTCAGCGCCGTCAAGGTCGCCGAGAAAGCGCGTGTCGAAAGCCTACCGGCGCGCGGCTACCAGCCGATCGACGGCCTGCCCGCCTACAACCAAGCAGTACAAAAACTGCTCTTTGGCAACGATTCGGCGCTGCTCGCCGAAGGCCGCGTGCTTACCGCCGAGGCACTGGGCGGCACCGGCGCGCTCAAGGTCGGCTCCGACTACCTCAAGCAGCTGCTGCCCAATAGCACGGTCTATATCAGCGATCCGAGCTGGGAAAACCACCGCGCCATTTTCGAATCATCGGGTTTCAAGGTCGAGGCCTACCCCTATTACGACGCGGCGACCCGCGGCGTGAATTTCGCGGGGATGAAAGCCAAGTTGGACACCCTGCCGGCCGGCGCGATCGTCTTGTTGCACGCCTGCTGCCACAACCCGACGGGCGCCGACCTGTCTGCCGACCAGTGGCGTGAAGTCATCGAGGCCATCCGCGCGCGCGGACTGGTCGCCTTCATCGACATGGCCTATCAGGGCTTTGCCGACGGGATAGCCGAAGATGCGTTGGCGCTCAACCTGTTTGCCGCTTCCGGCCTGCAGTTCTTCCTGTCGAGTTCTTTCTCAAAGTCGTTCTCGCTCTACGGCGAGCGCGTCGGCGCCTTGTCGATCGTCACCGCGGCGAAGGATGAATCGGCGCGCGTGATGTCGCAAATCAAGCGCGTCATCCGGTCAAACTATTCCAACCCGCCGAGCCATGGCGGCGCAGTCGTTGCCGCGGTACTGTCGAGCCCGGAACTGCGCCAGATGTGGGAAGATGACCTGGCCGGCATGCGTCTGCGCATCCGCGCGATGCGTAGCAGCCTGGTCGAGAAACTGGCGGCCAAGGGAACGGCCCAGGACTTCTCCTTCATCATCAAGCAGCGCGGCATGTTCTCCTATACCGGACTTTCCGCCGACCAGGTCGCTCGCATGCAGAAGGAATTCGGGATCTACGCCGTCAGCACCGGCCGCATCTGTCTGGCTGCGTTGAATACGAAGAATATCGACTACGTGGCCGACGCCATCGCTGCCGTTCTTTAAAGACCGGGCGGTCCAAGACGCCGACGGCGCTATAGCGCGCCGTCGGCGTTTTCGTTTGGTCGCGACTATCCGCCTCGGCCGGCCTGAACCGTCGGCGACTTGAGCGAACCGCTGATTGAAATCGGAACGCGCGCCTGATTTGCGGTTCCGCGCATTTTCAACTCCATTTTGCCGCTGACCGTAAGTTCGCGGCTGACGTTGAGATATCCGGTCGATTGCATCAAACCGGAGTTGAGCACCAGACCCGAAAACTGATAGCGCTCTGGCGTCAACTTGATTGCTCCCGAGAGGTTTTCAAATCGCGTCGCCCCCCCTTGTATCGGCGCTCTGGACACGCTGCGCGCCGCCTCGACCAAGTCAATTCCACCGATGCTTCCTCGTTGCATGGAGAACTCACCGTCACCGTCGATCGCTGAAAAAATCGACGCCCACGATTCGGCCTTGGTCGAAAAGCGCATTTTCCCGGCGATTTCTCCGCCAAATTGTTGGCCGAGTCCGATCGCGTCCCCCAGCCGACTGGCATTGACCCGTTTCAAGGATACTTCGCCGACGATGCTCGGCGCCTGACCAGCACTCAAGACCGCGCCCCCTTCGATCAAGCCATCGAAAATTCGTAACGCCATGCTCTTGATCGTCAGCGTCCCGTTCTCAAAAGCCGCGTTCAGATTGACCGAATCAAAAAGGAAAGGTGAGCCCGGCACGGGACGCCAGCCATAGCCTTCCACAACGAGACCAACCCCTTGTGCCAGCGGGGTCGCCACGAGGTTCAAACTGCGATCGGCAGAGCGCAGCCGCAACGACTGAAGCTGTCCATCGGCAGACAACCTGGCCTCCCCGCCCAGGTTCGAGAAGCCAAGCCCGGAAAATGAAATATCGGCCCTCTCAAGGCTGAGATGACCAAGACCAAACCGGGAGGATGAGTTGGACAAGGCCGAAAAAACGCTAGGCAAGCCGGCAATCATTTCAACAGGAAGCGAGACGCCACTGACGACCACCTCCCGAAAAATCTTTCTCGCGGCCATCAGTGTTCCAAGCGCAGGCTGCAGACGTATTTCGTCGATGCGTATTTCGTTTTGGCCAGCACCGATGCGCACATCGCCGAGAACGATGCCCGCTTGAGGATAAACGTCTAGATGCAGCGACCCCACTTTGGCCGACCGACCGCAAGCGTTTGAAATAGCGATCTCAAGCTCGGGTAGATAACTGTCGTACGGAAACAAAAGAACGGTCACAAACGCCACTGCCAGCACACCGGCAATTCCCAAAACAACGGTCGCCGGCCAGCCTATCGACTGAGCCTGGCCACGTCTTATCGGCTTGACCTCGTCGGCGTTCCAGATCACGCGGGGAACCGATGTTCTGATAATCTCAACAGAGGGAATCCTTGCTTCCTCTTCGCGCCGATCGTCACTGGGCGGAAGCGGCCTCAGGCTCTCGACAAAGAATGCTTCGGCCTTGGTGATATTCGACTTCTGCTTCGTAAAAAACCCTTTAACGCGTTCAACAAAAGAGGGCGCAGACACTCTTGGGGCTTGTGATTGCGCGTCGGAAAAGCTTCCCGTTTGAGGTTCTGGACAAACGGAGGAAGAAACTTGCCCTGTTTGAGCCGCCCCAAGGGAGCTTCTTGATATCGACAAATCGCTTGGCTCAGCGGTTTTGACGAGAGCTGGCGTAGATATCGCAACGTCAGATGCTGGCGGCTCGGTAAGCGCCCTGGATGCGGCTCGAGCGATCTCGACCCTTCTATGGCTATCTGCCGCCGCACGGACCTCTTGTGCCACTTTTGTGCTTTCAGCCCACATTGAGTCGGGTTCCCCCCTCGGCTCGATGAACCCGCCCTTTTCCAACTCGGACAAAGCGTTCTCGGTAAGCTGTGGGTTGCCTGTTTTCAGGCACAAATCTGCGACTGTTGATTGGCTGTCGACGAGGATCAGAACCATGCGCACATTTCTCTGCATCACGCGCGTTCGCTGAAGCATAGCCGCCTCACCGGAGGCGGTCTTGGCATAGATAAGATCGTGATCCATTTGCTTGACGAAAGATCCGTGAGTGTCTAGAATGCGCGCTTCGTTGTTCCTCGATAGCTCAGTTGGTAGAGCGCCGGACTGTTAATCCGTAGGTCCCTGGTTCGAGCCCAGGTCGAGGAGCCAAAAAATACAAAGCCCCGCAGGTTTTTTTCTTGCGAGGCTTTTTGCATTTTGGCCATGACCATCGTGTGCCCAAACATCTGGAAGCGCCCCCCCAAAAAGCTGACTTGGTGTATCGATCAATCCCGAAATAGCACAATACACCATAATTATTCATATTACATAAACAGGAGCAAGCTCGCGTTAAGCGCCTGACGAGCAACGCAGGATAGCCAACAGCGGGTGTGATGCCTACCGGAGCTGCAACGAATGACACCAACGACCCTTGTGGCGCTGCGTCGCCTACTTTTCTTTACCACTCAGGAAGCCGCCCTATTTGTCGCCGCCAGCTCCGAACGCCCCCAAGGCGTCTCTGATCAGCAGTGGCGGCAATGGGAAGACGGCGAGCAACCGATTCCCGCCGACCTTGCGCGCCGAATCACCGAACTGGTCGACTGGCGCTCGACGGCGCTGGCCGCCACCGCTGACACCATACGCCAGCAGATCAAAGACAAGGGCGTACCCGAAGCCGTCTTCATCATCTGGTACGAAAGACTGGACGACTGGAAATCGCTGCCTAATCGCGAACCGCTAATGTGGCGGCTGCAGCAGGCGGTATGCGCGGCACTGGCCGGGATGTTCAGCACGGTGCGCTTGGTCGCATTCGACGCCGCAGCCTACACTGGGTGGCTGGCCGGCAGGGATGACAGCGAATCGATGCGTGCCCAGTGGGCCTCCGCGAGCCAAGCTTGAGCCGATCGAAGCGGCTCACCCGACGCGTGTGCCAGCGAAGGCTGTTCGCGACACGTTCGCCACGACCTACTTGATCCAACCGCTCGCGAAGTCTTCAACGGTCTGCGCGAGTTTTCGCGGATCGTGGCGGATATAGTCGGTATCGCTCGTAAAGTCGCGCTCGATGACCTTGATGCCTTTCCCGGCAAGCGAGTCGCGATCACGGAGCCGCACCGGTGTCTTGCCTTCGGCATCGTACTTCTTGAGCAAATCCGCTCTGAGTTCGCCAGTATTGACGAGCAGGTAATCAATCCGGCCCTCGCCGATGTACTGCTCAAGAACGCGGACAAAATCTTCGACAAAGAACCCATCCGTCTCGCCGTGTTTCGTCATGACATTGCAAACGTAGATGATCTTTGCCGAGGCATTGCGGATCGTATCGACCATTCCGTCACAAAGGAGATTCGGAATAATGCTCGTATACAGATCGCCCGGGCCGATGATCACATAGTCTGAGTTTTCGAGAGCCTCTTTCGCTCGCGGGTTAAGGAGCCCACCGCCGAGCAGAAACGCGTCCTTGATCGGGATGGTCGCGTCGTGTTTCGGGATGTCGATATCCGTTTCCCCAACGATCCGCTCTCCATTTTCAAGAGTCACGCCGAGGTGCACACTGTCAAGGGTCACTGGAATGACCTTGCCCTGCACGTCGAACATCTCGGAGAGCTCCTCTATTCCGCGCTCGAAATCCCCCATGATATCGGAAAGCGCAGTGAGCAGAAGATTGCCGACCGTATGCCCGGCGATGCTACGCCCCACCTTGAACCGGTATTCAAAAAGCCGACGGACCACCTCGGTATCCTTGGCGAGCGCCACGATGGCACGCCGCACGTCGCCTGGCGGCAGAATGCCAAACTCGTCGCGCAATTCTCCCGTAGAACCTCCCGAATCAGCGACCGTTACAATGGCGGCGAGATTAAGCCCCGTATTCTTTCCGAGCCCGGAGAGCACATTGAAGGTCCCGGTCCCTCCCCCAATGGTCGTGATGTTGCATTTCATGTCGATTTTCTTAAAAACGATCGTAACTGACGAAATCATATCCGCAAGACCCACATAAAAACCATGGCAATCATGGCTAAACGCGGCACCGCAAAACGAGGCATTCAAGACGCCAAGAGCGGGCCAGTCAGTTTCTCATGGTTTTTGTCGGCCAGCCCGAGATTTTGGTCGAATTTAGGCGCAACGGCCGGAAGTGTCAAAACGAACTGCCGGTCCGCGCAAATGGTCGGATTGCCAATTCAGATATCGCAAGCCGGCCCGAGCGCGCCAGATGAGCAAGGCCGCCGTAGCGGTTCATGTTCTGGTGGGCTACTTTCCCCTGCTTAACATGGCACAATATATGACAATGGGAACTCCGAAGGAGTGCATTTCTCTCCGTCGTTGATTGTCATAGGAGCTTCAAGCATGCCGACCAAAACATCCAAAGCGCCGAAGCTTTTTCTGACGACTGGCGAAGCGGCCCTCACCCTGCGCAAGAAGCTCGCGCTAAACCAGTCCGAGTTTTGGAAGCGCATTAAAGTGACGCAATCGGGCGGCTCACGCTATGAATCCGGTCGTAATTTGCCGGAGTCGGTGCAACTCTTGCTGCATCTTGCCTATGCCCCAGCGGCACAAGCCTTTGCGCTACTGCATCATATTCGAATTATGAAAATCGATGAAAAAAGTCGGCGGCCCGATGCCCGACCAAGCAGGTCATAGGGTAAATCATGTCGCTCCCATCCTTGGCGAGAGGCTGGCGAAGGGAATTGGCGAAAGAGACAGGTTCGTCGTAGCATTCGCGCAGCAAACAAAGGCAGAGAGCGCCCCCGAACTTCGATGTCGTAACCAAACCTTAGCTACTCGACACAGGAGCAATATATGGCCATGAAGATTACCTCACCCGCGTTCTCGGAAAGCGGATCGATCCCGAAGCGATACACCTGCGAGGGGCTGAACATTTCACCGCCGCTTGAGTGGAGCGGCGTCCCGGCGGCGACAAAGAGCTTGGCCTTGATTGTTGACGATCCCGACGCGCCGGACCCCGCCGCCCCGCGGACAATCTGGGTTCATTGGCTGCTGTATAACCTGCCTGCCAGTTGCTCCGGACTCCCCGAGTCCGTCCAGTCGCTACCGGCCGGAACACTTGAGGGATGTAATGACTGGCAACGGGTCGGCTACGGCGGTCCCTGTCCGCCGATTGGTCGGCACCGCTACGTTCACACCCTTTACGCGCTTGACCAGATGTTGGCAGACCTTGAGAAACCGAACAGAAAGACCTTGGAACAGGCGATGAAGGGCCACATTCTGACGCAGGCACAGTTGGTCGGCACCTACCAGAAAGGGGCCTGACTCCAGCACCAGCGGTCGGCGATTGAAACCTCAGCGCGGATCCGACAAGCATCGCTCAGCTCGTCAGCCCTCAAGCAACAACCGCTTTGGTACGCCGCGAGAGGATTGCCCTGAAACGGCGCGATATGACAAGATTGTTATTACCATACATGTATGGTAGAGTCGCGTACCAAGCGGCATGCTCGAAAAGACAGATCGTCAAAAATGCAAGAAACAGCCAAACCACAAAAGCCTTCGCGTCGCTCGTTCCGGCACATCGAGTCGGTCTCGATCGGCACCCAACTCTATCACCACTTGCGCGGAGCAATCATTCGCGGCGAGCTTCGTCCCGGCCAGGCACTATCGGAAGCCGAAATCGCGCGGCAGAACTCAACCAGCCGCCAGCCGGTGCGCGAAGCCTTCATCAAACTGGCAGAGGAACGCCTGGTCAGTATCCAACCGCAGCGAGGGACATTTGTCGTCAAGATTTCAGTTGCCGACGTACTCGACGCGCGCTTTGTGCGCGAAGCGATCGAGGTCGCCGTGGCCCAGGAAGCCGCCACCTCGGCCCCGCCCAGCGCAATCAAGGACTTGCGCCAGCTGATCGAAAAGCAAAAGTCGATGGAGCACGGACATAACGAGGAATTTCTGGCGCTCGACGAGGAATTTCATCGCACCATCGCGTTGTCGGTTGGACGAGCCCACGCTTGGCGAGTCATCGAAAACATCAAGGCACAGATGGATCGCATCCGCTACCTCAGCCTGGATGATGCCACTCCGCTGCCCTTGATCATCGAGCAACACACCCGCATGGTCGACGGCATCGAAGCAGGCGACCCGACCGCAGCCGCCGCAGCGACGCGCAGCCATCTGCGCGAGATCATTGTTTCGCTTCCCGATATCGCGGCACGCTTTCCTGATTTTTTCGAAGCGGCGTAAGCCACCGATTTCTGCCAGAACATCGGCAGGAACCGGCGGGAAACAGCCGTCAGCCTTTTCGGCCGGCCAGCGCCAACACTTCGGCCCACACGCCGTCGTCGACGACGATGCCGTTGGCGCGATGATCCTTGCGGATGCGCGCCGTCGATTGGCCCGGATAG
>JAGTRW010000016.1 GCA_018262095.1 Pseudomonadota bacterium
CTTGCTCAGATCGAGGAAAACGCGCGCGGCGGCGACATCGTCCTTGACGCTGCCGACCTCGCATTGATGCGCGCCGACGCCCAGGCGATCTCCTGAGCGGCGCGCTTTAGCGCGCCGTGACGGGATAGCGCAAGCGTAGCAAACTCAAACCAGACTGAACATCATTGAACGTTCATCGGGATCGGGTCGGGAAGGGCGGCTTGATTGGGCGGCAGCGCTGGCGACGACGCCTCTCATTCGCCGCGCGGCCACATTATACGGACTCGAGTACGATTATTCGCGCCCCGTCCCGCCGCGTTGACCGATGCTCGCGTTTTCGTTCGCTGCCTCTGGTGTCGCCGCTCAAGTCCGATGGCTAGAGCCGATAGGCCGCCACCACGTCGTGCATTTCATTGGCCAGCCGGTCCAGTTCGTTGGCCGACTGTGCACTATTGCCCGCCGCCGCGCTGCTTTCCTCGGACATTTGGGCGATGCGTTCGACCTGCGTCGCGATATTGTTGGTCGCCGATCCCTGCTCACGGATCGCTTCGGCGATTTCTTCAACCATCGCGACGGTGTGGCGGCTGCTCTCGCCGATCTTCTGGATTGCCGAATTGGCTTCCTGGGCGCGATCGACGCCGATTTTCACCTTGGCGACAACGCCTTCCATGCTGGCCACGGCGTTGCCGGCACCGCTGCGCATGGCGCCGATCGATTCGGCGATCTCCTGCGTCGACGAGGCGGTGCGTTCAGCGAGTTTGCGCACCTCGTCGGCGACCACCGCGAAGCCGCGGCCCTGTTCTCCGGCACGCGCGGCTTCGATTGCCGCGTTGAGCGCCAAGAGATTGGTCTGGTCGGCAACGTCCTTGATCACCTGGACGACGTTGGCGATCTGCTGGCTGTGCTGTTCAAGACTGTGGATGAGTTCGGCCGCCTCGTGTACCGTGCTGGCCATTTGCTGGATGTCGCCTGCCGTCTGGCCGATGGTCTGTTCTCCGGTAACAGCCAGCGCGCCGGAGTCGCTCGACAAGCGGTTGGCTTCCTGGGCACGGTCGGCGACATGGTTGATGCTCACCGTCATTTGCTCGACGGTCGCCGCCATATTCGAAGCCGCCTCGCTCTGCTGGTGCGACGCCGTCGCCACCTGGCCCGAGGTGGTCGCCATTTGATGAGCCGCTGAGGCCACCTGCTCGGCGCTGCGCGCGATGGTCTTGAGGTTGGCCTGGAGCCGGTCGAGCAATTTGTTAAAGGCGTCGCCCGCGGTCCCGAGTTCGTCCATTCGGCGAATCGTTGCGCGCGGCGTGAAATCGAGCGTTTCGTTCACCCGGTTGATGAAGGCACTCATGCCGTTCATGCGCTTGCGGATTTCGCCGACGACGACAAAGCTGATTCCGCCGACGACGATCAAGGAAACCGCCGCCAGAATCAGCGAGACCGTTTTTCCCAAAGTGGCGCCGGCGTCGGCGTCCTGGTAGCTCGCTTCGGCCAGTTGCTCATTGTACTTCTTGTGTTCGGCGACCGCTTCGGAAAGCTGATTCATCACCGCGGTGGAGCGTACGATATTGACCCATATCCCATCGTAATCGCCGGCCCGCGACCGTTCGAGGGGCTGTTCGATGTCAGCGAAGTAAGCGTCGAAGGCCTTCGCTTCGCGGCCGAGGATTTCCTTGTCCTTGGCATCGGAAATCAGCTCTTTGTCGTAGCGGGCCAGACCGGCGCGGATTTTCTCCTTGAGCTTGCCGATCTGCGCTTCGCCGGCGATCTTCTTCTCGGCGTCCTTTTGCACGAAATGGTAGAGAACGGAGAGGCGCAGCCGCAGGAAGTCCTCGTTGATCGAATCGATTGTTTGAATGCTCGGCAGCGTGTTTTTGTAGATGTAGTCCATGCTGTCGTGCAGCTTGTTGGCGACGTAAAGTCCCGACGCCGCCAGGACCACCAGGGCGGTGACCGCTACGCTGGCCATGATCTGAAGGCGACGGCTGATGCTGAGCTGATTCATCATGCTTCCTTGCGATGGTTTAGTGAAATTGGTGCGGCGTCGATGCGGTGCCGATTCAGAACACCCCGACTCAAAGCGCGTCAATCTAGCATCCCGTGGCCGATAACCCATTGACCTATTCGGCCAAAAAGCTCACATTTTCAGACACGTCCGATATATCATGTCGGAAAACGACTATGTTCTGAAATTCATCCGGAAATTCTTGCCCGGAGGCGATTATTTCGATGTTGCGCGTCGGACCTTTTTCTGAACTCCCCGCTGTTCTGCGCTGTTTGGGATATGACCCCGAAGCGGTCTTGCGTGAAGCGGGTTTTTCGCTTTCGTTGTTCGAGAGCTTCGATGCGCAGATTCCGTTTCGTTCCCAGTGCGAGTTGATCGAGCGTTGCGCCAGTGCTGTCGGCTGCGCGCACCTGGGCTTGCTGGTCGGCGCGCGTTGCCAATTGCGCGCGCTCGGCGCGCTGGGTCTGTTGCAGAAATATTCGGCCGACGTCGGCGGCGCGCTGCGCAGCCTGATCCGCTTTCAGCGCTACCAGGTCGCGGGCGGCGAGATCGCCTTTCACGAAGCGGGCGATGAGGTGTTCCTGAGTTACCGGATCGGCGACGTCAGCGCGCGCGACCATCTGGAGAACATCGTTGTTTCAGCCATGTGCGCGGTTCTGCGCGTTTTTCTCGGCGCCGCCTGGAATCCTTCGCAGGCCGTCTTTTCGTCCCCGGCGCCGAGGGACGCTGCGCCTTTTCACCAGTTCTTCGGCTGTCCGGTCGCTTTCTCGAGCAGCGCAAGCGGGCTGGTTTTTCGCCAGAGTCATTTGCAGCGTCGTTTGGCGCGACACGACCCCGATCTTTGCGATTATCTCTGTCGCCAACTGGAGCAATTTGCGCCGGTTGGCGAGAAGATTGCCGAGCAGGTGCTGAAGCTGCTACGGACGACCATCCCGTCGGGCGCCGTTCGCTCGGAGCAGATTGCCGATCTGCTGAACGTTCATTCGCGCACCTTGCATCGACGCTTGCGGGATTGCGGAACGAATTTTCAGGAATTGCTCGACTATGCCCGTTACGGCTTGGCTCGCCGGTTGCTGGATGAAACGTCGATGACTGTCGGTAAGGTCGCCGAGGCGCTGGGCTACAGCGAACCGAGCGCTTTTGTGCGGGCCTTCCGGCGCTGGAGCGGTGCCAGTCCCAAAGAATGGCGAAATGGCGACGCGCCCGGCACGCTGGCCGGTGGCGACGAGCGCTAGCGCGAGGGGCAAGTTAATCCCTCCCGTTTTCGCCGGGCGCGTTTCAGGCAGACTTCATGGCGCTGGCAAACTCGCCGGCCTTGTCGCCGACGATCAGGTGCAGCACGCCGGGCGCGGCGTGCATCACGGCGACGACACCGGCGAGCTTGGCGGCAGCGTCGTCATACTTCGCTTCGTCGGCGAGTTCGACGCGCAGTCGCATGAACGCCACCGCGTCGAGCGTGTGCAGATTGCCGCGGCCGCCGAGCGCGATGGACTCCATCCAATCGACGGTGCAGCCGTCGTCTTCGCCGGCGGCTTCCTCTCCGGTCGCGCTTCCGCCACCGCCGCCGGCCACCGGGGTCGCGTCGTAGCAGCCGTTGCAGATCTTTCCCGGCGGCGTCGTCGGCGGCGAGGGGAAAAATGACAAGAAGCCCGGCAAGCCCGGCAAGTGCACGGCCTGACCAGAAAATCTAGAGCCGCTTTGAAGATGCCCAGCGAATGAGTGAGGTTTCAGCAATGAAGAACACCATGGTTCTGCTTTGCGCCGCGCTGCTCGCCGGGTCGGTGCTGGCCGGCGAAAAGTGGGCGCCGCTGTGCAAAAAATACGAGTGCACGATGACGCAACTGGTGATCGGCTGGACGACGGCGCAGGGTAACGGCAGCAACGTCAAGCCGCTGCTGGGGTAATATGACTAAGGTTATATGCAAATAGTTTATGTGCTCCACCAAAAAACCTACTCTAGAAATGGTTAATTTGCGATAATGCCGGCTGTTTGCCCGGGTTTTGCTGTCAGGGAGTGTCGCCGGGCGTCTGGCAATAACAATAACGGGCCCCTTGATGATTTTTGCGCGTGCCTTCGAGCTCGAGGCCTCCACCGCCGTGGACGCCGCTGCCGATTCGTTGGCGCCTGCCGCGCCCGGGCAACTGGCGCGGGCCGTCGTAGCGGCGTGTCTTTGTTCGTTGCTGTCGTCGCCGGTGCAGGCCGACGAAACCGTCCGCTTCGCTATCGCCCGTTTTGAAGTGTCCGGCAATTCACTGCTCGACGATGGCGATCTGGCCGCGCTGGTGGCGCCGTATACCGGCTCGAAGCGGGTCTATGGCGACATCCAGAAGGCTCTCGAAGCGCTCGAGAACGCCTATCGAGCGCGCGGCTATGGCGCGGTGCAAGTCAGCGCGCCCGAACAGGAGCTGACGCAGGGCGTGGTCAGGCTCGAAGTGAGCGAAGCGAAGGTCAGCCGGATCAGCGTGACCGGCAACACCTACTTTGATCAGCAAAATATTCTGGCCAGCGTTCCGGGTCTGGCGGTTGGCGTGACGCCCAATGCGCGGACGCTTTCCGAAAGCGTGCAACTGGCCAACGAAAGCCCGGCCAAGAAGATCGAAGTGGTCCTCGGCGTCGGCGAGAACGACGGCGAACTCGACGCCAAGGTCGAGGTGCGCGACGAAAAGCCCTGGGCCATCTACCTTTCATCGGACAACACCGGGACCCAGGATACCGGGCGCGATCGGACCGGCGTCGCCTTGCAATACGCCAACCTCTGGAATCGCGACCAGGTCGCGACGATCGCCTACACGAGCTCGCTCGAGCGCCCGCAAAGCACCAAGGTCTATAGCCTGAGCTATCGTCTGCCGATCTATGACTGGGGCGACAGCATCGATCTCATCGTCGGCAAGTCGGATGTCGCTGCGGCGACTTCGGCGACGGTCGCCGGGCCGCTGCAGTTCTCCGGCAGCGGCATGGTCTATGCACTGCGTTACAACCACATCCTGCCGCGCCGCGGCGAGTATTCGCATCGCCTCGTGGTCGGCGTCGACCAGCGCGAATACGACAATAGCTGCGCGCTCGACGGCCAGGACGTGTGCGGTGCCGGCGGCGCCGACGTCACCGTCCGTCCGCTGAGCCTGACCTATTCGGGGCAGCTCGATTCGCCGGGAAGTTCGAGCACGCTCACGCTCTCGGCGTCGGGCAACCTGCCCGGCGGTCCCAACAGCAGCGCGGCGGATTTTGCCGCCAGCCGGCAGGACGCCACAGCGCATTACTCGGTGTGGCGCGGTGGCTTGAGCCATGCGCGCAGCGTCGGCAACGACTGGCAGGCGCGCGCCGCAATCAATGTGCAATACAGCCGCGACGCGCTGGTTTCGGGCGAACAACTCGGACTGGTCGGCAGCACCGCGGTGCGCGGCTTCGAGGAGCGCGTGGTGACCGCCGACAAGGGCTACTTCGGTACGCTCGAGATCTATACCCCCGATCTGGCGCCGGCCTTCGGCAATTCCGGCAATCTGCGCCTGCTCGGTTTCTACGACTTTGGTCACGGCTCGTTCAACAAGACGCCGCCGGGGCTCTATGAGCAGGAAAACGTCGCCAGCGTCGGCGTCGGTCTGCGCTATTCACTGGGGCGCAGCGTTTCGTTTCGTGCCGACTTGGCCCGGGTGATCGAAGGCGGACCTACGGATACAGCCGATTCCGGGCAATTGCGCGGCCACGTCGGCGTGGTGATCGGTTTCTGATGGACGCAGTACGGAGCGAAAAGCGAGCCCGGCAGTACGGGGAAGGAATCGATCCCCGAAGAGGAGACAGTAGCTCATGAAAAAGCGCGTTGGGACACCCGTGTTTTCTCTTTCCCGGCTGGCGATCGCCGTTGCCGGCTGCTTCTGCCTGGCGCCGGTGCATGCCAACCCGGTCGGCGCGCAGGTGGTTTCTGGCAGCGCGGCTTTTGCGACGCAGGGAAAAACGCTGACGATCACCAACACGCCGGGCGCGATCATCAACTGGCAGGGCTTCTCGATCGGCGCGGGAGAGACGACGCGTTTTACCCAGGCGTCGGCCGCGAGCGCGGTGCTCAACCGGGTGGTGACCAGCAACCCCTCGCAACTGCTCGGTCAGTTGCAATCGAACGGCCGCGTCTTCCTGATCAATCCGGCCGGCATCCTGGTCGGCGCCGGCGCGCTCGTCGATACCGCCGGTTTCGTCGCCTCGACGCTCAATCTCTCGAACGCCGACTTCCTGGCCGGCCGCTTCAATTTCACGCCAACGCCCGGCGCCGGCAAGGTCGAGAACTACGGCACCATCAGCACGCCGAGCGGCGGTTCGGTCTACCTCGTCGGTGCGCAGGTCGACAACCACGGCATCATCAACGCGCCGAACGGCGAAGTGCTGCTCGCCGCCGGCCAGACCGCGCAGCTCATAGATACCGGAACGCCGGGCGTTCGCGTCGAACTCGCCGCCGACACCGAGCAGGCGCTCAACGTCGGGCAGATCCTCGCCGAGTCGGGACGCGTCGGCATGGTCGGCGCGATCGTCAGGAATAGCGGCAAGATCTCGGCGAGCAGCGTGAGCAGCGAAGGCGGGCGGGTCTTCCTCAAGGCCGCCGCCGATACCTATGTCGAGCAGGCCGGCAGCATCGAGGCGACCGGAACCACCGGCGGAACGGTCGAGGTGCTCGGCAAGCGCGTCGCGCTGCTTGATGCGGCGAGCATCGATGTGAGCGGTGCGAACGGCGGCGGAACGATCCTCGTCGGCGGCGACTATCAGGGCAGCAACGCCGATATCCAGAATTCCACCATCAGCTACGTCGGAGCGCAGGCCTCGCTCAAGGCCGACGCGACGCTGGCCGGCAACGGCGGCAAGGTCATCGTCTGGGCCGACGACATCACGCGTTATTACGGCGGGATCTCGGCCAGGGGGGGCGCGCAGTCAGGCAACGGCGGCTTCGTCGAAGTCTCGGGCAAGCGCTATCTTGACTTTCAGGGGCTGGTCAGCACCGCGGCGGCGCAGGGGCTCGTTGGTACGCTGCTGCTCGACCCGGACGGCATCACCATTTCGACGGGGACATCCACCGGCAGCATCTCGGGCAATGTATTCGACGGAGTCTACAACATCGCGTCGATCTTGAACTCGACCACTCTGGCAACGGCGCTCGAAAGCAATAGTGTCCTGATCGATGCCTCGGCGGGAAGTTCTTACGGAAACGTGATCGTCGATGCGCCGATTGCCTGGTCTTCAGCCTCGGGACTGACGCTCAAGTCGGGTGAATATGCCGGCATCGCGATCAACGGGGCGATCACCGCCAGCTCGGGGGGGGTCACGCTCAACGCCGGTTCCGACGGGGTTTCGCAGTCTGCGGCGATTACGTCCAATACGCTCAGCGTCGCCTCAAGGGGCAACGTCAATCTGCAGGCGAACAACCTGGTCAACAGCTTCTCGGCGTCGATGCCCAATTATGGGAACCTGCAATTCAATAATGGCAAGTCGCTGACGATAAGCAGCCTGTTCGGCTCCGGGGTAGGCACCGGCATGGTCAGTTCGGCGGGCAACCTGACCGTCGCCGGGCTGGTGAATTGGACTGGGGGGGCGCTTAGTCTCAGCGCGGTGAATACGCTCGCGATCGAGAACTCCGTCACGGTGGGACCCGCCGAGTCGGGCCAGCTCAGGTTGAGCGCCGGCTCTGGCGGGATAACGAGCACGGTCGGCGGGAGAATTACCGGCAAAAATCTGGACGTGACTTCGGTCGGAAATGTAGTTTTGAACAACACCAATAATGCCGTTGGCGCACTGTCGGCCAATGTGACCGGCGGCTCGCTGGCGTTCAAGGACTCGATCGGTTTTGACGTCGCCTATATCGGCCACCAAGGCATCGCCGCGACGGGCAACGTCTCGCTCAACTCGGGCGGAAACATCACGCAGAGCTACGCGATCTCCGCTGCCGGGTTGGAAGTCATCGCGGGCGGCAATGTGACGCTCGATCACGCATCGAACCATGTGGGAAAGATTGCCGCCAACGTGACCGGCGACTTCACTTTTGAGAACAAGGCGCCGGGGGCGGGACTTGTCGTCGGTACGGTCGGCTCGACGACCGGGGTCACCTCGAGCGGGAACGTCATCGTCCGCGAGAACGAGAGCGGAAAAACCGTCTCGGTCGATGAGAACGTCGCTGGCGGAGCCGTCGCTAGCGTCACGGTCGGCGTCAGTACCGGGCTTGGTGGCGCGCTGCTGGCCACGGGTAAATCGGTGACCGGCGGTGCCGTCCAGGTCTATACCGCGGGCGGTGCGATTGTCATCGACGGCGCTCTGCGAGGCGCGACGAGCGCCAACGTCGACGCCATGACCGGGGCAATCAGCACCGGCGCCTCAGGACTGGTCAGCGCGCCGCTGATCCAGCTTCAGTCCAGCTACATCGCGAGCGGCGCGAACGGCGCGATCGGCTCCTCGGGTTCGCCGTTCAAAACCAGCTCTCCCGGCGGTACCGGCAACGCCGATATTTACATCGGCTACCCGGAATCGTGCTGCGGTCCGAGCGCGGTGTACCTGAGCCACACCGGCAACGCTATCCTCCAACGGGTTAATACGAAAGATGCGAGTGCCGTCGATATCGCCGCTTCGCACGACCTCTTCATTGCCAGCAGCATCTCGACAGCCAGCGATTTGGCGCTGCGCGCGGCAAACCAGCTGACGCTGGCCGCCTCGCTGAGCGCCGCCAACCTCGCGCTTTCGAGCAGCGCCGGGGCGATCAGCCAAAGCGCCGGAGCGATGACGGTCGCCGGCACGCTGACCGCCAGCGCCGCGACCGGGATCGACCTGACTCAATCCGGCAACCGCGCGGCGACGGTCAAGCTTATCAATTCGACGAGCGGCGACGTGGCCTATTCCGGAAGCGGCGTCAGCAACAACGTGACAATTTCCGGTTCGAATTCGGGGGGCGGGACTTTCTCCGTGACGACCGACAAGAATATCAGCCTCGGTCTCGTCAGCAATCCTGGCGGAACGGTTTCATTGACCTCCAACGACGGGGCTATCCTTGACGGCAACGGGTCGTCAAACAATATCTCGGCGGCAACGGTGACCCTTTCCGCCAAGCAAGGAATCGGCAAGAACGAAGCGATCGAGATGACGGTCTCGACGGTCAGCGCAATCAATTCCGGCAATGGCGACATCCAACTGGACAACACCGGAGCGCTCTTGACCGATGGGGTATCGACCGGGACCGGGAGCGTTTCCATCGTGGCGCACAGCCCGCTGACCATCGGCGGCTCCGGGGTAAGCGCCCACGGCGACATCCTATTGACCGCAGGCAATTCCGCGGGCGGGACGGGCGACGATTTGACGATCAACGGTACGCTCACGACGGACGGCCACATCACATTGACCGCCGGGAACAGCATCACCGGCAGCAAGGTGCCGCAGGCCGGCCCCAAGGTTTCCCTCAACCCGAACGGCAATGTGGTCACGCCGACGATTGACCAATGCGTTGCCAATCCTGCGCTCGCCGGCTGTTCGACTGTGCTGCCGACGATCGCGGTTTGCACGAGCACGCCGAGCACGCCGGGATGTTCGGCGGTGCTGCCGACGATCGCGGTTTGCACGACGGCACCGACGACGCCGGGATGTTCGGCGGTATTGCCGGCAACGGCAACGACAACGACAACGACAACGACAACGACAGCCACCCCGACGCATGCCGTAGCGGCGCTCGCCGCTGTCGCCGAGCCGCTGCAGGCGGTTCAGGGGCAGACGGCGAGCGCGATGGATACCATCCAATCGACGGCGCAGCCGTCGTCTTCGCCGGCGGCTTCGTCGCCAGTCGCGCTTCCGCCGCCGGTCGCCGGGGGCGGCGGGGGCGCGCAGCAGAAGCCGTTGCAAACCCTGCCCGGCGGCGTCGTCGGCGGCGAGGCGCCCGATACCTTCGGCTCGGCGCCGACCGCCTCAGCGTCCGGTACGGCTGACAGCGGCGAGCCGGGGGGCGGCGGCGAGGGGAAAAATGACAAGAAGTCCCGCAAGCCCGGCAAGTGCACGGCCTGACCAGAAAATCTAGAAGCGCTTTGAAGATGCCCAGCGAATGAGTGAGGTTTCAGCAATGAAGAACACCATGGTCTTGCTTTGCGCCGCGCTGCTCGCCGGGTCGGCGCTGGCCGGCGAAAACGCGGTCGGCACCGTGACGCATCTGTCGGGGACCTTCTCGGTGCTGCGTGCGGGCGGTTCGGTCAAGATGCTGGCGGTCAAGTCCGAGGTCCTCGAAGGCGATGTGCTGAGCACCGAGGACGAGACCTATGCGCGGGTCAAGTTCATCGACGGCGGCGAGGTCGTGCTGCGCCCCAACACGCAGTTCAAGGTCGACAAGTACAGTTTCGACGAGGCCGACGCCGGCCGCGACAACGCCTTTTTCAGTCTGGTCAAGGGCGGCATGCGCGCGGTCAGCGGGCTGATCGGCAGGCGTTCGCGCGACAAGGTCGGTTACAGCACGACCGTGGCGACGATCGGGATTCGCGGAACGCATTTCGGCGCCTTGCTTTGCCAGAACGACTGTGGCCATGTCCCGACGACGACGGGAAGTCCTCCGCCCAACGGCTTGCACACCGATGTGGCTTCGGGAGCGATCGTCGTGAGCAATCCGGCGGGGTTGCAGCAGTTTTCCGCGGGGCAGTTCGGCTATGTCGCCAGCCCGAATTCGCCGCCGCTGCCGGTGCCGCCGG
This sequence comes from Pseudomonadota bacterium, assembly GCA_018262095.1. GTDB lineage: Bacteria > Pseudomonadota > Gammaproteobacteria > Burkholderiales > Rhodocyclaceae > Propionivibrio. The sequence goes on from JAGTRW010000016.1 coordinate 10,664, forward strand.
GGCTGGGAATCCAGGTCACCATGCCGCCATCGATCGCCGCCAACGGCGCCCAGGGCCGCAGTGCCGGCGGCTCGGCGCTCGATACGTCCTGCGGTCTCTGACGCGGCCGGCCTTACTTGGGGCGGCTGCTCTTGATCGATGAAAATCAGGAGCTTCGCCAGCTGGCACAACTGCTCGGCGAGGCGCGCTACAGCGAAGTCGAAGCGCGCGCCGTCGCGCTGCTCGGCCAGTTCCCCGCCAGCGGTCTCGCCTGGAAGGTGCTGGGTATTGCGCGCTTGGTGAGCGGCAAGGACGCGCTGGCGACGCTGCACCAGGCGACCGTGCTGCTGGAAGGCGACGGCGAGGCGCACTACAACTTCGGCGTTGGTTTGCAGCAGGCCGGTCGCTTCGATCTCGCGCTGGCGAGTTTTGCCCGGGCTCTGGAAATCTCTCCCGGCGATATCGACTCGCTCAGGCAACACGCTGCCGCGCTGACCTGCCTCGGGCGATTGGCCGAGGCGGCGGACGGCTACCGCAGGCTGCTGGCGATCCGTCCAGACTGCGCCGAGGCGCATCTCAATCTGGGCAATCTGCTCAAATTGCAAGGGGCTCGCGACGAGGCGGTGGCGAGCTATCGCCGCGCGCTCAAGCTCAATCCGTCTTTTGCCGACGCGCACTACAACCTGGGAATCGTCCTGCACGAGTCAGGTCAGCACCAGGCGGCGGTCGATTGCCTCTGCCGCGCGATCGAACATTCGCCCGGTCATGCGCCGGCGCATCTCAATCTGGGCAACGCGCTCAAGCGTCTCGGGCGACTCGAACAAGCGGCGGCGAGCTATCGCGCGGCGCTGGCGATCCGGCCGGATTTCGCCGAGGCGCATCTCAACCTGGGTAGCGTGCTCAGCGAACTGGGGCAGGCCGATCTGGCGATTGACTGCTATCGCCGCGCGATCGACATCGACCCCGATTTTTACGCAGCGCACGACAGCCTGTTGTTTACCCACAACCTGATCATCGATCAGAACCCGCTGACGATGTTCGCCGATGCACTGCGCTTCGGCGAGTGCGTCGCACGGCGCGCGCAAGCCGGCAGCGACTGGCCGAACGAGCCGGCGCCGGAAAAACGTCTGCGCGTCGGGCTGGTCTCCGGCGATTTTCGCGACCATCCGGTGAGCCATTTTTTGGGCAGCGTGCTCGGCGCGCTGAAATTACGCGGTGGTGTCGAGATCTTCGCCTATTCGAATTCCCGGCAAGACGACGCGATGACCGGGCGAATCCGCAGCCATTGCCACGCCTGGCGATCGGTTGCCGGGATGTCCGACGAGAGCCTCGTTCGCCAGATACGCGCCGACGATATCGACATCCTGGTCGATCTCTGCGGGCATACCGAGCACAACCGGCTGTCGCTGTTCGCTTGGAAACCGGCGCCGGTGCAGGTGAGCTGGCTCGGCTACCACGCCACCACCGGCGTTGCCGCGATCGACTACCTCGTCGCCGACCGCTGGACCGTCGCGGCCGAAGAGGAAGCGTATTTCAGCGAAAAGGTCTGGCGTCTGCCCGAAACGCTGTGGTGCCTGACGCCGCCCGATGTCGCACTGGCGGTGTCGCCGCTGCCGGCGCTGGCTGCAGGTTACGTCACCTTCGCCTGTTTTAACCGTTTGGACAAGATGGGCGATGCGGTGGTCGAGCTGTGGGCGCGCGTCTTGCGGTCGGTTCCGGGCAGCCGGTTGTGGCTCAAGGCCCGCGCGCTCGGGCACGACGCTGCGCGGCGCCGCGTCGTCGATCGCTTCGCGGCGCGAGGCATCGGCGGTGACCGGCTGATCCTCGAAGGACCGTCGTCGCGTGCTGAGTACCTCGCCGCCTACCAGCGCATCGATATCGCGCTCGATCCGTTTCCCTATGCCGGTGCGACGACCAGCGTCGAGGCGCTGTGGATGGGTGTTCCGGTGATCACGCTCGCTGGCGAGCGCTTCATGTCGCGCCAGGGCGTCAGCTTGCTGATGAATGCCGGTCTGCCCGACTGGATTGCCGTCGACCACGACGACTACGTCGCTTGCGCGCTCAGGCAGGCGAGCGATTGCCAGGCGCTGGCTGCGCTGCGTGCGTCCTTGCGCGCGCGGGTATTGGCGTCGCCGCTGTTCGATGCGCAGCGCTTTGCCGTCAATCTTGAAGCGGCCTGGCGCGACATGTGGCGGGCGTGGTGCGGCAGGGTTCGCTAGAACATAGTTCGCTAGGCGCTGCAGCGAAGCGTCTTCGAGTCCGTATAATGACTCGACCACCCGCGGCAAAGCCATCGCTGCCGCCGATTTAAGGATGTCCCCCCGCTTTTCACCAAGAACCCCATGAGCATTCAAGATGGCCTCCCCACGCCTGCGCGTTATTACGCGATGGCGGTCGTTCTCCTCGGCATCACCATGACGGTGCTCGACGGCACCATCGTGAACCTGGCCTTGCCTAGAATTGCCCATGACCTGCAGGCCAGCGCTGCACATTCGGTTTGGGTGGTCAACGCCTATCAGATCTCGACGCTGGCATTGCTGCTGCCTTGCGCCACTTTGGGCGACCTTGTCGGCTACCGGCGAATGTATTTGAGCGGACTGGTGCTTTTTACCCTGGCCTCGCTCGGCTGTACGTTTGCCGATTCGCTGCCGACGCTGGCCGCCGCGCGCGCCGTTCAAGGGCTGGGCGCCGCCGGGGTGATGTCGGTCAACTCGGCGCTGGTGCGTCTGATTTACCCCGAACGCTTGCTCGGCCGAGGCATCGCCATCAATTCGATGGTCGTCGCCACCGCCTCGGTGGCCGGACCGTCGCTGGCCGCCAGCATTCTGTCGGTCGCTGCGTGGCCGTGGCTGTTCGCAGTGAACTTGCCGCTGGGGGCGGTGGTGCTGTGGCTCGGTTTTCGCTCGTTACCAAGAAACAACGCGCCGCGCACCAGCGGCGCGCGGTTCGGCTGGCTCGATGTGCTGCTCAACGCGTTGATGTTCAGCCTGGTCTTTGTGGGCGTCGATGCGATTGGCGCCCAGCCGAATATCTCGGCGGCGTCTTCGAGCCGTCTGGCGGGAATCGCGCTGCTCCTGGCCGGTGCCGTGCTTGGGGCGATCTATCTGCGTCGTCAGTGGCGACAGCCGATTCCGATTTTCCCGGTGGATTTGCTGCGCATTCCTGTCTTTGCGTTGTCGATGTGCACTTCGGTCACGGCTTTCGCCGCGCAGATGTTGGCGTATATCGCGCTGCCGTTTCTGCTGCTCGACGCTTACGGTCATTCGCCGGTTCAGGCCGGCTTGCTGATCACCGCCTGGCCGCTGGCCATCGTCGTCGTCGCACCGCTCGCCGGCCTGCTGATCGGCCGTTATCCGGATGGCCTGCTGGGCGCCATCGGTTTGGGCATTCTCGCGATCGGCTTGGCGCTGCTGGCGCACTTGCCGGCGCAGCCGGGCAACGTTGACATCGTCTGGCGACTGATTCTGTGCGGTATCGGTTTCGGACTGTTCCAATCGCCCAATAACCATACGATTGTGACCTCGGCGCCGATTCAGCGATCGGGTGCGGCGAGCGGCATGTTGGGCAGCGCGCGGCTGACTGGGCAGACCTTGGGCGCGGTGATGATGGCCATCATCTTCAGCTTCACCAATGCCCACGATGGGCGCGGCCCGCTCATCGCGCTGACGCTGGCGGCCGGCCTTTCGGCAATCGCCGGGATCTTCAGCGCGCTGCGCTTGCAGCGTCCTGCTGCGGCGACGAAAGCCGAGAGCGCCGGCTGATCGGCCGGGTCGGCGCGGTTTGTGCGTGGCCAAATGTGTAGTACCCTGCGCGCCGCTTTGGGTCACTTTGGATGATGCATACTGGGATGGGGCGAGCACTGCCGCGTACAAATTTCAACAGCTCAAGACTTTTCCGCTTGCTCGCTGAGCTGGCGGTCGTCGACGATGGCGAGCCGAAGCAGGATTTCGCCGAACGGCTGGGTCACTGGTTGAATTTTGCCGACGCGATTACACTGCATGCGGCGCAAGGTCCAGCCCGCCCGCCGGCAGCACCGGGCGCGGCGCTGCCGGTCAACGCGGCCGAGCTGGAAGCCGAATTTTCCAGGGTACGAACGGTTCTGGCGAATTCGATCACGGCGAGCTGTTCGGCCGATGGCGGCGAGACACGGATAAAGTTGCCGACGCCAAAAACCGGCGCGGACATTGCGGCGATCGACTTGGCGGTGGCCTACGAGCCGTATCGCCGCTTCTATCAGACCCATCAAGGCGAACTGGAAGCGAGCGTTCGCCCTTTGCGCGGCAAGGCGCGACAAGCACTGGCGCGATCCGGTTCGCAGCTTGGGCAGCTGGCATCGCTCGATGCGGCGCTGGACCAGGCATTGGGCGCGCGTGAGCGTCAATTGCTGGCGACGGTGCCCGTGCTGCTCGAAAAACGTTTCGCGCAGTTGGCGAATGCGCATCGACAGCGGCTGGTCGAGCAGCTGGGCGACCCCGCCTGGTCGATGCAGCCCGCGGGCTGGCTCGCCGACTTTGGCAAGGAATTGAAAATGGTGCTGCTCGCCGAACTCGACCTTCGGCTGCAGCCGACCGTCGGACTAATCGAAGCACTGAGCAACGAGGCTGCATAGATGAACAGGAATATCTTTTGGGTCGCCTTTCTGTTGGGGGCGATGGCGGTGCTGTGGGTCGGCTTCGGCTATCTCGGCTCGCATACGCTGGCCTTGGCGATGACGGCGATCATCGCTGCGGTCTATTTGTTCGGCACGCTCGAACTCGTCGAGTTTCGGCGCGCGACGTCAAGCCTGGCCACCGCGCTGACGGCAATTCCCGAACCGCTGCCCAAGCTCGCCGCTTGGCTCGATGGCCTGCATCCTTCGCTGCAAAACCCGGTGCGCCTGCGCATCGAAGGCGAACGTGTCGCTTTGCCCGGCCCGGCGCTGACCCCCTACCTGGTCGGACTGCTGGTGATGCTGGGAATGCTCGGCACCTTTCTCGGGATGGTCGTCACGCTCAACGGCGCGGTGTTCGCGCTCGAAGGGACGACCGACCTGCAGGCGATCCGTTCGGCGCTGGCGGCGCCGGTCAAGGGCCTGGGCGTCGCTTTCGGGACGTCGGTGGCCGGGGTCGCCGCGTCGGCGATGCTCGGACTGATTTCGGCGCTCTGTCGACGCGAAAGGCTGCTGACGGCGCAACTGCTCGACAGCAAGATCGCCACCGCATTGCGCGATTTTTCGCTGACCTATCAGCGCCAAGAAACGTTCACTGCGCTGCAGATCCAAGCCCGGGCCTTGCCCGAGGTGGTCGATAAGCTGCAGGCGATGATGGCGCAGATGACGCGCCGCGAAGAAGCGCTCACTGATCGACTGCTCGGCAGCCAGCAGGACTTCCACCGCGAGGTCAGCATCGTCTATACGGACCTGGCCGGCTCGGTCGAAAAATCGCTCAAGGACGCTCTGGCGCAAAGCGCGCGGGTCGCCGGCGAGACCATCAAGCCCGCGGTTGAGCTCGCGCTCGCTGGGATTGCCCGCGAGGCGACGTCGATGCAGCAGAAGATGATCGAATCAACGCAAAGCCAGCTTGACGCGCTGACATCGCGCGTCGGCGAGAGCGCCGAACGCGTCGCGCAGCGCTTGGACGCATCGCTCGCCAGGCAGGAGTGCACGAGCGAGAAGCTGACCAGTGGCCTGGGGCAATCATTGGTGCAATTTAACGCGAGCTTCGAGCAAGCTTCGGGATCGCTGCTGGACGCGGTCGGCGAATCTTTTGCGAGCGCGCTCGCCAATCAGGTCGCCGGCGATCAGCAGCGGCTCGAGACCTGGCTGGTATCGCTCGAAGCGACGGCCGAGTCGCTCAACGATCAATGGCAGCAGGCGGGAGAGCTGCGCGCTGCCGAGCAGCAACGCATTTGCGCAACGCTGGAGGCGACCGCGTGCGGTATCGCCGACAACGCGCAGGCCAATGCCGGCAAGACGCTCGAGCAAACAACGCAACTATTGACTTGCGCCGACCAGCAGCTGCGCGCGCGCAGCGCCGCTGAAGCGCAGTGGAGCATAGCGCACGGCGAGCGAATGGATCAACTGGCCAGTCTCTGGCGCAGCGAGCTTGCCGCGCTCAGGGATCAGCAGGCGCAGCATGGCCAAGCTGCCGTCGACCGGCTCGGCGAACTGCAGGCTGGGCTGGCCGCGCATCTGACGACGCTGGGTGCAGCGCTCGAAGCGCCGATGGCGCGGCTGATCGAAACGGCGTCGGCGGCGCCGCGCGCCGCCGCCGAGGTGATCGTGCAGCTGCGCCAGGAAATGTCGAACAGCAGCGCGCGCGACAACGAACTGCTCGACGAGCGTAGCCGGATCATGGCCACGCTCAATTCGCTGCTCGCAGCGATCAATCACGCCTCAAACGAACAGCGCGCGACGATCGACTCGCTGGTGAGTTCTTCGGCGCAGCTGCTGGGCCAGGCCGGCAGCCGCTTCGCCGAGCAGCTCGGCGCCGAATCGGCGAGGCTTGACGACGTCGCCGCGCAAGTTACCGGCAGCGCCGTCGAAGTCGCCAGCCTGGGCGAAACCTTCGCTTTTGCCGTTGAGTGCTTCACCGAGGGCAACGAGAAGCTGATGGCGAGTCTGCACCAGATCGAAGAGGCGATGGACAAGTCGAGCGCCCGGAGCGACGAGCAACTCGCCTATTACGTCGCGCAGGCGCGCGAAATCATCGACCTGTCGATCATGTCGCAAAAAGAGGTCGTCGACGAGCTGCGCGAGCTCGGCGGCAAGACGCTTGCCGCACAGGTGAACTGATGGACGACGCGGGTAGCGAACCGGCGGCGCCGGTCTGGGCCGTTTTCGGCGACCTGATGTCGGGACTGCTCGGCGCTTTCGTACTGATTCTGGTCGGTGTGCTCGGCGTTCAGCTCGAGCTCGCGACCAATCTGGAAGCCGAAGTGCACAAGCGCCAGGTCGAGGAACAGCGGCGCATGGCGCTCGAAAAAGCGCTGGCGATTCCGCTCGCCAGCGGGCGGGTGACCTTGAACAACGGCCGCATCGGCATCAGCGGCAGCGTGCTGTTCGCGTCGAATTCGGATCAGCTGCGCCCCGACGGCAGGCTGCTCTTGAAGAGCCTGGTCGCACCGCTACGCGTCTATCTCGGCGAGCGCGACGAATTGCTGATGGTCAGCGGGTTCACCGACAACGTTCCGGTGCAGGGCAGCAATAATCGCTTTGCTGACAATTGGGAGCTGTCGGCGCAGCGCGCCTTGACCGTCACCCGCGCCTTGATCGACGAAGGGATGCCGTCGCCCTTGGTCTTTGCCGCGGCCTTCGGCACCGAGCAGCCGGTCGCGTCGAACGCCGACGACCAGGGGCGATCGCGCAACCGGCGAGTCGAGATGGCGCCGGTGCCCAAAGCCGCCAAGGCCGCTGAGCATGGCGCAAACTGATCGCCTGGCCGTCGATCCGGCGCTGGCGACCTTCGACCCGGTGCGCTGGCGCTTCATCGAAGCGCTGGCCAGGCGTTCGCAGCAACACCAGGGGGAAGCCAAGCGCCTCCTCGACGGCAAGCTGGCGCTAGCGCTGGCGATCTATCGCGAACGCTTCGAGCAGCAGCAGGGCGAAGCCAGGGAAACGATAGCGCGCGTCGCTGAGCAATTTCCCGAGGCGGGCGACGAACTGCAGCGGCTTTTCGCCGCCAGTGATTTCAAGGCGATCGATCGATTCGTCGCCCGGCTCAAGAAGCGCCAGACTTCCTTGGCTGATCTCACCGGCTATCTCGCGCAGCATTCGGCGCCAGCGGGCGATGACCGTTCGGCGCAAGCGCCGGGGTCGCGCGGCGAACTCAAGGCCATGCGCTATTTCCGCAAGACCTGGTCGACACTTGCCGTCGCCAGGCAGCTGACGCAGGCCATCGAGCAAGCGCCCGAGAATGCCGGCCCGCTCAATTCGCACCGGCTGGTGCTCGGCTCGCTGGCCTTGATGCGCGACATCTCGCCCGATTACCTCGAGCGCTTCATGTCTTACGTCGATACCTTGCTCTGGCTCGATCAGGCGAGCGCAAAAGACAAACCGATGGCGAAGCTCGCCGCGAAAACGAAAAAATAACGGGCGGCCTCGGCCGCCCGTTTGGGTTTGCGTGCCGCGCGTTTCAGGCCGCCTTGATGACGCTCGCGAACTGTCCTGCCTTGTCGCCGACGATCAGGTGCAGCACGCCGGGCGCGGCGTGCATCACGGCGACGACGCCGGCGAGCTTGGCGGCGGCTTCGTCGTACTTCGCATCGTCGGCAAGTTCGACGCGCAGTCGCGTCAAGGCCACCGCGTCGAGCGCGCGCAGGTTGGCGCGACCGCCGAGCGCTGCTAGCAGCGGCACCGCCGCTTCGCGCACCCACGGCTCGACCGTCGCTGGCGCGGCGGGCGACGTTACCGCCGGCGCTACCGGGGTCGCGGGGGCTGCGCCCACCGGACCATCGGCTTCGGCACCGGCGACCTTGAGGTAGTCTTCCATTTCGCCCTTCATGTTTTCCGACAGCGGCCCGAAGATCGCCTGGAAGCCGTTGCCGACCATCATCACGCCCGAGGCGCCCATGGCTTTGAGCTTGGGCTGGTCGACGCGGCTCGGTTCCTTGACGGCGACGCGCAGACGCGTGATGCAGGCGTCAAGGCTGGTGATGTTGCCGCGTCCGCCGAAGGCCAACACCAGATCGCGTGCGCGGCCGTGCTGGCCTTCGCTGAGTACGGTCGGGACGGCGCCGGCGACTTCGTCTTCGCGGCCCGGCGTCTTGAGATTGAATTTCTGGATCATGACGCGGAACACCACGTAGTAGATCACCGCGTAGATCGGGCCGAGGATGAACACGTACCAGGCGTGCTGGGCCTTGTTGCCGATCAGGTTGAACATCAGGAAGTCGATGCCGCCCTGTGAGAAGGTAAAGCCCATGTGCATGCCCAGGGTATTGGCGACGAACTGCGTCGACGCAGCGAGGCAGGCGTGGATGAAGTAGAGCACCGGCGCGACGAACAGGAAGGCGAACTCGATCGGTTCGGTGATTCCGGTCAGGAAAGAGGTGAGCGCAGCGGAGATCATGATGCCGCCGACCACCACCTTGTTTTCGGGCTTGGCGGTGTGCCAGATGGCGATGGCCGCTGCCGGCAGGCCGAACATCTTGAACAGGAAGGCGCCGGCCAGGATTCCGGCGGTCGGGTCGCCGGCGAAGAAGCGGTTGATGTCGCCGCTCACCACCTTGCCCGCGGCGTCGGTGAACGAGCCCATTTCGAAGAAGAAGGGGACGTTCCAGATGTGGTGCAGGCCGAACGGGATCAGCAGCCGTTCGAAGAAACCGTAGATGGTCGCCGCGGTGCGTGGGTCGCTGACCGCGGCCCAGTGCGAGAAAGTCTGGATGGCGCCGCCGATCGGCGGCCAGACGATCGAAAGAACGGCGCCGAGCACGATGCCGCCGATGGCCGTGACGATCGGCACGAAGCGCTTGCCGCCGAAGAAGCCGAGGTAAGTCGGCAGCGCGATGCGGTAGAAGCGGTTGAACATCGCTGCGGCGAGTCCGCCGGCCAGGATGCCGCCGAACACGCCGGTCTGGATCGAAGGCAGGCCGAGGATGGTATCGGGCTTGAGCCCCATCAGAGAAGCCATCACGCCGAGCGTCACGGTCATCACCAGGAAGCCGATGGTCGCCGCGATCGCCGCGACGCCGTCGTTTTCGGTAAAGCCGAGCGCGACGCCGATGGCGAAGATCAGCGGCAGGTTGCCGAAGATCACGTCACCCGAGTTTTTCATCAGCGACAGGATGACCAGCGCGACTTGGTTGCTGGTGTGAAAATCGGTCGCGCCGATGCCGAGCAGCAGGCCGGCGACCGGCAGTACGGCGACAGGCAACATCAGCGCCTTGCCGATCTTTTGCAGCACTGCGAAAGAGTTCTGGAACATGGCTGGAGTCTCCTGGATTTAGCTGGCTTGAATTATTTGGCGAAGGCGGTCAGGCGTTCGCGAACTTCGCTGGCGGTGCTCATTCTCATGACTTCCTGCGCCAGCGCCTGGCAGTCGGCGAGCGACAGTCTTCTCACCAGCGCCTTGATCGCCGGGATCGCCGGCACCGACACCGACAGCTCATCGACGCCCAGGCCGATCAGCACCGGCACGGCGATCGCATCCGACGCCATGCCGCCGCAGACGCCGACCCACTTGCCGTGCTGGCGCGCGCCGGCGCAGGTCAGTTCGACCATCTTGAGCACCGCCGGGTTGAGGCCGTCGGCCTTCTTGGCGAGCTTGGGATGGCCGCGGTCCATCGCCAGCGTGTATTGCGTCAGGTCGTTGCTGCCGATCGAGAAGAAATCGGCCTCGCGAGCGAACTGCTCGGCCATCACCGCCGCCGAAGGCACTTCGATCATCACGCCGACCTGGATCTTGGACGCGTCGATCGCCATCGCGGCGACTTCCTCGGCGAGAATCGCTTTCGCCTCGCGCAGCTCGTCGAGCGTGGCGATCATCGGGAACATGATGTGCAGTTTGGCAAGCGGCGCCGTGCGCAGGATCGCGCGCAGCTGGGTGCGGAACATCTGCGGCTGGTCGAGGCTGACGCGAATTCCGCGCAGGCCGAGGAAGGGGTTGTCTTCGCGCGGCAACGGCAGGTAGGGCAGCGGCTTGTCGCCGCCGACGTCGAGCGTGCGCACGACCAGCGGGCGATCGGCGCCGAGCGCCTTGGCGACGGCGCTGTAGGCCGCCGTCTGCTCGTCCTCGTCGGGCGCGTTCTCGCGGTCGTCGAAGAGAAACTCGGAACGCAGCAGGCCGACGCCTTCGCCGCCGTTGGCGACGCCGTCGATGGCGTCCTGCGCGTTGCGCACGTTGGCCACCACTTCGATGCGATGGCCGTCGCTGGTAATCGCCGGCGCCGACGCATCGGCCAGTTCTTCATCGCGTTTGGCCGCCTGCTGCGCGACGCGCTGATGCGCCGCTTCGACTTCGGCTTCACTCGGCTTGCATTGCAACACGCCGCGGGTTCCGTCGAGAACGACCAGCGTGCCGTCACCGAGCGCCAGCACCGCCTCGTCGATGCCGCAGATTGCCGGGATGCCCAGCGAGCGAGCCAGGATCGCGACGTGGCTGGTGGCACCGCCGGTCGTCGTGCAGAAACCGAGAACGCGTTTGGGGTCGAGCGACGCGGTGTCGGACGGCGTCAGTTCCTCGGCGATCAGGATAGTCCCTTCGGGAACGACGATCTGTGCCTGCTTGATACCGGAAAGCAGTGCCAGAACACGGCGGCCGACGTCGCGGATGTCGTTGCCGCGCTCGCGCAGCAGCGCATTGTCGAGGCTCTCAAGTCGCTCGGCGTATTGCGTGAACGCGGCGCGCCAAGCGAAGCCCGCGCTTTTTCCCTGGCCCAGTCCGGCGATCGCGAGGTCCACCAGGTCGGGGTCCTCGAGCAGTTCCTGGTGCGCGGCGAGTATCTGCGCCTTGGCCGGGTCGGCGAGTTGGCTCTTGAGCAGTTCGATCTGCGCGCGCGCCTCGTGCAGCGCGCTATCGAGCTTGGCGCGTTCGTGCGCCGGGTTTTCGCCTTGCTCAACGACGGCTATCGCTTCGTGACGAAAGTGCGCGATACGGCCGACGGCGAGTCCCGGCGACGCCGATACGCCGACCAGCTCGTCGGCGGAAGCGGCGGTCGCGCGCACTGGTGCGATGGGCGCGGCGGCCGGCGCCTCACCGGGCTGCTCGCCACAACCGGCGGCGAGCAGGGCGGACAGGCGGCGAATCGCTTCGGCGGCGTCGGGGCCGCTGGCCTTGACGTGGATCACGTCGCCCTGCTTGGTAGCCAGGCCCATCAGCGCGACCACCGATTTGGCATTGGCTTCAGCGGAGCCGCTCAGCAGGCGGATGTCCGACTTGAATTTCTTGGCTTCGGCGGCGAGAACCGCCGCCGGGCGCGCATGCAGACCGGACGGATTGGGCAGGCTGATCGCCTCGCCGGTTTGCGCGCTGCCCGACGCCGTTTCAAGCGGCGCAGCCGTTTCGGCAGAGTCAGACAATTCGAGCGTGAGCACCACCGACTTGCCGGCGACCGCCAGCCCGCTGGCGGGAACGAAGCGCGCGACTTTCTCGACGTTGGCGATCAGGATTTGGGTCAGCAGGCTGCGCGCCTTGCGCGCCACGCCATCGACGTCGAAGGCAATCAGCGTCTGGCCGACTTCAACGTGCTCGCCCTCACTGACCTTGGGCGTGAAGCCTTCGCCCTTGAGTTCGACGGTGTCGATGCCGATGTGCAGCAGCACTTCGATTCCCCGGTCGGTGGTGATCGTCAGCGCGTGGTGCGCGCGGTGCAGCTGGGTCACCGTTCCGGCGACCGGCGAGAGCAGTTCGCCCGAGGTCGGGTCGAGCGAGACGCCGTCGCCGACCATCTTCTGGGCAAAGACCGGGTCGGGTACGGTATCGAGCGGAACCAGGATTCCGGAAAGCGGAGCGACGATTTCAAGCTGGGATGGGGGGCGAGGCATTGATCAACTCCTTGGTCGATTCAATCAGGGAATGGGGCGGCCGGTCTTGCGCTGAGCAGGAAGGTGCGCTGGCGGAAATCCATTTGCATGCCGAAGAGTATCACCGGAAGTGGCGTCGGTGGTCAATCGTCGAGGGCAACTGCCTGGATTCTGAACACACCCGTTTCGACGCAGGGTGCGAGAGATGAGCGCAGGCGAGCAAAGGGAATGCATGACAAGCGCCGGACTCGCAAAAGGAGCGGGAAAACAGAGGTTCTTTCGTGTCGCTGCACGCTCTGCGCCGCGAGTGGCCAAACGCGGCAGTGCAGCGGATGCTTCAAGGGTAAATCGAGTTGGAATATTCGGGCAGCGGCGGCAGGTGATCCTCGACTGCCTATTACGTTTTCTGCTCGCAGAGAGAAACGCGACGGCTCCGAGCTTCGCCTCTTTCATTTGGACGGGATGCGCGCCTGCGGTGGTTGGTAGGCATTATTCAGACGCTTTAGGGTGCCATCGCGTTCCATGCTTTCCAGCGCCTGGTCAAACTGTTTGGATAGCTCGGTGTAATCTCTTTTTCGGGTGAAAACAAGATAGCTGAGTGTGGTTTCCACGGTGGGGCCACTGACCTCCACGTCGTTCAGACCGTTCAACATCCTAAGATAGTAAAGTCCGACCAAGCGACTACAGATGACGACGTCGACCCGATGGGCAAGCAGTTTGCGAAAATTCGATTCGTGGCTGGCGACCGTCTCCAATTTCCTCAACGTGCCTGCCTTCACCGCCGTATCGAAGCGGCTTCCATAGGAGGTAGCGATGACCACACCGATAGTGGCGTTGTCCAACGAGTCGAAACTGCCGGTAAAGCGCCAGCGTGAGCCTTTATTTACAAAAAAAACATAATCCTGCGTCATCAGCGCATTTTGTGTGAACAGCATGTCCCGTTCCCTCTCGGGCGTCTTCTTGATGCTGAAGTATGCATCCGCATCGCCATTCAAAAGCCTGATTTGCCCGCGCGCAACCGGAAATAACTCGGTCTTGATGGATCGGCCAATCCGCGAAAAGGCAGCGCTCACGATATCAACCGCCAGACCTTGCGGTCCTTGGTCGGTATTAGTGATGTAAGGTGGGTACTCGAGTGTCGCTAGCCGTAATGGCGTATCTGCTGCCATGCACGGCGGGCGAAAAATCGATAGGAACGCCCCCAGAATCAAGCTCCAGTAGCGCATGACTCTCCCTTCTGCAGCGTATCTCCGGTGGCTATCGACCGGATTGGTGACCTAACTTGTGGATCGAAGACTCATCATAGACGACTTGGATAAGTTGGCCGCAAAAGGCGTTCGGGGGGGGCTGCAAATCGACCTTGGGCTGAACTTCTTTCTTGGCACGCGCTGACCCCTCTGGGCGGTTTTAGAGATGATGCTCGATGACCTCGGCCAGCGTCGTGGCCGCCGGTCCGATGTTTTTGAGCGGTACCGCGGCAAAGCCGAGATTGAGACCCGGTTCGGCGCGCTGCTGATCGGCGTAATACATGCTCAAGGGGCGGCAGACGACGCCTCTGGCGAGTGATTCGGCGGCGACCGATGCGTCGTCTACCGGTTGCCTGAAGCGGTAGAGCAGTTGCAGTCCGGCGTGTCCGCCGGAGACGCTGACGGCGTCGCCGAGGCGCGACTCCATCGCGCAGCGCAAGGCGTCGCGCCGTTCCTGATAGACGCCGCGCATGCGCTTGATATGCGCGGTGAAATAGCCTTCGTCGATGAACTCGGCGAGCGCCGCCTGCTCGGGCATTCGTCCGCCGCGGTAGAGCTCGGAGTTGCCGATCACGAAGGCGTCGACCAGATCCTCGGGCAGCACCAGGTAGGCCAGGCGCAAGCCGGGGAACATCACCTTGGAGAGCGTGCCGAGATAAATCACGCGCTGTTTGCGGCACAGGCCGAACAGCGAGGCGACCGGCCGCTCGTCGTAGCGCAGCTCGTTGTCGTAGTCGTCTTCGATGATCCAGGCACCAACCTGGTGCGCGCGCTCGAGCAATTCGAGGCGCCGATCGAGCGCCATCACTGTTCCGGTCGGGTACTGGCTCGACGGCGAAGTGAAGATCAGCCGCGGCGGCGTCTCCCAGTCGGCTAGCGTCGGCGCCAGCCCCTTGGCGTCGAGCGGGATCGGCAGGACGTCGAGTCCGGCGGCGCGCAGCACGTTGCGCGCGCCCCAGTAACCGGGGTCTTCGATCCACGCGCGGTCGCCCTGGTCGGCGAGCAGTCGCGCGCACAGGTCGATGCTCTGGTGCGAGCCGTTGATGACGACGATCTGTTTGGGATCGACGACCATCATCCGCGTCACGCGCAGGTAGTTGGCCAGCGCCACCTTGAGCGGGCCGTAGCCCAGATGCGTGTAGTGCAGCAGGTTGGACTGGCTCGGGGTGATGTACTTGGCGACCAGGCGGCGCCAGATGCTGAACGGAAAGAGATCGACGTCGGGGACGCCGGGCATGAAGGCGCCGTGCTGGATCACGCTGCTGGCGGCGTTGCTGGCGATCATCGTGCCGCGCCGCGACAGCCCTTCGCGGCGCGTGCCGATCAGTCGCCTGGGCGGCGCCGGCTTGCTGGCGAGGTCAACCAGGTCGGAAACGTAAGTGCCGTCGCCGACGCGGCCTTCGAGGTAACCCTCGACGAGCAGCTGTTCGTAGGCGCGAACGACGGTGTTGCGCCCCAGCTTGAGGTCTTCGGCCAGGCTGCGCGTCGGCGGCAATTTGGTGCCCTGCGTCAGCGCCTGGTCGAGAATCGCCAGACGCAGCGCCATGTAGAGCCGCAAGCGGATTTTTTCGGCGGCGGGCTGCCGGTCCAGATATTGCTCTATGACCTCGGTGATCAAATGCGCTTCCATGGTCGGACCTCGGATTGGTTCCATCAAACCGTTATAAATTGGTTCTCATTTTGACCAATAGCCCGCCTATGATCAAGCCGTGGTCAGCAAGGCGTCAGCATTTCGCTGACCGGAAACCCAAGGCTCGTCGTTTCTGGACGGGCAGCAAGGAGTCGATGATGAACAAGGAACATAGAGCCCAGAGCGAGGCGCCGCACGTGACCTTCTGCTCGGTTCAGAAGACCTACGACGGCGTCAATCTGATCGTTCGTGACTTGAACCTCGATATTCGTCGCGGTGAGTTCCTGACGCTGCTTGGCCCGTCGGGTTCGGGCAAGACGACCTGCCTGATGATGCTGGCGGGCTTCGAGACGCCGACCAGCGGCCAGATCCGTCTGTCCGGCGAGATCATCAACCGGGTGCCGCCGCACCAACGCAATATCGGCATGGTGTTCCAGAACTACGCGCTGTTTCCGCACATGACGGTGGTCGACAACCTGCGTTTTCCGCTGGCGGTGCGCAAGCTGCCGAACGCCGAAATCGACGCCAAGGTGACTCGTGCGCTTTCCATGGTTCAGCTCGGCGCTTACGGCGACCGCTATCCGCAGCAACTCTCTGGTGGCCAGCAGCAGCGCGTCGCGCTGGCCCGCGCGCTGGTCTTCGACCCCGAACTGGTGCTGATGGACGAGCCGCTGGGCGCGCTCGACAAACAGTTGCGCGAACAGATGCAGCTCGAAATCAAGCATCTCCACCAGGAGCTCGGCGTCACCGTGGTTTTTGTCACGCACGACCAGGGCGAGGCGCTGACGATGTCCGACCGCATCGCCGTTTTCGACAAGGGCGTGATCCAGCAGATCGACTCGCCGGCGACGATCTACGAGAAGCCCGCCAATAATTTCGTCGCCAACTTCATCGGCGAGAACAACGCGCTCGACGGAACGGTCGAGTCGGTCGATGGCGACACCTGCCAGGTCCGCCTGAGCAACGGCACGCGAGTCCAGGCCAGCGTCGGCAACGTCGCCAAGGTCGGCGAGCGCACCGTGCTCTCGGTGCGCCCGGAGAGCGTCCAGCTCAACGTCCAGTCGCTCGGCTGCGCCAACCGCCTCGGCGGTTACGTCAAGGAGATCCTCTATCAGGGCGATCACCTGCGCGTTCGCGTCGAACTCGCCGGGCGCCGCGAAATCATCGTCAAGGCCCCGGCAGCGCAGCACAAACACCGCTTCGACACCGGCGACGCGATCCATGTCGGAATCCTTCCAGAGCAATTGCGTGCGCTCGACCCGAGCGTCGGCGCATGAGCCCGTCACTTATTTTTCGCAGCGCCCGTTTCACTCATCAGGAGACTCACATGACCCGCCTCACCACAAAAGTTCGTCCGCTCGCCTGTGCCGTATTCTGTTTTCTGGCCGGCGCCGCCCACGCCGACGTCACCGTCATCTCGTTCGGCGGCAGCAACCAGAAGGCCCAGATCAAGGCCTTCTACGCGCCCTATACGAAATCGACCGGCGGCAAGATCGTACAGGGCGAATACAACGGCGAACAGGCCAAGATCAAGGCCATGGTCGAAGCCAAGAACGTCTCGTGGGACGTCGTCGAAGTCGAATCGCCCGAACTCGCACGCGGCTGCGAGGAGGGCATCTACGAGAAGCTCGACATGAGCAAGATCGGTCCCAAGGCCGACTTCGTCCCGGCGGCGATTTCCGAGTGCGGCATCGGCGTCTTCGTCTGGTCGACGGTGATCGCCTACAACGCCGACGTGCTCAAAACGGTGCCGACGTCGTGGGCCGACTTCTGGGACACCAAGAAGATCCCGGGTAAGCGCGGCATGCGCAAGGGCGCCAAGTTTACGCTCGAATTCGCGCTGCTCGCCGACGGCGTCAAGCCCGACGAGGTCTATAAGCTGCTCGCCACCAAGGCCGGCGTCGAGCGCGCGTTCAAGAAGCTCGGCGAGCTCAAGGCCAACATCCAGTGGTGGGAAGCCGGCGCCCAGGCGCCGCAGCTCTTGGCCGCCGGCGACGTGGTGATGACCAGCGCCTACAACGGTCGCATCGCGACGGCGCAGAAGGAAGGCAAGAACTTCAAGATGGTGTGGACCAACAACATCTACGACTTCGACTCGTGGGCGATCCCGGTCGGCACGCCGAACAAGGCCGAAGCGTACAAATTCATCGCTTTCGCCAGCAAGCCCGAGAATCAGGCGGTGTTCGCCGGCGAGATCCCCTACGGACCGACCAACGTCAAGGGAACGCCGCTGGTCGCCAAGGCCGTCGTCCCCGAACTGCCGACCGCGCCGCAGAACATGAAGGGCGCGCTGGCCAGCAACACGGCGTTCTGGGTCGAGCACGGCGAGGACTTGGAGCAACGCTTCAACGCCTGGGCGGCGAAGTAAGGAAATTAACCACGGCGAACACAGCGGGCACAGCGAATTTCCAATAGAAATAAAGCGGATTTCTCGCCGTGGCCGCCGTGTCGCTGTGGTTGAAATGCCTTTACGACTTACCTGAGGATCAGGCATGACCGATTTCACTGCAACTCTGCCCGCGACGCTGGCCGTTGAGGCGCCGATTTCGCTCAAGGCCCAGCTGCGCCGTGCCGAGCGACTCAAGAAGCTCAAGTTCGGCGCGCTGATCGTGCCGCTCGCGCTGTTCTTGCTGCTCACCTTCGTCTGGCCGATCGCCGCGCTGCTCAAGCGTAGCGTCGACAACCCCGAGGTGGTCGCCGCCTTTCCGGACACCTGCGCGCTGCTGCGCCAGTGGGACGGCCAGGCGCTGCCCGACGACGCCGTCTATGCGTCGTTCGCCGGCGAGGTCGACCGGATCAAGGGGACGCCGGTCCTGGCCAGCGCCGCCAAACGGCTCAACATGGAGCTGCCGGGCTTTCGCACGCTGATGATGCGCACCGCCAAGGCGATGCCGGTCGCAATCAACGGTTCGGCACGCGCCGCGCTGATCGACGCCGACGAGCGCTGGGGAGAGGTCGCCACTTGGCAGTACCTGGCGCGCAACGCCTCACCCTATACCGCGCGCTACCTGCTCGCCTCGGTCGATCGCAAGTACGACGATTTCGGCAATATCGTTGCGGCCGACGATGACGAAGCGATTTACGTCAAGGTCCTCACCCGCACCTTCGGCATGTCGGCGGTGGTCACCGCGGTGTGCCTGCTGCTCGGTTTTCCGCTTGCCTATATGATGGCGACGCAGCCGGCGAAGATCGCCAACACGCTGCTGATCTTCGTTCTGTTGCCGTTCTGGACGTCGATCCTGGTACGCGTCGCGGCGTGGATCGTGCTGCTGCAGACCGAGGGCCTGGTCAACCAGGCGCTGATGGGGCTCGGGATCACCGATCATCCGCTGCAGCTCGTCTTCAACAGCACCGGCGTCTATATCGCGATGGTGCACATCCTGCTGCCGTTCATGATCCTGCCGCTCTACAGCGTCATGAAGGGAATTTCGCCGACCTATGTGCGCGCCGCGCTGTCGCTCGGCTGTCCGCCGTTTCGCAGCTTCTGGAAAGTCTACTTCCCGCAAGCGCTGCCCGGCGTCGGCGCCGGCTGCCTGCTGGTGTTCATCCTGTGCATGGGCTACTACATCACGCCGGCGCTGCTCGGCAGCCCCAAGGAGCAGATGGCGAGCTACTTCGTCGCCTTCTACACCAACCAGACGATCAACTGGGGAATGGCCGCGGCGCTCTCGGCGATCCTCTTTGTCGCGACGCTGGCGCTCTACATGGTCTATACGCGGCTGGTCGGCAGTTCGACGCCGGCCGTGCGTTGAAGGAGAAAGTCATGCTTGCATCGTACGCTTCACCGCTTGAGCGCCTCTGGCACTACGCCTTGCGCGCGATCTGCGGCTTGGTCGTCGTTTTCCTGATGTTGCCGATCCTGGTGATCGCGCCGCTGTCGTTCAACTCGGATTCGTTCCTGCTCTATCCGATGTCCGGCTTCTCCTTGCGCTGGTACCAGGAGTTCCTGACCTCGCCGGCGTGGCAGCAGGCTTTCGTCAACAGCTGCATCGTCTCGCCGTTCGCGACGATCCTGGCCATGCTGCTCGGCACGCCGGCGGCGGTGGGACTGACGCGAATGGACTTTCCGGGCAAGGCGCTGCTCACCGCGATCCTGATCTCGCCGATGGTTGTCCCGGTGGTCATCGTCGGCGTCGCGACTTACCTCGTCTTTGCGCCGATCGGCCTGTCCGGCAGCTACCTCGGACTGATCCTGGTGCATGCCGCGCTCGGCGTTCCCTTCGTCGTCACCACCGTCAGTGCGACGCTGCAGGGCTTCGACTTCAATCTGGTGCGTGCCGCCGCCAGCCTCGGCGCCAATCCGCTCACCACCTTCTTCCGCGTCACCTTGCCGCTGGTCGCTCCGGGCGTCATTTCGGGCGGACTGTTCGCCTTCGGCACCTCGTTCGACGAAGTCGTCGTCACGCTGTTCCTTGCCGGCCCCGAGCAGACGACGCTGCCACGCCAGATGTTTTCGGGAATCCGCGAGAACATCAGCCCGACGATCGCCGCCGTCGCGACGATCCTGACGGTACTCTCGACGCTGATGCTGATCACGCTCGAATGGCTGCGCCGACGCGGCGAACGCCTGCGCAGCGCGGCGAGATAGGGAGCAGAATTCACCACAACGACACAAAGAGCACAACGGAAAACGCCTTCTTGAGTACGTTGTTGCCCCCTCTGCGATTGACGGTCGATATTGGCTCAAAAAAGGGTTTCGTTGTGCACGTTGTGGTTGGCGATTTTCGCCATTTTTGGAACTAGATAAGGACATTGCATATGCTCAAGCTCAAGGACGCGACGCTCTTCCGCCAATGTTGTTACATCGACGGCGCCTGGCTCGATGCCGACGAACCCGCGACCATCGCCGTGCGCAATCCGGCGACCGGCGAATTGCTCGGATCCGTGCCGAAGATGGGCGCCGCCGAAACGCGGCGCGCCATAAACGCCGCCGATGCGGCGCTGCCCGACTGGCGCGCGCGCACCGCTGCCGAGCGCGGTCGGCTGCTGCGTCGCTGGTACGAGCTGATGCTCGAAAATCAGGACGACCTGGCGCTGATCATGACCTGCGAACAGGGCAAACCGCTCGCCGAGGCCAGGGGCGAAATCGCCTACGCGGCAAGCTATCTCGAGTGGTTCGCCGAGGAGGGCAAGCGCGCCTACGGCGAGATCATTCCGCCCAACGGCAAGGATAGGCGGCTGCTGGTCACGCACGCGCCGGTCGGTGTCTGCGCGGCGATCACCCCGTGGAACTTCCCGGCCGCGATGATCACGCGCAAGGCCGGCGCGGCGCTCGCCGCGGGCTGCACGATGGTGCTCAAGCCGGCCAGTCAGACGCCGTTTTCCGCCTTGGCGCTCGCTGAACTGGCGCAGCGCGCGGGAATTCCCAGGGGCGTCTTCAACGTCGTGACCGGCGCTGCCAAGGCGATCGGCGGCGAAATCTGCGCCAACCCGGTCGTGAGAAAGCTTTCCTTCACCGGGTCGACCGAGATCGGTTCGCAACTGATCGCGCAGTGCGCGCCGACCGTCAAGAAACTCTCGATGGAGCTTGGCGGCAACGCGCCGTTCATCGTCTTCGACGACGCTGATCTTGACGCCGCGGTCGTCGGCGCGATGGCGTCCAAATACCGCAACGCCGGACAGACCTGCGTCTGCGCCAACCGCCTGCTGGTCCAGGATGGCGTCTATGAGCAATTCGCCGCCAAGCTGGCGAAAGCGGTTTGCGAACTCAAGGTCGGCAACGGCGTCGATGTTGGCGTCACGCAAGGGCCGCTGATCGATCAGGCGGCGCTCGCCAAGGTCTGCGATCTGGTCGCCGACGCGGTGGACAAGGGCGCTCGCGTCGTCTGCGGCGGCAAGGCGCACGCGCTCGGTCGCACCTTCTTTGAACCGACCATCCTCGCCGACGTCACCCCCGAAATGCGCATGGCGCGCGAAGAGATTTTCGGGCCGGTGGCGCCGCTCTTCCGCTTCAAGGACGAGGCCGAGGCGATCGCTATGGCCAACGACACCGAGTTCGGTCTCGCCTCGTACTTCTACGCGCGCGACGTCGGTCGAATCTTCCGCGTTTCGGAAGCGCTCGAATACGGCATGGTCGGCGTCAATACCGGCTTGATTTCGACCGAGATCGCGCCCTTCGGCGGCGTCAAGTCATCGGGCCTGGGCCGCGAAGGATCGCGCCACGGCCTTAGCGACTACCTCGAACTCAAATACGTCTGCGTCGCCGGTATTTGATTTGCTGACAAAAAATTAACCACGGCGGGCACAGCGAACGCGGCGAAGACCGATAGCGTGCAGGCTCGCAGCCAGTGCAGAGAGCTCCGTCGATTGAAAGGTTCGCTGTGCCCGCCGTGTTCGCCGTGGTTTGAATCGAATTTCCCAATTGCAACTTTACGATCTCAGGAGAACAGCACATGAATTCAATGACCGACCTTCAATCTCAAACCAACGATGGTCTGATGGCGCGGCGCGCTGCGGCGCTGCCGCGCGGGGTTTCGCAGGCACACGGCGTGTTTGCCGAGCGCGCCGAGAACTCCGAAATATGGGACGTCGAAGGTCGGCGCTGGATCGATTTCTGCGCCGGAATCGCGGTCGTCAACACCGGCCACTGCCATCCGCGCGTGATGGCCGCGGCGCGAGCGCAGATGGAAAAGTTCACTCACACCTGTTTCCAGGTCGTCGCCTATGAAGGCTACGTCGAGCTCGCCGAGCGCCTCAACGCGCTGGCGCCGGGCAAGACGCCGAAGAAGAGCTTCTTCATGAACAGCGGCGCCGAAGCGGTCGAGAACGCGGTCAAGATCGCTCGCGCAGCGACCGGACGCAGCGGAATCATCGCCTTCAACGGCGCTTTCCACGGCCGCACGATGTTCACGCTGGCGCTCACCGGCAAGGTCAATCCGTACAAGACCGGCTTCGGGCCGTTCCCGGCCGAGGTCTATCACGCGCCGTATCCCAACGCGCTGCACGGAATTTCCGTCGACGACGCGATCGCCGGAATCGAGCTGATCTTCAAGAACGACATCGAGGCGGCGCGCGTCGCGGCGATCCTGGTCGAACCGGTGCAGGGCGAGGGCGGCTACCTGCCGGCGCCGGCCGAGTTCTTTAAGCGGCTGCGCGCGCTGTGCGACCAGCACGGCATCCTGCTGATCGTCGACGAGATCCAGACCGGCGCGGCGCGCTGCGGGACGATGTTCGCCATCGAACACGCCGGTATCGAACCCGACATCATCACCATGGCCAAGGGCTTGGGCGGCGGCCTGACGCTGTCGGCGGTGATCGGCAAGGCGGCGGTGATGGACGTCGCGGTTCCCGGTGCGCTGGGATCGACCTACGCCGGCCACCCGATGGCGGTCGCCAGCGCGCTCGCCGTGCTCGACGTGATCGACGAAGAACAGCTGTGCGCGCGGGCCTTGGCCATCGGCGAAAAGACGCGCGCCAGATTCTTGGCGTTGGCCTCGCGCTTCGATTGCATCGCCGAAGTTCGCGGTCTGGGCGCGATGACCGCCGTCGAATTTTGCCAGCCGGGCGATGTGCAGCGACCGGCGCCGGAGATCATGAACGCGCTCAAGGCCGAGGCGGCCAAACGCGGGCTGCTGGTGCTCGGCTGCGGAAGCTACGGCAATGTGCTGCGCCTGATGCTGCCGCTGACGATC
This sequence comes from Pseudomonadota bacterium, assembly GCA_018262095.1. Lineage (GTDB taxonomy): Bacteria > Pseudomonadota > Gammaproteobacteria > Burkholderiales > Rhodocyclaceae > Propionivibrio. The sequence continues at coordinate 33,590 of JAGTRW010000016.1, forward strand.
CCCGATGCGGTGCTCGACGAGGGAATGGACATCCTCGAAGCATCGCTCGCCGCCGCGGTCGATCTCGTCGCCCGCTGAAGCTGGGTCGCGCGCGGCAGTTCAGTCGCGCCGCGCGTCGGCCTGCTGCGCCAGGTCTTCGAGAATCCTGATCGTCGGGATCACGCTTGCCGGATCGACCGGCGGCGGTGTCCCGGCGCGGATGGCCTTGGCCACACCGCGGTAAAAGGAAGGATAAGCGCCGGCCAGCGTCGGCAGCCGGCGCTCAGCGATTCCTTCTGGCTGCGCCAGCAACAGCGATCCCCACCGCGCCGGATCTTCCCGGCCCCAGTCGGTAGCGTTCAGCGCCTTGCCCGATTGCAGGTCTTTTTCTTGCGGGTCCTTGCCGAATTTGACGTAGCTGCCATTGAGGCCATGGACGACGAAGCGCGGACCTGGCCAGGCGCGGACCATCGCGGCGCGCAGCGTGACGCGTAGCGCGGGCGAGTAGTCGAGGCGGATCTCGAAGTCGTCTGGCGTTTGCGCGCCCGGCCGGGTGCGCCGGAAATCGCCCGACCAGCTGCGCGGGACGCCGAACAGTTCGACCGCCTGATCGACGAGGTGCGCGCCGATATCCCACAGCAGACCGCCGCCGGTCGTTTGATCTTCCTTCCAGCTGTCGCGGATGGCAACGCGGTAGCGGTCGTAGTTCGATTCCAGGCTGACCATCGTTCCCAGCGTCACGTCGCGCAGCAGTTGCTTGACCGTCAGAAAATCGCCGTCCCTGCGCCGGTTGTGGAAAACGCTGAGCATCAATCGGCGCTCGCGCGCGAGGTTGACCAGGTCTTGCGCCTCGCGGCTCGACAGGCAGAACGGTTTGTCGACGACGACGTGCTTGCCGGCCTGCAGCGCGCTCCTCGCCAGCGCGCCGTGCGTCGCGTTGGGCGTGGTGATCACCACCAGTTCGATCTGGCTATCGGCAATGATTTGCTCGCAACTCGCCTGCGCCGTTGCGGGATAGGCACCGGCAAACTCGGCAAAGCGGCTGCCGCTCACTGCCTTGAGCGCGAAACCGCCGTCGCCGGCGAGCAGCGGGCCGTGAAAGACCTGCCCGCCCATGCCGAAGCCGATCAGCCCGGTGGCGATTTTCTTCATCGGCTGACGGGAGTCGCCGAAAGCTTGACGCCCAGCGCGTGGAGCAGCTTGAGCATGGTGTCGTAGCGCGGCTTGGCTCCCGGGGTAAGCGCCTTGTAAAGGCTTTCCCGACCAAGACCGGCATCCTTGGCGAGCTGTGCCATGCCGCGGGCGCGCGCCACGTCGCGTACGGCGGTTAAAAACACATCGGGATTGGGATCTTCCAGTGCGGCGGTGATGTATTCGGCGATGGTTTGCTCATCATCGAGGTAGTCGGCCGCATCAAAGGTCGAAAATTTGACCATCGTTCACTCCTTGTTCAAAGTCCGCGCCATCTCGATAGCACGTTTGATGTCACGCTTCTGAGAGGACTTGTCGCCGCCCAGCAGAAGCAAATAAACCACCTCGGCATGCCGAGTAAAGTAGGCCCGGTAGCCGGGGCCGACGTGCACTCGCATTTCGTGGACACCTTCGCCGACCGGCGCACAGTCGCCGAAGTTGCCGTGCTCGGCAGACCGGATTCGATGAACGATTCGGGCACGACCCTGTTTGTCTTTCAGGCCGCTGAGCCAGGCGTTGAATTCGTCGGAGCGCTCAAAGCTGATCATGGATTGGATTGTATCCGATCGGATACCTGTGCGCAATGTCGAATGCGTCGGTGTGGCGAATCAACCCTACACGAAGACGAACACCTGCATCGCCTCGGCCGGGATGATCGCCCCCGCGTGCTGGATCACGATAGCCGCAAGCCGGTTGCCGCACTTGGCCGAAGCTTCTGGCGGCAGACCCTGCAAGCGCGCCGCCAGATAGCCGCCGGCGAACGAGTCGCCGGCGCCGGTGGTGTCGACGACGCGGCTGACCTTGAACGTCGGCACCGCGAGCGGTGGCTCGCCGGCGACGCGGATCAGCGTCGGCTCGCCGCCGCGCTTGACGACGACTTCGGCGGCGGCCAGCGAATACGCATGGTCGATCGCTGCGTCGGCATCGGCGATCTCGAGCAAGGACTGGTGGTCGTCGAGCGTGATCAGCGCCATGTCGCACGCGGCGAAGGCGCGCTGGTACCAGAGCCGCGCTTCGGCATGGCCACCCGGCCACAGCCGCGCCCGGTAGTTGTTGTCGAAAATCACCCGGCCGCCGCGTGCGCGCAGACGGTCGGCGCAGCTCAACAAGCGCTCGCGACCTGCGGGCGAAAGCACGGCCAGGCTGATGCCGCTGTAGTAGAGCGCGTCGAGCGCGTCGATGCGCTCTTCGAGCGGACTGCTCGCGCCGTCGAAATAGTGTTTGGCGGCGCTCGAATCGCGCCAGTAATAGAAAGTCCGCTCGCCGCTCTCGTCGACCTGGATCGTATACAGGCCGGGCATCCGGCCCGCTTCACGCAAGACCAGACTGGTATCGATGCGTTCCTTGTCCCAGGCCGCGATCATCGCGTCGCTGTAGGCGTCGGTGCCGAGCTCGGTGGCAAAAGCGACGTCGATGCCGCTGTCGCGCCCGAGGCGCGCCAGATAAACGGCGGTGTTGAGCGTGTCGCCACCGAAGTATTGCTGCATCGCGCCAAACATCTGGCCGCGCAGCTCGATCATGCATTCGCCGAGCAGGGCGATGCGACATTTCTGTTCCATGAATCCATCCGTAAATTGTGCTGTGGCGATGATTTCAAAGCGCGCCGGGCGAAAGCGCTGCGCTGCCAAGCCTGCTACTTTAGCGGACGCCAGCGCAAAGGGGGCCGTGTGATTGGCGATTTGTTGGCCAAGGCAGCGTTTTCCTGGCGGCGCTCAATGTCGCCAACGGTTTCGGTCAAGCGCTTTGTTTGGCATAAACCGCTGACCTCGGATGCAAGCGGCGGTAGCGCCGCTGGCGGGCCATCCGCTTAAGCGATGGGATTTTGAGGTCGACACTGGACATCGGGATGGCGGCTTCCATCACCAGCTGCAAGGCAAGATCGGGATCAAGCGCCGACTCGTTGCTGCTGATCGCCTGTTGAATCGAAAGGCCGATGAGTATCGGCCAATGCTCGGGATTGGGGCAAAACTTGGCGATCAGCGGTTGCAGCGTCGGCCAAAGCGTTCGCACGTAGTTGAGCGGGGAATCGTGGGCGGCGTTCTCTGGCGGCACGCGAGGTTTGCCGAACGCCGCGCTGCCGGCTGCCGTCGCGCTGTGTTTGAATATCTCCATCAGATCGGGACGCCGGCTGCTGTGCGCGTGCCGCATCGCTGCGCTGGCGATCGCCCAGACCGAACAGGGCGAGTCGGCAAGCGAGTAGTTGAGCTGATCGCCGAAGTAGTACGTCTTGCCGTCGCCGGACTGCCTGGTCGTCAACAGCGCGGTCTCCGGCAGGCCTTTGGCGACGGCATCGGCGCGAACGCTGGCTTGACAGGCGTAGCCCGCGATGGCGCCGAGCGCGCAGAGCAGCGATTCGAGATGGACGCCGCGTCCGTCCTTCATCACGGTCAACAGACGGTGCGTCAGCTCGTCGCTGCCTACCTTGGCGCCAACCAGGGGGTCGTCTTTGCTGATCTTGGCAATCTCGTGCAGCAAGGCTTGCTCGGGCGAATGGGCCGGCGTCAGCACAAAAACGTTCATGGCATCAGTCCCGCTGAAGGCGGCCAAGAGTCTCTGGCTCGCGGATCGCTGCGAGCCATGCCGGCGGCGTGCTCTGACCTGTTCGGTTGGTCGGTATTGCGATGCAAAGAACAATAGCATATGTCATGGGGGTTTGTTTGGTGGTGGCGCGGCGTGTCGCCTGCGCTGCCGCATTGCGTTTGTCGAATTCGGCCGATTTCGCTGGCGGCGCCCTATAATCTGCAGCGGCGCGGGGATGGTCGTCTGCCGTCCTCGCCTTCCCTCAATCGACAAGGAAAATTCGTGAAACTCTTGCGTTACGGCCCGCTGGGCCAGGAAAAACCGGGGCTGCTCGACGCTGCCGGGAATCTTCGTGACCTCTCCGGATTGCTCGCCGACTTCACCCCGAAAACGCTGGCGCCCGAAGCGCTCGACGTGCTGCGCGCGATCGATCCCGAGCGGCTACCGAAAGTCGCGGGAAGCCCGCGGCTCGGCGTGCCGTGGGGCGGAATCGGCAAGTACGTGGCGATCGGCCTCAACTACAGCGACCATGCCGCCGAATCGGGCAACCCGATCCCGACCGAGCCGACGATGTTCACCAAGTGGCTAAGTTGCGTCTGCGGGCCGAACGACGACACGGTGATGCCGCCGGATTCGACCAAGCTCGACTGGGAAGTTGAGCTCGGCATCGTGATCGGCCGCCGCGCGCGCAACGTGTCGCCGGCGGACGCGCTCGACTACGTCGCCGGCTACTGCCTGGCCAACGATATTTCCGAACGCGCCTACCAGATCGACCGCAGCGGCGGGCAGTGGAGCAAGGGCAAGGGCTTCGATACCTTCGGTCCGGTCGGCCCGTGGCTGGTGACGCGCGACGAGGTGCCCGATCCGCAGCAACTCGATCTGTGGCTTGACGTGAACGGCGTTCGTCGGCAGACCGGCAACACGTCGAAGATGATCTTCCCGTGCGATGTCATCGTCAGCTACTGCAGCAAGGTGATGACGCTGGAGCCGGGCGACCTGATCATCACCGGCACGCCGCCGGGCGTCGGCCTGGGCTGCAAGCCGCCGCAATTCCTCAAGGTCGGCGACGTCGTCGAACTGGGAATCGGCGGCCTCGGACAGCAGCGGCAGCAGGTGGTCCGGGGCTGACGCCCGGCCCGGGGGCTTCGGCCACGACAGCGCTCGATGTCAGTCATGACGTCAGGGGGCCGCGCCGGCGTCGCTGGCCCCAATCGCCGCTAGCTGATCAGGGCCGGCAGCTTCAGCTTTGACGCCCCTCCAAGGGCCGCGGTGATCCGTCGTGGACGGCCATATGCCAGCTCAAGCGATCTTTCTGGCTTGACGACAGGTCGGCGAACAGGGAGTCCGCCAACCGCATGGCTCGAGCAGTCAGCCCCGTTCTCGCTTGCTGGTCCGAATCGGTCGACCGTTGCCTGAGCTTGCCTTGCGCAGCGATTTCAGCGTTGAACGCCGACAAGGCTTCAATCAGCTCCGGGTCGGCCTGCCCGGATTTGAGATGCCGGAGCAAGAACTCGATCTGCTCAAACTGGTTCCATTTGCGGTTGGCCACGGCGCCGTCGGTCACGACGCTCTCGAGCATTCTGATCAATGCCGCCAGGTCGACTCTTTGGTCCATGCGATGCCCTCCAGGCATTTAAGCGATTGCCGAGCAAATTGCTGATGATCAATCATCATCCTGGCCATTCACCGGTTCCCAGTACGGGTCGTAAGGGTCATAGGAGCCGCCCGCCAGCGTGCCGAGGGCATTTTCGTACCAGCGCCACTCTTGTCCAGAAGCCGTCAGAGACCGGTTGGCGCCGCGACGATCGGTTCCTGCTCTACGCTCGAATTGGTTTTGCATGATGACTCTCCTGTCGGTTGATGGTCTGTGCAGCAACGCGCTGATTGCGTAGAACCATGCTAGACGCACAGTCCTGGAAATTTCACAAATAGAAATTTCACAATGTAAAGTTCACAACGAGAGGGTGACGGCTTTTCACAGGCACGATTTGACTGGCGCGGCGCCAAGCGGCCCGGGCGTCATTCGTCTCGTCGATACCACGCTGACGCGTGAGCAGATTGTCATATGAGATTGACGTACAGGCTGCGCGCAGGGATACTCGTGGCTCGGTCTTTTCCTGTCAATTCCCGGTGCAAAAGGTGCGGCCTGTTGAACACTTCATCTGAAGCACTCGCGCCGGCCTTGCGGTGTTTGAATCGACAGCAGCGCTTCCTGCTGTTCGGTGCGATTTACGTCACGCTGTGGATCAGTACCTGGTACTCCGCACGCCTGCTTGACAATCTGGATGTCGTCAGCCTGTGGTTCCTGCCGGCGGGGCTGCGTTTTGTCTGCCTGCTGGTTCTCGGCTGGCGCGGGCTGCTGCTGGAGCTGGCGGTTCAGCTTGCGTTCCTGCTGATGCAGCTGACGCAGCTCGCTGGGGTGCCGATTCCCGAGATCCTGTCTGTCCATGCCTTATGGCGAATCTACAACCTGCTGGCGTCGCTGTTGGCCAACGCTGCGCTGATCCTTCCGTTGCGTTGGTGGATGCGCGATTCGTGGGACTTCTCGCGTCCCGCGCACAGCGCGCTGTTCCTGGTCGCCAGCCTGGGCGTCAGCGCCTTGTCGGCGCTGGCCGGTACGTTCGGTTTGCTCAAGCTCGGATTCGTCAGCGCGACAGCGTGTTCAGACGTCTTTGTCAAATGGCTGACCGGTGACTTTGTCGGCATCATCACGCTGGCGCCGTTGCTGCTGTTGGCCGTGGTTCCCCGCCTCAAGAACTATCTGCAGCGCGGATTCTGGCTCAGTCAGCGCAGATCCGCGGCAAGCGCGAAGTCGTCGGATCTGCCGACGATTCTGATCGTGCTGTCAGCGCTGCTGCTGGTCTTCTGCATCCCATGGCAGTTGGACGTTAACCAGAATTTCCCGCTGATTACGCTATTGTTGTTGCTGCCATTGGCCTTCGTGGCGCTGCGTTACAGCCTGCGCGGTGCGGTCATCGCGGTCGTCTTGCTCGATGGCGGGATGGTCATCTTGATCGCGCTTTTTGACAAGCAAGGCCAGGCGCTCCACTATCAGTTGGTGATGATCGCCATCGCGCTGATGGGCCTGTGGCTGGGTGGGGCGGTGGAAGCGCGCAATCGGCTGATGGCCCGCTACCGTGATTTCGCCAGCGTTTCCAATGACCTGCTTTGGGAAGCCGACAGCCAGGGCCGTCTGCTCGAGGCCAGCGGTCGGCTGGCCAATCAATTCGTATTGACCCCTGGACACTGCTGGCGATCGTTGTTGCACCAGGGCGCACAACCGCAACTGGCCGAACTCGACCAGGCCCTGAGGCGACGACAGCCGTTTCGGCAGGTGGCGATCGCGATGCAAAATAGCGGCGGCGAACTGCTCTGGATTCAACTCAACGGTCTGCCCGTGCGCAGCGCCGCAGGTGAGTTCTGCGGCTACCGCGGTAGCGCCGTCGATGTCTCGACGGCACGGCAAGCGGAAGAGCAACTGCGCAATTACAACGACGATCTGCTCAGCGAAGTCGCCGAGCGCACCCGTTCTCTGCGTCAGACCAATGGCGAACTGGTAGTCAAGGACAGGCATCTTGAGGTGTTGTTGGCGGCTGTACCGGTCGGCGTGCTGGAGTTCGATGATGCTCATCGCTGCCGCTTCATCAATGTCAATGGCTGCGTGTTGACCGGCTTTACCCCGGAGCAGGCGCAAGGTGCTTTTGTCCTCGATTTCGTTCATCCCGACGACCGCGCGCACGTCGAATTCGTCCTCAAGATCAATCGCCAAAGCGATGGCGTGCAATGGCTCGAATTCCGCCCTGGTCTTACTGATCAGCGGTGCTCGGCGCACTGGATCAATCTGCGTCATGCCGATCACTCGATGGACGGCGCCATCATGGTGCTGAGCAGCGCGACTGCACGCAGCCAGCAGGATGAGCGGCTATGGACGCAGGCCCACCACGACGCGCTGACCGATTTGCCCAACCGCAACCTGTTCCAGGATCGGATCGGGCAGGCCTTGCGCCACGCCAAGCGCCGGCAAGGTGGCGCGGCAGTATTGTGGATCGACCTCGATGCATTCAAGAATGTGAACGACAGCCTTGGCCATGCCGCCGGCGATGCGTTGCTGCAACAAGTGGCGCAACGGCTCAAGAGTCGGATACGCGACAGCGATACCGTGGCCCGTATGGGCGGCGACGAGTTCGCCGTGATCATGCCGGACATCACCCAGCCCGAGGACGCGCTGCAGATTGCCCGGCAGATGGTCGCCAGTCTGGCCGAGCCGTTCGACCTGCCGCAGGGGCTGGCGAACGTTTCGGCCAGCATTGGCGTGGCGCTCTATCCGCAACATGCGACGAGCGTTGAGACGCTGACGCAATGCGCTGACATGGCGATGTACTCGGCCAAGAATTCAGGCAAGAATCAAGTTCAGGTTTGGCGTGGCGCCGCGCCGGCAAGCGCAGCAGATACGGTTCAAGCGCCTTCCAATATCACGACGCCGGGCTGCGCAATCGAGTAGACTCGGTGCATCTCAAATGGCCGATGGAGGCAATGCGGTGTCAGAACTTGTCTGGAACGCAGCATACGACTCCGGCGTCGAAGAAATCGATCTGCAACACCGGTATTTCTTGGCGCTGATCAATCGCCTCAGTTCGGAGCTCGCTTCGTGCGCCGATGCGAATTATCGCCAGAGACTGTTGAATGAACTCGCCAAATACGCCATTTTTCATTTCGTGAGTGAAGAAAACATGATGATCAAGTTCGCTTACCCGGACGCTGATCGGCACCGCATGCTGCACATCGAGCTCATCGACCAGCTCTCGTCACGAATGCAGGCCAAGACCTACGCGCCATTGTTCGTGTTTTTGGTCGACTGGTTTATCCAGCACACGACCACCGAGGATCGCCTGATCGGCGAATTCGTTCGCAACCATGCCGCGACCCGTGAGCTGGCGAGCGACAGCTAGGCTTTATGCCGTAACAGCAGCGGTCCGGCCGTTCGAATGATCAGATCCTGCACCGCCTGCTGCGTCAGCGTGGCCGGACGCAGCGAACTGACCGCCAGCAATAGCTTGCTGCGCAAGCGCGGCTTGACGATCGGCTGCAGGCTGAAAGCGTCCGACGCTCCCAGGTTGGTGACCGCATTCCTAGACAGCACGGCGCAGCCGGCGCCATCGGCCACCAGGTCCAGAATGGCTGAGATGCTGCCGATTTCCAGAGCGATTTTTGGATGGCTGCCAATATTCGCCAATTCGACTTCGATGATCATGCGCAAGGAATTGGGCTGAGGCGGAATCACCAATGGCTCGTCGGCAACCGCACGCAGAGGAATCGGACCGGAAATGAAGCTTTTTTCCTTTTTTCTCACCAGGAATAGCTCCTCTTCCAGCAGCGGGAAAACGTTGACGTCCGCAGACAGAATAGGGTTGAAGAGCAGTGCAATATCCAGCCGTCCGTTGGCCAGCGCTTCCTGCATGTTTAACGACAGGCCTTCGCTGATTGAAAGCGAGGCTTCGGGCATGCACGCTCTGAGCTCGTGAATCAGCGGTACGGTAAGGACCTTGGTCAGGCTCGGCGGAAGCCCCAAGGCGACCCGTCCGGCCAGGGTGCCGCGAACGCGGCCCAGTTCTTCGCGGGCGCGCGCGATCTGGTGCAAGACGCCGCGTGCGTGTCCCGCCAGCACTTTGCCCGCATCGGTCATGGTTACGCCTCGTCCATTGCGCAGCAACAGCGTCTGCCGCAGTTCAACCTCAAGCAAACGCACCTGGCGACTCAGCGCTGACTGCGCGACGTTGAGCGCAATCGAGGCGCGCGTGAAACTGCCCAGTTCGGCGACACGGACAAAATATTCAAGCTGCTTGATATCCATGGCTCGATTCTACCGTGCGTTGCCGTTACTGAATTCGACACCAGCAGCTATCTCATTTGGCGCTATCTGCTAGTCGCTTGTGCCCCTTTCGGCCAAAAGTGGCGGGCGTAGAGTTCGGCCCATGCAAACACCGATCAAGACTCTCTTCATGCGCGGCGGCACATCGCGCGGACCGTTCTTCAGCGCGCAGGATCTGCCGTCGGACAGCGCGACGCGCGACCGCGTGCTGCTGGCGGTCATCGGCTCGCCCGACAAACGCCAGATCGACGGGCTGGGCGGCGCGCATCCGCTGACCAGCAAGGTCGGCATCGTGAGCCGCGGCAGCCGGCCCGGCGTCGACCTCGATTTCCTTTTCGCTCAGTTGCAGCCCGACAAGGATACGGTCGATACCACCGCCAACTGCGGCAATATGCTCGCCGCCGTCGTCCCCTTCGCGCTCGAAACCGGCATGGTCAAGGCCAGCGGCGAGACGACGACGCTGCGCGTGCTGACGCTCAACACCGACATGCAGTGCGACATCACCGTCCAGACGCCCGGCGGCCAGGTCGAGTACCAGGGCGAGTCGCGCATCGACGGCGTTCCCGGAACGTCGGCGCCGATCGCCATCAACTTTCTCGATACCGCCGGTTCGGTCGCGGCGAGCCTGCTGCCGACCGGTAGCGTGCTCGACACGATCGACGGATTGCCAGTGACGTGCATCGACAACGGCATGCCGATGGTTCTTTTTCGCGCCGCCGACGTCGGGCGCAGCGGCAACGAGAGCGTAGCCGCGATGAACTCTGACGAAGAGCTTAAGGCGCGAATCGAAACGCTGCGCCTCAAGGCCGGCGTGCTGATGGGACTCGGCGACGTCAGCCAGAAAAACTACCCGAAGATGTGCCTGATCGCGCCGCCGCGTGCAGGCGGCAGCATCGCGACGCGCTGCTTCATTCCGCACGTCTGCCACGACGCGATCGGCGTTCTCGCCGCGGTCACCGTCGCCACCGCCTGCGTGCTCGACGGTTCGATCGCCGCCGGCGTCGCGCTGATGCCTGCGGGACGCGTCAAGACCGTTGCCGTCGAACACCCGACCGGCGAGTTCTCGGTCGAGCTTGAACTCGACCCCAACGACACACAGAACGTCATCCGCGCCGCGTTGCTGCGCACCGCGCGCCTGATCATGCGCGGCGAAGTGATGATTCCCGCTTCAATCTGGAAAGGACATTGCGCATCATGATCATCGACATCCACGGCCACTACACGACGGCGCCCAAAGCGCTCGAAGACTGGCGCAACAAGCAGGTGGCGAGCCTCAAAGACGCCTCTCTGGCGCCCAAGGTTGGCGACCTTGCGATCTCCGACGACGAGCTCGCCGAGACGATCGTCGCCAACCAGCTCGCCAAGATGCAGGAACGCGGCTCGGACCTCACCATCTTCTCGCCGCGCGCGAGCTTCATGGCGCATCACATCGGCGACTTTCAGACGAGTTCGACCTGGGCGGCGATCTGCAACGAGCTGTGCCACCGCGTCGCGCAACTCTTTCCCGATCATTTCATCGGCGCCGCGATGCTGCCGCAGTCGCCGGGCGTAGCTCCCAAGACGTGCATCCCGGAGCTTGAGAAGTGCGTCAAGGAGTACGGTTTTGTCGGCATCAACCTCAACCCCGACCCGTCGGGCGGCCACTGGACGTCGCCGCCGCTCTCCGACCGCAGCTGGTACCCGCTCTACGAGAAGATGGTCGAGTACCAGATCCCGGCGATGATCCACGTGTCGACGAGCTGCAACGCGTGTTTCCACACCACCGGCGCGCACTATCTTAACGCCGACACGACGGCGTTCATGCAGTGTTTGACGTCCGACTTGTTCACTGACTTTCCGACGCTCAAATTCGTGATCCCGCACGGCGGCGGCGCCGTGCCGTATCACTGGGGGCGCTTCCGCGGCCTCGCGCAGGAGTTGAAAAAGCCGCTGCTCAAGGACCATCTGCTCAACAACATCTTCTTCGATACCTGCGTCTACCACCAGCCCGGAATCGACCTGCTGACCAAAGTGATCCCGGTCGACAACATCCTGTTCGCCTCCGAGATGATCGGCGCGGTGCGCGGCATCGACCCCGAGACCGGGAACTACTACGACGATACCAAGCGCTACATCGAAGGCACGGGGAATCTTTCTGCTGACGACCGCTACAAGGTCTATGAGGGCAACGCGCGCCGCGTCTATCCGCGTCTCGACGCGGCCTTGAAAGCCCGGGGTAGGTGAAGAGTGAAATTGAACCACGGCGAACACGGCGGGCACCGCGAGAACCTCTGTTTTGAGGTGTTTTCTTCTTGCTTCACTGGTGAGTGTGTCGAGAAAAGCGATTGAAGATTTTGCCTCTCGCCGTGTTCGCCGTGCCCGCTGCGGTTAAGCAATTCTTGAGGAATCAGATATGAGCATGAACCATCTCGGAATCGTCAAAAGAAACATCGTTCGCGCCGACAAGGCCGCTGTCGATCACCTCGCGCATTTCGGCGTCGCCACCATCCACGAAGCGATGGGCCGCGTCGGGCTGCTGCAGCCGTATATGCGGCCGATCTACCCGAGTGCCCGGCTGTGCGGAACGGCGGTGACGGTGCTGCTGCATCCGGGCGACAACTGGATGATGCACGTCGTCGCCGAACAGATCCGGCCCGGCGACGTCGTCGTCGCGGCGCTCACCGCCGAATGCAGCGACGGCTTTTTCGGCGACCTGCTGGCGACGTCGTTTCGCGCGCGCGGCGCGGTCGGGCTGATCATCGACGCCGGCGTTCGCGACGTCAAGGATCTGACGGCGATGGGCTTCCCGGTCTGGAGCCGCGCGATCAGCGCCAAGGGAACGATCAAGGCGACGCTCGGTTCAGTCAATATCCCGATCGTCTGCGCTGGCGCGCTCATCAATCCCGGCGACGTGATCGTCGCCGACGCCGACGGCGTCGTCGTCGTTCCGGCGGCGATCGCGCAGCAGGCCGCCGACGCGGCGCAATCGCGTGAGGACAACGAAGCGGCCAAGCGCGCGCGCTTCGCCGCCGGCGAACTCGGGCTCGACATGTACAAGATGCGCGAGCCGCTCGAGAAGGCCGGACTCAGGTATATCGACTGATGGATACGACAATGGAATTTTCCAAGACTCCCGGCTGGCTCGACTGGTACGCCAAGCCCTCGCAACCGCAGTTCATTCCGCCACCGGGCAGCGTCGATGCCCACTGTCACGTGTTCGGCCCCGGCGCGCAGTTTCCCTACGCGCCCGAGCGCAAATACACGCCGTGCGACGCGTCGAAGGACCAGCTCTTCGCCTTGCGCGACCATCTCGGCTTTGCGCGCAACGTGATCGTCCAGGCGACTTGCCACGGCGCCGACAACCGCGCGCTGGTCGATGCCTTGCAGCATTCGGAAGGCCGCGCGCGCGGCATCGCGACAGTCAGGCGCGGCATCAGCGATCAGGACCTGCAGGCGCTGCACGCGGCCGGCGTGCGCGGCGTGCGCTTCAACTTCGTCAAGCGCCTCGTAGACTTCACGCCCAAGGACGAGCTGCTCGAAATCGCGCGGCGCATCGCGCCGCTCGGCTGGCACGTCGTCGTTTATTTCGAGGCCGTCGACCTGCCTGAACTCTGGGATTTCTTCACCGCGCTGCCGACGACGGTGGTCGTCGACCACATGGGAAGACCCGACGTCGGTAAACCGGTCGACGGCCCGCAGTTCGAGCTCTTCGTCAAGCTGATGCGCGAGCACGACAACGTCTGGTCCAAGGTGAGCTGCCCCGAACGCCTCTCGCTCTCGGGCCCGCGCGCGCTCGACGGCGAACGCGATGCCTATCGCGACGTCGTACCCTTCGCCCGGCGCCTGGTCGAGACCTTCCCCGACCGTGTGCTGTGGGGCAGCGACTGGCCGCACCCGAACCTCAGGGAGCACATGCCCGACGACGGACTGCTCGTCGATTTCATTCCGCACATCGCGACGAGCGCGGCCCTGCAGCACAAGCTGCTGGTCGACAACCCGATGCGCCTGTACTGGCCGGAGCAGAGCGCCGGCGAACTTTGATTCAAACAAATAATAAGGGAGGCGTCATGAAAAGAAGAGATGCGCTCAACACGATGGCCGGCCTGGTCGGCGCCGCGCTGGCGACGGCGGTCACCGGCAGCCGCGCGGCCGACGGCGACGCGGCGGCCAAGAAGGTCATCCCGATGATCCCGCCGCCCGACCGCAACACGAAAACACCGAAATACAAGGCGCCGCCAGGTTCGTGCGACACCCACACCCATATCTTCGGGCCGGCGGCGCGTTATCCGTATTCGCCCAAGCGCAGCTATACGCCGCCCGATTCGGGCCTCGACGATTTTCGCGAACTGCACGCCAGGATCGGCGTCGAGCGCGCGGTCATCGTCAACGCCAGCCTCTACGGCAACGACAACCGCGTCGTCACCGACGCCATCGCGCAAAGCGGCGGTCACTATCGCGGCATCGCCAACGTCGACGATAGCGTCTCCGACGCGCAATTGCAGGCGCTCGACCGGGGCGGAATCCGCGGCTGCCGTTTCAACTTCGTCAAGCATCTGGGCGGCTTTCCCGACATGGCCGTTTTCGACCGCACGATCAAGCGCATTGCCAAGCTGGGCTGGCACGTCGACCTGCATTTCGACGCCATCGACCTGCCGTCGTTCTACCCGCTGCTCGACAGCCTGCCGATTCCCTACCTGATCGACCATATGGGCCGCGTCCAGGCCAGCGACGGGCTCGACCAGAAGCCGTTCAAGATCCTCACCGACCTGCTGGCGCGCGATCGCCAGTGTTACGTCAAGATCAGCGGCCCCGAGCGCGTTTCGGCGACCGGCGCGCCTTTTCACGACGCCGTGCCGTTCGCCCGCAAACTCATCGAGACCGCGCCCGACCGCGTGCTGTGGGGCAGCGACTGGCCGCACCCGAACGTCAAGGTGATGCCCAACGACGGCGACCTGATCGACCTGGTTCCGCTCTACGCGCCGGATGCCGCCGATCAACGGCGTCTGCTGGTCGACAACCCGCGGCGCCTGTACTGGCCCGAAGAGGCCTGAGCACGGTATTCACTTCGGTCACATTGCTGCTTAACGGCAGGGAAAAAGGGAAAAAAATGATTTCAGACAACTCGATTGCACAAGAAATTGTCCAGGTTGAATTACCGCAGCGGAAGACTTCAATAGCGAGCAAAAAGTGTTGGTACAAGCAGTTGTGGTTTTACGTGCTGTTGGCGATGGTCGTCGGTGTCGCCGTCGGCCACTGGTATCCGGCCTTTGGCACCGACATGCAGCCGCTTGGCGTGGCCTTCATCAAGGCGATCAAGATGCTCATCGCGCCGCTCATCTTCTTCACCGTCATCCTGGGAATCGCCGGCATGGGCGACATGGCGAAGGTTGGGCGCGTGGCGCTCAAGACGCTCGTCTATTTCGAGGTGATGACGACGATTGCCTTGGTTATCGGGCTGGTGGCGGTCAATTATTGGCAACCCGGCGCAGGGATGAACGTCGATATGGCGACGATCGATGCATCGTCGGTCAAGAGCGTCGTTTCCCAGACCAAAGAGCTGGGAACGACCCAGTTCCTGATGAACATCATTCCCAACACGGTCGTCGGGGCATTGTCCGAGGGGCATATCCTTCAGGTTCTCTTCATTTCCGTGATGTTCGGCTTTGCCATGGTTGCTCTTGGCGATGCCGGCAAGCCGCTGATCCACATCATCGAACTGGCTTCAAAAACGGTGTTCGGGGCGGTCAACATCGTGATGTGGGCGGCGCCCGTAGGCGCTTTCGGAGCCATCGCCTTCACCGTCGGAAAGTATGGCGCGGGATCGCTGATGTCGCTCGGCAAGCTCGTCGGCTATTTCTACATCGTTTGCATCTTCTTCTCGGTCGTTGTTCTGGGGATCGTCGCCAAGTTTTCCGGTTACAGCATCTTCAAGTTGATCCGCTATTTTCGTGAAGAGCTGGTGATCTGTCTGGCGACGACTTCGTCGGAGGTCGTGCTGCCCAGACTGCTCGACAAGCTCGAGCAACTGGGATGCAAGAAGAGCGTTGTCGGGCTGGTCATTCCCACCGGGTACTCGTTCAACCTTGACGGCACCTGTCTTTACCTGGCCTTCGCCGCCGTGTTTCTGGCGCAGGCGACCAACACCCCGCTCGATCTGATGCAGCAGATCGGCCTGCTCGGTGTTCTGCTGCTGACCTCGAAGGGCGCTGCGGGGGTTGCCGGCGCGGCCTTCGTGGTTCTCGCGGCGACCTTGTCAACCGTTGGGTCGATTCCGGTCACCAGCGTCGCACTGATTCTGGGTATTCACCGCCTGCTCGCCGAAGGCCTGGTGCCGACCAATATGATCGGTAACGCGGTGGCGACCATCGTCGTTGCCAAATGGGAAGACTCGCTTGACGACGAGCAACTGAGGCGGGTGCTCGACGCGAAGTGAGCCTGAGTCCGCTTCGCGTCAGCGTGAATTGCTAACGATAAACAAGCTGGCAATGGCCGTATAGCGGCTCACGCAACGGGCTAGCGAAGCGATTTTTCTCGCGCCATGATGCGGGAAATTCTCGTCCCGCTCGACGACACGGGCGCACGGCAGATGTACCCCGCTGGCAAATCAGGCGACGATTGGGCGCTGAGCAATGGCCATCGCCTTCGCATGCTTTCGGTCCTGCGGCTGCCGGGGAGCGGCGATTGACCTCGACGATTTGAAAGGTTTTGTAATCTTTCGTGCCGGCCGTCATCTGACGCGGCCAGGCATCCGTTACTGGTATCGACAGGGGGCTTAACCTCCGGCGCGCGAACTCAAGACGCGTTGTTGTCGACTGCTTGGGAAGGATGCTTCGGTGAGAAATGTATCGCGAGTTGCCGGCTTTGTTGCCGTGTCCCTGCTGCTGAGCGCATGCGCGGTGGCGCCTTACGACAGCTACTATGGCGCCGCAGCTGGCGTCGCACCGCCGCCGGCGCTGCTTGAGTATCCCGGTTATCCGCCGGCCGCTGACTATCTCTGGGTCGATGGTTACTGGAACTGGGGTGGCGCTCGCTACGTCTGGGTTCCCGGTCGCTGGGAAAGCCCTCGCCCCGG
The DNA here is from genome assembly GCA_018262095.1 of Pseudomonadota bacterium. Taxonomy (GTDB): domain Bacteria; phylum Pseudomonadota; class Gammaproteobacteria; order Burkholderiales; family Rhodocyclaceae; genus Propionivibrio. The sequence goes on from JAGTRW010000016.1 coordinate 50,200, forward strand.
GTATTACTGGATGCCGCATCGCTGGGAGCGTGACGGTGACCATTGGCGAGCGCAGGGCGGGCGCTGGGCGCCCGATGCGCGACCGCGGCCGGCACCGATGCCGGCTCCGCGCTCAGGACCGCGGCCGGCGCCGGCGCCTGAGCGCGACGTTCGACGCCCGCCAGAACCCGCACCAGCCCACCAGCAGCAGCGCGGCAATGCGCCGCGCGGTGAAGGCGATGTTCGCACTTCGTCTGAGCGGTATCCGAGTTCTCGCGCCGACCATCCGGACCGGCCGCAGCGCAAGGACGAGCGCCGCGCTGAGCGGCGGCCGGCGGACGACGGGCATTGAACGCAACGGGGGGTCGGCGGTCCTTTGACGCGCTCGATTGGCGTTAGCGGCGCGGCGGCGAGCCGCCCGGTCCACCGCCCGGCTGGTCGCGCGTGGGCGGCGCCGTGAAGCAGGAAATCAGTCCGGAATAGAGCGGCGGTACGGTTGCTGGCAGACTCTGGTCGGCAATCTTCTTCTGCTCGGCATCGAGTGATTCGTAGACGGCAGTCGCGGCCTGCTGCACTTCCTCGATCGCGGCCAACCGGTTGCGCACCGTCGCGACGCGCGAGTCGATCTGCTGCGGGGCGCTGAGCCGGCGGTTAGGCGGCGGTTCGCTGCGCAACTGGTCGGCCAGCAGCGCGCCGACCCATTGCTGATAGCGTTCCCAGAGCACCAGTTGGCGCGGCGTCAGTTTGAGTTCGGCGGCCGTTTCGCGCAGCAGCGCTTGCTGTTGGTCGGTGACCGAGATGATTGGCGGGCCGACGGCGTCGCCCGACGGACCGCCGCGCCCGCCAAATGGCGCGCAGGCGCTGAGCAGAAGCAGCAGAAAAAACAGGGTCGAAGTGCGTTTCATGGGCTTTCCGGTGGCGGCAGATGGCCCGATGGTATCAGCTGCTTGTCGATCCTGGCGTCAGCAAAGATGAATCGGCTCATGCCGCGCTTCTCTGCCGCGCAGGCAATCCACTCGACGGGCAAGGACAGCGTGCGTGCGCGGTCGATCAGCTCCCGGCCTTCGATGCTCATGCTTGGCGGGCTGGCCGTCGCGCTCAAGGCCTGGCCGGGCGAGGACCGGGCCGCTCGTGGCGCGGCGCGTCGAGCTGCTGGCGCTGCTCGGGCGTCAGCAAGGCGCGCAGCTTGCTGTCGAGTTCGGCCTGGTTGAAGCTAAGCTGCGCTTGCGCCTGGGAATAGGTCTCGGCGAGCGCGCGCGCTTGCCTGGTATCGAAGCGCTCGCTGGTGCCCAAGCGATGCAGTTCGTCGAGCGCCTTGGCGGCTTTCCTTTCGAGCGTTCGCTGTGCAGGGATTTTCGCGTGCACGAGCTCGAAAACCGCGTCCTCCTGGGCTTCGCTGAGCTCAACGCCGTGCAGCACAGGCAGGCCTTGAGTCATTCCGGGTGCGGCGCCGTGTTCGACGAAGTCGGGCGGGCAGGGGGGCGGGACGTCATCGGGTGCGCGCGCCAAGAGGACTTGCGGCAGCGCGGCGACCGCGGCGCCGATCACGATGCGTTTGAGCCAGAGTGTTTTGCTTGCTTTCATGCTTTCTCCTGAGGGTCGACCGGGCAGGATGGCGGGTCGTTACGCTGACGCCATTGTCGGCCGGGCAGGCGTTAAGTGCGGTTAGGGTCGCCGTAAAACCGGGTAAAGCCGCCGGCCGGCGAAACGGCTGATCGACAGCAAACTGCTGCGCCGGACGAGCCTTGGCGCGTGCAATCGGGTACCATCACGGCTTTGTCGTCGACTCGTCCAGTGACCCCTTCAGCTTCAATTCCTTCAGCGTCAGATTCTGCCGCCACGATCCTGCACGACGTTTTCGGCTACGGTGCATTTCGCGACGCGCAGGGCGAGATCGTCGACCACCTGATCGGCGGCGGCGACGCGCTGGTGTTGATGCCGACCGGCGGCGGCAAGAGCCTCTGTTACCAGGTGCCGGCGATCGCCCGCCATCGCGCCGGGCGTGGCGTCGCGCTGGTGGTGAGTCCGCTGATCGCGCTGATGCACGACCAGGTCGGCGCGCTCGAAGAAGCCGGCGTGCACGCCGCTTTCCTCAACTCGACGCTGTCGTTTGACGAAACGCAAACGATAGAGCGCGAGATGATGAGCGGCCGCCTGGTGTTGCTCTACGTCGCACCCGAGCGCCTGTCCACGCCGCGCATGCTGGCGCAGCTCGATTCGCTCAATGAGCGCGGCCTCTTGAGCCTGTTCGCGATCGACGAGGCGCATTGCGTGAGCCAGTGGGGCCACGATTTTCGCGAGGATTATCTTTCGCTCAACGTGCTGCACGAGCGCTATCCGCAGGTGCCGCGAATCGCGCTGACGGCGACCGCCGACGATCTGACGCGCGCCGACATCATCGAGCGCCTCGCACTCTCTGATGCGCGCGTCTTCATCAGCAGCTTCGACCGGCCCAACATCCGCTACGCGGTGGTCGAGAAGGACGACGCGCGCCGCCAGTTGCTGCGCTTCATCCACGACGAGCACGACGGCGACGCCGGAATCGTCTATTGCCAGTCGCGCAAGAAGGTCGACGACACCGCAGCCTGGCTGTGCACCGAGGGGGTCAACGCGCTGCCCTATCACGCCGGGCTCGACGCCGCGCTGCGCCGGCGCCACCAGGACCGCTTCCTGCGCGACGAGGGCGTGGTGATGGTCGCCACCATCGCCTTCGGCATGGGAATCGACAAGCCCGACGTGCGCTTCGTCGCGCACATGGATCTGCCCAAGAACATCGAGAGCTACTACCAGGAAACCGGCCGCGCCGGGCGCGACGGGCTGCCGGCCGACGCCTGGATGGCTTACGGCCTGGCTGATGTCGTCAACCAGCGGCGGATGATCGACGAGAGTCCGGCCGCCGAGGAATTCAAGCGCGGCCAGCGCGGCAAGCTCGACGCGCTGCTCTCTCTCGCCGAGGCGCACGACTGCCGGCGCGTTCGCCTGCTCGCCTACTTCGGCGAGGCGAGCTCGCCTTGCGCGCCCCATCAGCACGCTTGCGACAACTGCCTCAATCCGCCCGCCACCTGGGATGCGACCGAGGCTGCGCGCAAGGCGCTGTCTTGCATCTACCGCTTCCACCAGAACGGTGGCCAGCGCTTCGGCGCGGTGCACCTGATCGACGTGCTGCGCGGCAAGATGACCGAAAAGGTGACGCAGAACGGGCACGCGAGCTTGTCGACCTTCGGCATCGGCGTCGACATCGGCGACGCGCAGTGGCGCGTCGTGTTGCGCCAGCTGATCGCGCTTGGCTTTGTGCAGACCGAAGGCGAGTACAACACGCTCGAACTGACGGCGAGCGCGCGCGAGGTGTTGCGCGGCGAAGTTCAGCTGCTGCTGCGCGAGCCCAGCGCCAAGCGCAGCAAGGCCGCGGCCAAGACCTCGCGCGGCAAGGCCAAGCCGCCGCCAGTGCCGCTCGACGCAGCGGGCCTCGCGCGCTTCGCCGCGCTCAAGTCATGGCGCGGCCTCGTCGCGCGCGAACACAATCTGCCGGCCTACGTCGTGTTCAACGACGCGACGCTCGCCGAAATGGCGCAGGAAGCGCCTGAGACGCTCGACGACCTCTCGGACATCAGCGGCGTCGGCGCCAAGAAGCTCGAAGCCTACGGGCGCGAGCTATTGCGGGTGCTGGGCGGCGGATAAATAGACACATAGGGAAACGCATTTCCGATCCAGATGGACAACAATGTTCAGGCAGTCAGTAGCTAATTGAAAAATCTGTCATTCCGGGGCTGTCTGTTAGGACAGAACCCGGAATCCAGTAAGCACGATGAAAAACCCTGGATTCCGGGTTCCGCTTCGCGGCCCCGGAATGACAGGCTGAGTGGCTAATCAGGTTTCCGATTGATCTTCCTCTAGTGGAGTAACGTCATGGGTTTGATTCTTTCAATTGATGTGGGAACGACCAACATCAAGGCCGCTCTGGTCGACGATTCGGGGCAGATTTCCGGCGACGTCAAGAGCCTCAACATGAAAATCGAGGGCGACGCTTCCGGGCGTGCCGAGCACGATCCACTCAAGCTCAAGGCGGCATTGCTCGAGGTCTGCGAACTGGCGATTGGCGATCGCGGCAGCGAAGTCGAGTGCTTCGCGCTGACCTCGTACATGTTCGGCCTGCTGCTCGCCGACCAGGATCACCGGCCGCTGACCAAGATCTCGACCTTTCTCGATACCACCTCGCAATCGCATCACCCCAAATTCCTCGAAGCGATCGGCGACGTCGACCGCATGTATCTGGCGACCGGCTGCCCGCCGATCTTCCAGTACCCGATCAATCGCCTGCATTACATCGCGACCAAGAGCCCCGAAATTGCGCGCCGAACCGCTTACGTGCTCGATTCGAAGGCTTTCATCCTGCACGAGCTGACCGGCGAGTACGCCACCGATTACAGCACCGCCAATTCGATGGGCTGCCTCGACATCGAAGGCAACTGGGACCGACAGATCGTCGAAGCCGCGGGATTTTCGGTCGACCAGTTTCCGCGCGTCGTCGACGGCTTTGCCGACAAGATCGCGCTCAAGGACTCGATCTGTTCGGCTTTCGGCTTGAAGCCGGGAACGACCATCTCGCCGGGGCTTTACGACGGCGCCGCGCTGGCCGCGGCATTGACTGGCTTCGAACCCAAAATCGCGGTCGGCAATTTCGGCACCTCGGGAATGTTCCGCGTGCCGACCGCCGCGCCGATCGACGATCTCGAGGGCGGCGCGATCCAGAGTTGCCTGCTCAAGCCCGGAACCTTCTTCACCGGGTCGGGGATCAACAACTGCACGATCGCCACCAATCTGCTGCTCAACGTGCTCGGACTCGACCTCGATTATCTGCGCGGCAATTCGCTGTCGGTTCCGGGCTCGCACGGCATCATGACCTTCCCGTATTTTACCGGCGAGCGCGACATGATCATCGGCAACATCGGCACCGGGACGGTGATCGGCCTGGGCATTGCCTCGACGCGCGACGACCTGGCGCGATCTTTCCTCGAAGGCGTCGCTTTTTCTTTCCTGTTCGTCAAGGACCGGCTCGATCCCGACAAGCAGATCAAGGAGTTTCGCCTGGGCGGCGGCGGCACCGCCAACCTGCCGTGGATGCAGATCATGGCCGACGCGCTCAACCTGCCGATCCGCATCACGCAGAACCCGGAAATGGGGATCATCGGCGCCGCCAGCCTGGCGCGCTACGGCTACGGCGACGAGTTGCTGGAAAGCTCGCGGCGAATCATGGACGGTGCCACGCTGATCGAGCCGATTGCGGCCAATGTCGAGATCTACCAGGAAGTCGCCGGGCGTTACTTCGCGGTGCGCGAATCGCTCAAGGAACCGCTCTTGGCGCGGCAGGGATTGCGGCCCTTGCAGAGCTTGAAACACCGGCCGGTGGCCAAGGAATTGCGGCTGGTCAGGGAAATTCCCGAAGAAGTCAGGTAATTCTAAGCCGTAGTTTTAACCACGGCGACACGGCGAACACAGCGAAATGCCTGAGGTTTTCAGTATTTTTTCGCCAACCCAAAGGATGAATTCAAGAACCATCGCAATTAAGTAGGTGCTGATTAAATGCAAAAATGTCATTCCCGCGAACGCGGGAATCCAGGAAAAGCAACGAACTGGACCCCGGCCTCCGCCGGGGTGACGAATAAAAGATGTCTCCTTAATTGTTTTTCCGCTGTGTTCGCCGTGGTCAACTGCTTTTTCTAGGTTTAAATGTAATGCTAATGCCGCAGACCGTACCATTTGACAGCAAAGGACTGAAAACATGAGTGCCAAGAAAATTCTGATCGCCATCGTCAATTCAAGCTCGTTCGGCGTCTCTTATCCGGAACACTTGAGAGCGCTGGAAGAATTCGCCGACCTGATCCGCGTCGAAATTCCCAAGGGCGCGAGCGCCGCGGTATTCCACGAAAAGCTGTCAGCGTGTGACGGCATCATCGCCAGCGTGACGCCGATGTATACGCGCGAAGTGCTGCAGGGCTTGCCCAAGCTGCAATTGCTGGCACGCCATGGCGTCGGCTGCGACAACGTCGATCTTGCAACGTGCAGCGAGCTCGGCATCGCGGTGTCCAAGGTCGGTCCGCAGATCGAGCGCGAGTCGGTCGCGCAGATGGCGCTGGGCTTGATGGACGCGTCGGCGCGGCGCATCGTCGAAGGCGCGCAGATGGTCAAGGCGGGGGAATGGGCGAAAAGGGCCAAGATCGCGCTCGGCGTCGATTTTCACGGCGCGACGATCGGCATCGTCGGCATCGGCGCGATCGGCAAGACCGTCGCGCGAATCCTGGCGCAGGGCTATCAGGCCAAGGTCATCGCTTACGACCCCTACGTCGATGACGCGGTGATTCGCGCCAACCACGCGACCAAGGTGAGCTTCGACGAACTGCTCGCGCAAAGCGCGATCATTTCGCTGCATTGCCCGCTGACCCATGAGACGTCGCGGATGTTCGGCGCCAAGCAACTCGCTGCAATGAAAGACGGCGCGATCATCGTCAACACCTGTCGCGGCGAAATCTTCAAGCAAGGCGAACTGATCGATGCGCTCGAATCGGGCAAGCTCGGCGGTTACGCCAGCGACGTCGTCGAAGGCGAACCGATCGGCGCCGACCACGTGCTGCTCAAGACCAAGAACGTGATCATCACGCCGCACCTGGGGGGCTATTCGGTCGTTTCCTTACGCGGCATGGGAACGACGATGGTCGACGATATGCGCCGCGTCTTCGTCGAAGGCGGCTTCCCGGGAGTCATCGCCAACCCGACGATCGACCTGGCGAAATCGCGGATCGCACGCTTGCGGAAATGACGCGTTAAAAAAGGGCGCGCAGATTACTCTGCGCGCCCTTTTTCTTGTCCGCCTAAACGGTCAGACCGTGTATTCGCTCGACGCGGTGGTGCCGCCCTTGCCGGTCCAGTTGGTGTGGAAGAACTTGCCGCGCGGTTGGTCGATGCGCTCGTAGGTGTGGGCGCCGAAGTAGTCGCGCTGCGCCTGCAGCAGGTTGGCCGGCAGCACGGCGCTGCGGTACTGGTCGAAGAACGACAGCGCGGTCGAGAACGCCGGTACCGGGATGCCGCGCAGCGCGGCGGTGGCGACCACCTTGCGCCAGCCCTTCTGCGCCTTCTTGATCTCGCCGCGGAAGAAGTCGTCGAGCATCAGGTTGGGGAGTTCCGGCTGTTTGTCGTAGGCGTCCTTGATGTTCGACAGGAACTGCGAACGGATGATGCAGCCGCCGCGCCACATCAGCGCGATGCCGCCGTAGTTGAGCGTCCACTTGTATTCCTTGGCGGCAGCGCGCATCAGCATGTAGCCCTGCGCGTAGCTGACGATCTTCGAGGCGTAGAGCGCGCTCTTGATGTCTTCGATGAACGCCGCCTTCTTTTCGGCGTTGGCGGCGATCGCGGAGAGCGCCGGGCGCGGGCCCTTGAGCTTGCGCGCCGCCTTGACGCGCTCGTCCTTCAAGGCCGAGGCGCAGCGCGAATAGACCGCTTCGGCCATCAGCGTGATCGGGATGCCGAGGTCCTGCGAGTTGATCACCGTCCATTTGCCCGTGCCTTTTTGTCCGGCGGTGTCGAGGATCTTGTCGACCAGCGGCGACCCGTCGTCGTCCTTGGTTCCCAGGATGTCGCGCGAGATCTCGATCAGGTAGCTGTCGAGGTCGCCCTTGTTCCATTCGGTGAACACGTCGTGCATCTCGTCGGCGCTCATCCCGAGGCCGGTCTTCATGATGTTGTAGGCTTCGCAGATGAGCTGCATGTCGCCGTATTCGATGCCGTTATGCACCATCTTGACGTAGTGGCCGGCGCCCATCTGGCCGACCCAGTCGCAGCACGGCACGCCGCCGTCGACCTTGGCCGAGACCGCCTGGAAGATGTCCTTGACGAAGGGCCAGGCAGCGGGTGATCCGCCGGGCATCATCGAAGGGCCGCGCCGCGCGCCTTCCTCGCCGCCGGAGACGCCGGTGCCGATGTAGAGCAAGCCCTTGCTTTCGACGTACTTCTGGCGCCGGTTGGTGTCCTCGAACAGCGAGTTGCCGCCGTCGATGATGATGTCGCCGGCTTCGAGCTGCGGGATCAGTTGTTCGATGAAGTCGTCGACCGGCTTGCCGGCCTTGACCAGCATCATCACGCGGCGCGGCGTCTTGAGCAGGCCGACCATCTCTTCGATCGAATGCGCGCCGAGCACCTTGGTGCCCTTGGCCTCGTTGGCGAGGAAGTGGTCGACCTTGTCGGTGCTGCGGTTGTAGGCAACGACGGTATAGCCGTGATCGTCCATGTTGAGGATCAGGTTCTGGCCCATCACGGCCAGTCCGATCAGTGCAATGTCTGCTTTAGCTTCCATTTTTTCTTTCTTTCGATGGCCGGGCAGGTGCCCGACGGGGTCACGGGTCATCCCGGTTGGGACGAGAACGGTTTGTTGCGGGGGAATGGCGACCTGATGGGTGAGCATTTAACCTGAACTGCCAGCGAAATTCAACGTTACCGGCGATTGAGTCGGTTTTTCCGCGTCGGGCAGGCGCAAGATCGCCTGGCCATTGGAAGCCGATCGGTAATTGCGGCATCATGTGCGCTATCCGCCGGCAGGGCGTCGCGTTCGCTGGCGAACGCCTGCCAATCGCTCGTGCTCAGTGCCAAGCGAACCAATCAAGTGATGAAAGCAAAAAGATGAAGACCCTTTTCAAAAACGGCACCATCGTCGATGGCACCGGCGCGCCCGGATTTGTTGCCGACCTGCGGGTCGATCACGGCCGGATCGTGGGCTTCGGCAGCTTCACCGCCGATTTTGGCGAGCAGGTCTATGACGCCACCGGCAAGATCGTCTGCCCCGGCTTCATCGATACCCATACGCATTCCGACCTGGCGGCGATCGTCGCTCCGGCGCTGTCGGCCAAGATCCGCCAGGGGATCACCAGCGAGTTGCTCGGCCAGGACGGCGTCGCCATGGCGCCCTTGCCCGAGCAATACATCGCGGCGTGGCGCAAGAACATCGCCGGACTCGACGGCGACACCGACACCATTGACTGGAAGTACCAGGATACCGAGGGCTATCTCAAGCTGCTCGCAGCGCACCGCCCGGCGACCAACCTGGCGAGCCTGGTGCCGCACGGCAACGTGCGCATCGAGGCGATGGGACTCGAAGGGAAGAAAGCCAGCCGCCGGCAGGTCGCCGCGATGTGCCGCATTCTCGAGCGCGAGTTGCAGGCCGGCGCCTACGGGCTATCGACCGGGTTGATCTACAACCCCTGCGCCTTCGGCGACATTTACGAGCTGATCGAATTGTGCAAGGTCACGCACCAGTACGGCGGGGTTTTCGTCGTCCATCAGCGCAGCGAAGCCGACGACATCATCGCCTCGACGCGCGAGTTGATAGCCATCGCGCAGCAGTCCGGCGTCGCGCTGCATATCTCGCACATGAAGGTGTGCGGCCGCAAGAACTGGGGGCTGATCGACGAAATGCTCGGTCTGCTCGAAGCGGCGCAGGCGAGCGGAATTCGCGTCTCGTTCGACCACTATCCGTATGTCGCCGGCAGCACCATGCTCGGCGTGATCCTGCCGCCGTGGGTCCATGCCGGCGGCACCGAGAAGCTGCTCGAACGCCTGGCGTCGCCGCAGCTGCGCCAGAGAATCATCGATGATTTCGAGAACGGCATTGCCGGCTGGGACAATTTCATCGATTTTGCCGGCATCGACCAGATCTTCATCACCAGCGTCAAGACCGACAAGAACCGCGACACGATAGGCAAGAACCTCGCCGAGCTCGGCCAGATGCGCGGCAAGGACCCGTACAACGCGACCTTCGACCTGCTGTTCGAGGAAGAAAACGCGGTCGGCATGGTCGATTTTTACGGCAGCGAAGAACATGTCGTCAAATTCCTCTGCCGCCCCGAACAGAACGTCTGTACCGACGGCCTGATGGGCGGAGGCAAGCCGCATCCGCGCGTCTTCGGCGCCTTTCCGCGCGTGCTCGGCAAATACGTTCGCGAGGAGAAATGCCTGAGCTGGGAAGCGGCGATTCGCAAGATGACCGGCAAGCCCGCCGAGGTCCTGGGGCTCGCGGGTCGCGGTCTGCTGCGCACCGGTTACGCCGCTGACATCGTCGTTCTCGATCCGGCAACGGTGATCGACAAGGGGACCTTCATCGACCCCAACCAGTACCCCGAAGGCATCGCCGCGGTGATGGTCAACGGCGCTTTCGCGCTGCTCGACGGCTTTGAGACCTACGCGCGCAGCGGCGCCATCCTGAGAAAGGGCGTTTAGGTCTGGGATGGTGAGTTCAACACCGGTCCAGAAGCTCTCGATTCGTTCCTTGAAGAAAGAATCAGACCCTTGTGGTCAAGGCGGATCAAGCGTTTGCTGGTCCGTCGTTGCGCCGCCTTCGATTTCGTTGCCGCGAATCGGCCTCACTGAAGCCAGGGCGTCCGAAGGGTCACCAGAGGCTATGTCTGAGTAAGGAAATTGCCCCGATCACCACGATCAGCTCCATGATCCAGGCGTGGATTCCCGCTGGCACGTATTTGAGCAGCCAACGAGCGACCAAGGCGCCTGGCGCGGTGCAAAAACCGACCAGCAATCCAACGCAAGCCAGTTCGAGCGTGAGGGCCGAAAATCCGCCAAACAAGACGACCTTGGTGGCGCCCATGATGAGTGATGTCACCGCATCCGTGGCAATGAGAATCTCGCCAGACAGCCCTGCTGACATCAGAATCGAGATGAGCAGGATTCCTGTTCCCGACATCCCGCCATTGACAAAGCCAAAACCACCGCCGGCAAGGATCTCAACGCTTGTGGAGAATTGAAATACGGATTTGCGCAAAATCCGGCGAAGAGGGACGCAAGCGAGCAGGAAAAATCCAAGCAGCGCGGCGACCCAGTTGGCGTTGAGCAAGGTGTAGCAATAGGCTCCGGCAACGCAGGCGGGAAAGCCGACGATGAGGATGCGTCGGACATGAGTCCAGTGAATATCCCGCCAAAAAACAAGGACACGACTGCCATTGGTAAATAGCATCGCCACGGCCATTACCGGGATGACGTTTTCCACGCCGACCAGTGGCGCCAGAAACGCAGGCAGGATAAGGCCGGTACCGAAACCGGAAACCCCGCCAAGGATCGAGGCAAGAAATGCGACCAAGCAGGCTATGCCAAATTGTGGCAGGTGCGCAATTTGGATTTGGAGTAATTCTGCCATCAGGGCTGGGCAACCGATGTAAAAAACCGCTATTGAAAATCCGCGCCAGACGCCGGCTACCCTCGGCCAAACCGTTTTGGCACACCCTCCTGCTGGTAGCCGTGCGTCCTAGAGCCTGCTTCTACAGCATCACATCAAGCAGGCGCACGTACTGTTGTCCGCCGTGCATATCACGCTCCATCACCCCCCCCTGAGCTCGAACGCGTGGGTAGGAGATCTTGAGGACGCACAAATCCGGAACCGGAAAACACTTGATTTGTGTCGGATCAATACCATAGAGCGCGCCGATCGCCGCGGGCTGAAACGCCTGCGACGAACTGTAGCGGTCAAAAGCGGCGCGATCGGGGAACCACAAGTCCAGCGTGATCCAGAACGGTCCCGCATTCTTCGATCGTACGTGCCGGCAAACCTCGCTGACCTTAGGCATCGGCTTTCTCCTTGGCGTTGATATACACGGTACGAACCAATTCCATCGGGTCATCGACATGGACGACGTGGTTCAGCTTGAACTCATACACCTGTCCTCGCTCCACTTCCGCGGGGGAAAACGGGAAGGCATAACTTGGCAATTCCTGGCAGGGATTGAGCGGCAGATGGAAAAACCACGGATTGCAGGTTTTTGCGATCTGCGTGGCGACTTCCTGCGTCGCCGCCGTGACGACGAGCAACAGCCCCACTTCGCGCGGCGCGGCCGTTGGCGCATCGAGTTTCTCGCCGCACACTGCATTCCATCCATAGGCGCGCAAGGAAATGTCGAACTCACCGGCTCGCTCGCCCATGTTGGCGTGCACCCGCGTCACCAGAACGTCATGCATCTGCGCCATGAAACGATCGAGATTGGCGAGCACCTCGCGATCCTGGATGCCGACGAGCATGATCGTCTGGTAACCACATCCGCTTGCCCCTTCGAGCTTCATCGTATAAGGCTGCGCCACCAGCTTCGAACCGGTGACGCGCACGGTGCGCTGATCGACGGCTTCGTAAATGGCTTGCGTTACATCCAGGGTGCAGCCGGGTTCCTGCAGCAGAAAGGGATCGCTGTTCTCGTACAACATGTGGGCGGCAATGGTCTCGACCGTGCATTGATTGTCGGGGCCCAAGGGTTCGACCGTAAAATCGTCCCGGCCGACGTGGATCATCACCCCGCCCTCGCGCGGGTGCGTGGTACACAAAGAACCACATTCCGCGATTTTGCCCGCATGCCAGGCGACGCCCAGGCCCGCGCCGCGCATCAAGGGCACGGCGGCGAGCACCGCGGAGTCAGTCGACCGTCCGCCGAGCACGATGTCGGCGCCGGCTTCCAGGGCCGCGATGTACGGCTCCGGCCCCATCAGCGCGACGATGTGATCGCATGCCCGGAAAAGGGCCGGGTCGCTGTCTGTCATTGGCGCCAAGGGGGTGACCCGGCCTGCTTCGGCCTTTTTCGCCATGAGCTCGGGCGGCTGTTCCGAATAGAGCAGCGCGATGCGGGGATGCAAGCCGTGCTCCCGCGCGATTTCCAGTGCGATGTCGCGTGTCCACTCGAGTGCCTGATCGCCGCCCGAAGTGCCGCACGATCCGATGAGCAGAGGAATGCCGGCTTTGGCCTGGGCGCGCATGAGAATCGACAGGTCGTGTTTGATCGAATCGCGCGAATACTTGGCTTTGCCCGTCGCGAGGTAAGCCGGGCCACTGTCGGTTGACCCGGCGTCGCAGGCAATGGCGTCGGCGTCGCTGACGCGCGCGAAGACATCGCTTTCCTTGACGCCGAGCCCCAGTGCGCCAACGGGCACCAGAATATTGATGGAGGAAGAGGGTGACATGGTTTGTCCTTATGTATACGACCTGTTGAGATTGTAGACAAATATGCGACTTCGTCAACCGTATGCTAAAGTCGCCCGATGACGATCACTAAACCTATCCTGTCTTCCCGTGTGATGATCGACGATACCGTTGCACAGTTGGAAGCGTTGATCATGCGCGGCGAATTGCAACCGGGCGACCGATTGCCGGAACAGCAGTTGGCCAACACGCTGGGGGTCAGCCGAGGTCCTTTGCGAGAAGCGATCCGGACCCTGGAAGGGCGTCGCTTGCTTGAACGAACGCCGCACGCCGGCGTGCGAGTGGTTCAGCTCTCGCTCGATGACCTTGAGCAACTGCTGGTGATGCGCGAGGCCCTCGAAGGCATGGCGTGTCGGCAGGCCGCTGAACAAATGACGGTGCATGAAATTCACAAGCTGCGCGAGACGGCAGCGCGCATCGAAAAGCTCATCAACGAAGGGTCGCTGTTCATATTTTCGGGCCAGCTGGATGCCGATTTTCACTTGCAGATCGCTATTGGCAGCCGTAACCAATGGATCAGGCGCTTGCTGTGTGAAGACCTGTATTCGCTGTTACGCCTGTATCGTCTGCATGGGGTACGCCAACCCGACAACATTGCGCTGGTCACCGCCAAGGAGCACCACGAGATTATTGATCGCATCCATGCGCGTGACCCGGACGGTGCTGAACAGACCATGCGCGCGCATGTGCGCCACAGTCGGGACCGGCTGCTCAGCCAGATCCGGGCCGCCGGCTGAAGTCGAATAGCCGGTCGCGCGGCTGATTTTGCTGAGAACCAAGAACCCGTCTGGGCGCTGCGACGGTTCCGCTCTGTCCCTTTAGCTGCGATAATCCAGAAACCACTTCGGGAGTGTTGGTAATGTGGCGCAGGCCATGTGCTCGACCCTCCGCTCAGCGACGTTGCGCTTTCGGAAAGGGTTGTCGATGGCTTCTGACGGAAAAATAGGGCTGGTTCCCGCGACCTTGATGGTGGCCGGCAATATGATGGGCTCGGGCGTTTTCATGCTGCCCGCCAACCTCGCGACGACCGGCGGCATTGCGCTTTACGGCTGGCTGATCACGGTGGTCGGCGCGGTGGCGCTGGCGCTGGTCTTCGCCAAGCTCTCGGCGATCGATCCGGCGGCCGGCGGACCCTATGCCTACACGCGCAAGGCGTTCGGCAACTACATGGGCTATCAGGCCAATCTGGTTTACTGGCTGGCCAACGTGATCGGCAACGTCGGGCTGGCGGTCGCCGGAATGGGCTATCTCACCCACTTCTTCCCGCTGCTGCAGAACCCGCTGGCTTCGGCGCTGGCGCAGATCGCGGTGATCTGGTTCTTCACCTACGCCAACATCCTCGGTCCCAACCTGGTCGGCAAGATCCAGTCATTCACCACCGTCTTCGCGTTGTTTCCGATCGTCGGCATGGCGTTGTTCGGCTGGTTCTGGTTCAGCGGCGAGATCTATTCGGCGGGCTGGAACGTTTCCGGAAAAACCGGCTTCGACGCGGTGAGCGTGACGCTCAACTACACGCTGTGGGCCTTTATCGGCGTCGAGAGCGCTTCGGTTTCCGCCGGCGTGGTCAGGGATCCGGCCAGGAACGTGCCGATTGCCACGGTCGGCGGCGTCGTGCTCGCCGCAGTCTGCTATGTCCTGAGTTCGACGGTGATCATGGGAATGATCCCGAACAAGGATCTCATCGCCTCCGGCGCACCGTTCGCCGACGCCGCGCGGCTCGCGCTGGGCAACAGCGCGGCCGACATCGTCAGCCTGTGCGCGGCGATCGGCTGTCTCGGTTCGCTTGCCGGCTGGACTCTGCTGGTCGGGCAGACGGCCAAGGCGGCGGCCGACGACGGCCTGTTCGCCAACGTCTTTGCGCGGGTCAATAGCCAGGGTGTTCCGTCGGCGGGCCTGGCCATCGTCGCGGCGATCATGTCGATCGAGGTGCTGGCCACCATGTCGCCGACGGCGAGCGAGCAGTTCGGCAAGATCGCGTCGATCGCCGTGATCATGACGCTGCTGCCGTATATCTATTCGGCGGTGTCGATCAAGATCCTGGCGTACAAGAAAATCCCGAGCGGCGAATATACCGCCTACACCTTCGTCGGGATCATCGCGGCGATTTACTGCCTGTGGGCGATTGTCGGCTCGGACGGCCAGCTGACGCGCTGGTCGCTGATCTTCGTGATCGCCACGGTCATCTTCTACGAGCTCTCGATCAACGCGACGCGCAGGATCGAGGAGCAGGGCGTTCATCCGGGCGGCGTCTCGCCGGCTTGGGTCCGCTATGCGTCGCTGGCGCTCACGCTGATTGCGCTGGCCGTGATGTTCTGGATTTCGGTCGGTCGTCACGACGGGCTCAACCTGCGTCACCGTTCGCCGAAGCCGGTGGCGCCGATGGTGGTGCAGACCCCGGCCCCCGCAGTGGCTCAATAAAAATTCCGTGGCGGCTGCTCGCGGCCGCCACGGTTCCCAGCGGTCGTGGCGACGCCATGGCCAGGCAACCCCTTTACGAGGAGCAGCGCATGTCCGCCACACCAACCGTCCCACTCCATCGCCGGCTCGGCATGAAAGCCTTGTTGGTTCACGACAGGATCGACGACGCGACGGCGGCGGGCAACAGCGCCGACAAGCTGCTGCAGGAGCTCGAAGCGCGTCTGGTGCGCATCGTCGTGGCGATCAGCGCCGACGACGCGGTGCTGACGATCAAGGCCGACCCGGGAATCCAGTGCCTGTTGCTCAGCTGGGACCTCGGCGGCGACCCCGAGCATCGCAGTGCGCTGCGCGTGCTCGACGCGATCCGCGCGCGCAGCGTCGGCCTGCCGGTTTTCCTGCTCGCCGACCGCAGCAGCGCCGCCGACATTCCGGTCGAGGCGATGCGTCTGGCCGACGACTTCGTCTTCATGCAGGAGGATACGACCGACTTCATCGGCGGGCGAATCGTCGCCGCGATCGACCGTTATCGCGCGACGGTGCTGCCGCCGATGTTCAAGGCGCTGGCTAATTTCTCGAAAGTCTATGAATACTCGTGGCACACGCCGGGGCACACGGGCGGGACGGCCTTCCTCAAGAGCACGGTCGGCCGCGCCTTCTTCGAGTTCTTCGGCGAGAGCCTGTTCCGCTCTGATCTGTCGATCTCTGTCGGCGAGCTCGGCTCGCTGCTCGATCACTCCGGACCGATCGGCGAGAGCGAACGCTACGCCGCGCGCGTTTTCGGCGCGCACCGCAGCTACCACGTCACCAACGGCTCGTCGACGTCGAACCGCGTGATCCTGATGGCCAGCGTGACGCGCAACCAGATCGCGCTGTGCGACCGCAACTGCCACAAATCGGTCGAGCATTCGATGGTGATGTCGGGAGCGATCCCGACCTATCTCATTCCGTCGCGCAACCGTTACGGAATCATCGGGCCGATTCGTCCCGAGCACCTGACGCCCGCGGCGATCAGCAAGGGGATCAGCGACAATCCGCTGGTTCGCGGCGCCATCGACCCGACGCCGGTGCACGCCATCGTCACCAATTCGACCTACGACGGCCTGTGCTACAAGGTCAGCCGCGTCGAAGCCTTGCTCGGCCAGAGCGTCGACCGGCTGCACTTCGACGAAGCCTGGTACGGCTACGCGCGCTTCAACCCGATCTACCGCGAGCGTTTCGCGATGCACGGCGACCCGGCGCAGCACGACGCGAGCCGGCCGACGGTGTTCGCCACGCAATCGACGCACAAGCTGCTGGCGGCGCTCTCGCAAGCGTCGTTCATCCACGTTCGCGATGGCCGCAACCCGATTCCGCACGAGCGTTTCAACGAAGCGTACATGATGCATGCGTCGACCTCGCCGCTCTACGCCATCATCGCCTCCAACGACGTCAGCGCGGCGATGATGGACGGTCCCGGCGGCGAGGCGCTGACCGGCGACGCGATTCGCGAAGCGGTCGCTTTCCGGCGCATGCTGGCGCGTCTGTGCAGCGAGTTTGCGCAAAAGAAAGACTGGTTCTTCGACGCCTGGCAGCCGGAGACCGTCGATGACCAATCTTCCGGCCAGCGCATCCCCTTCTTCGCGGTGGACGAAGAGCGTCTGGTCACCGACCCCGCGTGCTGGGTGCTCAAACCCAACGCGCTGTGGCACGGTTTTGGCGACATCGAAGACGGTTATTGCCTGCTCGATCCGATCAAGGTCTCGATCGTGACGCCCGGCGTCGCCGTTTCGGGCGGCCTGCTGGAAAGCGGGATTCCCGCCGCCGTGGTGACCGCGTACCTTGATCAGCAGGGCATCGTCGTCGAAAAGACCAACGACTTCACGATTCTCTTCCTGTTCTCGATCGGCATCACCAAGGGCAAGTGGGGAACGCTGGTCAACGCGCTGCTCGATTTCAAGCGCGACTACGACGCCAATGCGCCGCTCGAGCACGTGCTGCCAGCGCTGCTGGCGGCCAATCCGGCGCGCTACCGCGGGCTCGGCCTCAAGGATCTGGCCGCTTCGATGTTCGCCGCGATGCGCGCGTTCAAGACCAGCGAGACGATGGCGCAAGCCTTCTCGATTCTGCCGCATCCCGATTTCAGCCCGGTCGAAGCCTACGAGCAGCTGGTTCGCGGCAACGTCGAATCGCTGACGCTCGACGAGATGGCCGGCCGCACGGTGGCGACCGGCGTCGTTCCTTATCCGCCGGGAATTCCGCTGCTGATGCCGGGCGAAAACGCCGGCGACGCGGACGCGCCGCTGCTCGGCTACCTCAAGGCGCTGCAATCGTTCGACCGCGAGTTCCCGGGGTTCGCTCACGATACGCACGGCGTCGAGGTCGAGGACGGCAATTATCGCGTGCAGTGTATTCGTCGTTTGTCGTAAGGAGCGCTTCAGCCATCGTGAATAGGCGAGCGAAGAGCGAACTGCAACGAAAGTGCAAATTGCGGCTGATGACGCAGGACGATGTGCCTGCCGTTCTCGTCATCCAGGCCGAATGCTACCTGCCGGCGGTGATCGAAGACGAGTCGTCGATCCGCTCGCGTCTTGACGCGTCACCGGATTCGGCGTGGGTTGCCGAAGATGAGCAAGGCGTCTGCGCCTATCTGGTCGCCTATCGTTCGATCGTCGGCAAGGTCACGCCGATCGGCGGCGCCTTCGACGTCGCGACTGAACCTGGAACGTTCTATCTGCACGACCTGGCGGTTGCCCGGCGTGCCACGGGTTGCCGGATCGGCCAGGCGCTGGTCGGCTTGGCGTGCGAGCAGGCGCGCGCCGAAGGGTTGGCCCATTCGTCGCTGGTCTCGATTCAGGCGTCAAGCGAGTTCTGGAAGAAACACGGTTACGCGGTCGTCGATGAGCTCGATCCGCTCGAACTCGCCAATTTGCAGACCTATGGCGGGCAGGGCTATTACATGGTCAAACGGCTGCGCGGCTGAAGGCTCAGAACATCAGCGTCGAGCGCAAGGAAATCACCCAGGCGTCGTTTCTCGACGGCGCCAGCGCCGGATCGCGCAGGTACTGCACGCCGGGGGTGAGCAACAGTCCCTTGGCGAAGGTCCAGTTCCAGTAGGTCTCGACCACCTTCTCGTTGCGCAGCATCGCCGGGTTCGTCGCCGTCGGCATGACATCGCTGTAGGCGAACGCCAGGCCGATCTGATCGGTCGGGCTGCGCCCGAGCGGATCGTTGATCGCCACCCCGAGCGCGTAGGAAGCACGGATTGGCGTCACGTCGCCATACGCCCGGTTGGCGCGGCCGAACACCGCCCAGCGGTCGTTTACGTTCTGTACGGCGTTCGCCGACCAGCCGCGGCTGCTCGGCGATTGCGCCGGAACGCTCGGCGTCTCGTAATAGGTCAGCGAGTACTGCGCGGGGCCCAAGCCCTTGATCGCCGGCGTCCATTGCGCATAGCCGAACCAGGCATAGCCGTCGTCGCCGAAGTTCTTGGCCGACAGCGTCGTCGCAGCGAGGTTGTCGGCGCTTTGAAAGCCGGCGGCGAAATGGACGGTGCTCGTCGCATTGACCTGGACGTAGGCGCCAAGGCCCGCGCTGGCGTAGGTCTGACTGCCGTTCTGCGCGAGCAGGTCGTTGTTGAAATTCTGCTGCTGGTTGGCGAGGTACTGGTTGGCGTCGAAGTTGGCGAACGGATACTGGCCGACCGACACCAGCAGTCGGTTGCCCGGCAGGGCGTGGGTGTAGGTCAACTGGTTGAAGGTGTTCTGCGCGCTCGAATAGTCGTTGATCGGCGTGCCCAGTCCAAGCCTGCCCTGCACCTCGGCGGCGCTCTGCCGGGTGCCGTAGCGAACCGCCGTATAGTCGAGCTGGAACGAACCGGTACCGATGGCACTGTCGCGAAACAGCGTCCAGTCGGCCGACGGCGTCGCCAGCCACTGCCCCGCCGGGCTGCCGCCGTCGGCGCGGCCCCATTGTTGCAGGTAGCTTAAGTCGATCGACCACGATAGGCCGGTGTTCTTGGTGGCGAGCGTCTTGAAAGCGGAATATTCATCGTAGACGTCGGCCATCTCGGTATACAGCGAATGGCGCGCGGCGGTGCGCCGCAGCTTGTCGTGCACCTGGCCGATCTTGCCGACGCCGGAGACGTCGGTACTTCCCGTGAGCGCTTCGCCGGCGGCGACGTTCTCGGCGCGGGCCACTTGGCTGCCGGCCAGCAGCGCCAGCGCGCATCCCCCGGCGGCGAGCGTGTGGACGAAGATCTTCGACATCGGAAATCCCTATTTTTTGCCAGGTCGCAATCTACACCAGGCGATAGGGACAACGGCGCAAATCGGAAACTGGCGACGGCCGATCTCGTCTTGCGCCAGCGCGATGCGATTTTTTGGCCTGTTCTAAAGCGCTGCCTGGTGGAAGCGGCGCAGCACATCGTCCAGGTAGTCGCCCAGCTCGTGCGCCGAGATTCCGAGTTCGTCGCGTACCCGAGCACCGATCGTTTCCCACAGCGGATTGGCCTGCCGGTTATTGTAGAGGTAGCAGTGGATCGCCAACTGCACGATGCAGACCAGCGATATCGCCTGACCCGCCTCTTCGGTCGGGAGCTCGTCGTGATAGCGAATCGCTGCGCAGACAAAATCGGGCAGCCCCCAGTGGCGCGCCACCAGATAGCCGATGCTGCAGTGGTCGACGTTAAAGATCGCATCTTCCTCGGCTAGGTCCGGCCAGTTCTGCGTGTCGTCAAGATGGAGTTTCTTGCAGTAATCGGGAAAGCGCATCATCAGCACGGGAACGCCGCACTGGTGGAAGATTCCGGCCAAATAGGCCTGGTCCGGGAAAACGTTGCAGACGCCGACGTGGTCCTCGGCAATCAGCGATGACAGCTCAGCCACTTCGCCTGAGCGCGACCAGAACCGCGCGAAGGCATTTCGCGTTTCGCCGCCAATCGCCGTCGATAGCGCGATCGACTGCACCAGATTGTAGGCCTGCTGGATCCCGATGACTTGCAGCACATCGCCAAGTTTGTTGAATTGTCGCCCGCGCGAAAAGGCTGGCGAACGAGAAATCTTGAACAGCATGGCGACCAGCCCCGGATCCTGATTGATGATGCGGCTGATGGTCCCGACGGTGTAATCGGCGCTGTCGATGGCCTCGCGCAGTTCGATCAGGACCCGCGGCTGCGGTGGAAGGCGGATACCTTTGGCGACTAAAGCGTCAAGCGCCTTTTGATCTTCGGTGGGCAACAATGAAATCTCCTGGCGTGTCGCGATAGGGTGAAGCATCCGGGCGACCGTTTTGCACGCCGCTATTTTCGCAGCAGATTGCACGCTGGTGTATCCGTAAATGCCGCTGATCCGAAAAAATCATCGCGCGGGCCAGAAAGACCAATGGCCACCGCTTGCGCGGTGGCCATTGGCGTGCTGCCGTGCGCTGCGGCTTACTTCTTCCTCGCCGGCGGGATGTCGGTACAGGTGCCGTGCGCGACTTCGGCGGCCATGCCGATCGTCTCGCCGAGCGTCGGGTGCGGGTGGATGGTCTTGCCGATGTCGACGGCGTCGCAGCCCATTTCGATGGCCAGGCAGATTTCGCCGATCATGTCGCCGGCGCTCGGGCCGACGATGGTGCCGCCGATCACGCGGTGCATGTGCGTGTCGAAGATGAGCTTGGTGAAGCCGTACTCGGCGCCGTTGGCGATTGCGCGTCCCGACGCCGCCCACGGGAACTTGGCGACTTCGATCGAGCGTCCTTCGCGCTTGGCCTGGTCTTCGCAAATGCCGACCCAGGCGACTTCCGGGTGAGTGTAGGCGACGCTGGGGATCACGTGCGCGTCGAAGGCGACGCGCGACAGTTCGCCGTTGCCTTGCACTTCGCCGGCGGCGACTTCGGCGGCGACGTGCCCTTCATGCACCCCCTTGTGCGCGAGCATCGGGTTGCCGACGATGTCGCCGATGGCGAAGATGTTGGCCACATTGGTTCGCATATGCCGATCGACGGTGATGAAGCCGCGCTCGGAAACGACCACGCCGGCCTTTTCGGCGCCGATCTTCTTGCCGTTGGGCGAGCGGCCGGCGGCCTGCAGGATGAGGTCGTATTTGACCTCGCCGGCCGGCGCCTGGTCGCCTTCGAACTTGACGTAGAGCCCGTCGTCGCGCGCGTCGACCGAGACCGTCCTGGTCTTCAGCATGACCTGGTCGAAACGGTGCAGGTTCTGCTTTTCCCAGACCTTGACCGCGTCGCGGTCGGGGCCTTGCATCAGCGCGTCGAGCATCTCGACGACGTCGACGCGGGTGCCGAGCAGCGAGTAGACGGTCGCCATTTCGAGACCGATGATGCCGCCGCCGATCACCAGCATCTTCTTCGGAATCTGCCCATTGACGGTCCGCAGTTCGAGTGCGCCGGTCGAGTCGACGATGCGCGCATCCTGCGGGATGAACGGCAGATGCACCGGCGAACTGCCGGCGGCGATGATGCATTTTTGGAAGCGGATGACCTTTTTGGCGCCGGTCTTCTCTTGCGCCGCACCGTCGGTGACTTCGACCTCGATGTGATTGGCGTCGAGGAACTGGCCGACCCCGCGAACGACCTCGACCTTGCGCATCTTGGCCATCCCGGCGAGTCCCGTGGTGAGCTTGCCGACCACCTTGGCCTTGTGCGCGCGCAGCTTGTCGATGTCGATCTGCGGCGCGCCGAAGGTCACTCCGGCTTCGGCCATATGCGCCGCTTCGTCGGCGACGACGGCGACGTGCAGCAGCGCTTTCGACGGGATGCAGCCGACGTTGAGGCAAACGCCGCCGAGCGTCGCGTAACGCTCGACGATGATCGTCTTGAGGCCGAGGTCGGCGGCGCGGAACGCCGCCGAGTAACCGCCGGGGCCGGCGCCGAGGACGAGCATTTCGCATTCGAGATCGGCGCTTCCGGCAAACTGTCCGGCGACCGGAACGGGCGCTGCGGTCGGGGCCGGTGCGGCGGCCGCAGGCGCGGACGAGACTGCGGGCGCAGCTGCTGATGTGGCGGCAGCGGGCTTGGCTTCGCTGGCCGCCGCGTCGAGAATGACGACCAGACTGCCCTGCGACACCTTGTCGCCGACTTTGACCTTGAACTCGCGAACGACGCCGGCGGCCGGGCTCGGAATGTCGATCGTCGCCTTGTCCGATTCGAGCGTCAGCAGCGCGTCCTCGGCGCGGACCGTATCGCCGACGGCAACGCACAGTTCGATGATCGGAACGTCCTTGAAGTCGCCGATGTCCGGGACTTTTACTTCGATGATCTGAGTCATTTTTTTCTCCCGATCAAATCAGCGCGCGGCGCAGGTCGGCCAAGAGCTGCGCGACAAAAGCGTTGAAGCGCGTCGCCGTGGCGCCGTCGATGACGCGGTGGTCGGCCGACAGCGAGAGCGGCAGGATCAGGCGCGGAGCGAATTCGGAGCCGTTCCAGACCGGTTTCATCACCGACTTGGAAACGCCGAGAATCGCGACTTCGGGCGCATTGACGATCGGCGAGAACGAGGTGCCGCCGATTCCGCCGACGCTCGAGATGGTGAAGCAGGCACCGCTCATCTCGGCCGGGCTGAGCTTGCCGTCGCGCGCTTTCTTGGCGAGTTCGCCGCATTCGACGACGATCTGGCTCACCGACTTCTGGTCGACGTTCTTGACCACCGGGACGACCAGGCCGTTGGGCGTGTCAGCGGCAAAAGCGATGTGGAAGTACTTCTTGAGGATCAGATTCTCGCCGTCGAGCGAAGCGTTGAACTCGGGGAATTTCTTGAGCGCCAGCTCGCAGGCCTTGATCAGGAAGGCGAGCATGGTGATCTTGAGTCCGCTCTTGGCGTTTTCCTTGTTGAGCGCGACGCGGAAAGCTTCGAGCTCGGTGATGTCGGCGTCCTCGTGGTAGGTCACCGCCGGGATCATCACCCAGTTGCGCGCGAGGTTCTGGCCGGAGATCTTCTTGATTCGCGACAGCGGCTTGACCTCGACTTCGCCGAACTTGGCGAAATCGACTTTCGGCCACGGCAGCAGGTCAAGCCCACCACCCAGCGCGGCGCCGCTCGCGGCTGCGGCAGGCCCGGCCTTCATCACGCCTTTGATGAAGGCGGCGACGTCTTCCTTGACGATGCGCTGCTTGGGGCCGGTCGCTGCGACCTTCGTTAAATCGACGCCCAGTTCGCGCGCGAAGCGGCGAACCGACGGACTGGCGTGCGTTGGCGCGTCGAGTGCGAGGCCGGCGGTCGATGCCGGCGGAGCGATTGCCGCCGGTGCAGGGGCAGCGACCGCGGCGGGTGCCGCCGGAGCCGGGGCCACCGCGGCGGGCGCGGGAGCAGCAGGCGCGGGTGCCGCCGGCTTGGCCGTTTCTGCCGGGGCGCTGGCTTGCGCGGCTTCGATAATCGCGACGACGCGGCCTTCGGAGATCCGGTCGCCCAGCGCGACGCGGATTTCGCGAACGACACCGGCGACCGACGACGGAACGTCCATCGTCGCCTTGTCCGATTCGAGCGTCACCAGCGCGTCGTCGACCTTGACCGTGTCGCCGACCGCAACGCAGATTTCGATGACCGGGATGTCGGAATAATCGCCGATGTCCGGGACCTTGACTTCAATTTGCTGACTCATTGATACGCTCCCTTAGACCGTCATCGGGTTTGGTTTATTGACGTCGATGCCGTATTTGGCAATCGCCTCGGCGACCTGGCTGTGCGCGATCGTGCCGTCGTCGGCGAGCGCCTTGAGCGCGCTAATGGCGATCCAGCGTCGATCGACCTCGAAGAAGTGACGCAGCTTCTCGCGCGTGTCCGAGCGGCCGTAGCCGTCGGTGCCGAGCGTCACGTAGCGCCGGTTGATGAGCGGGCGGATCTGCTCGGCGTACTGCCGCACGTAGTCGGTCGCCGCGATGATCGGTCCGCGCGTGTCGTTGAGACACTGCTCGACGTGCGAGAGCTTCGGCTTGTCGGTCGGGTTGAGCAGGTTCCAGCGCGCGAGGTCGTTGCCTTCGCGCGCCAGTTCGTTGAAGCTCGGGCAGCCCCAGAGATCGGCGTCGACGCCCCAATCGCTTTTTAGTAACTCGGCGGCGGCGATCACTTCGCGGAAGATCGTTCCCGAGCCGAGCAGCTGGACGCGCGGTGCCGCCTGCTTGCCGTCCGAGACCTGACCCTTCTTGAGCAGGTACATTCCCTTGATGATGTCGGCCGCCGTGTTCTCGTCGTCGGGCATCGCCGGATGCTCGTAGTTCTCGTTCATCACCGTGATGTAGTAATAGACGTCCTGCTGCTCGGCGAACATGCGGCGCATGCCGTCCTGCATGATCACCGCGACCTCGAACGAGAAGGTCGGGTCGTAGCTGATGCAGTTGGGGATCAGCCCGGCGAGGATGTGCGAATGGCCGTCCTCGTGCTGCAAGCCTTCGCCGTTGAGCGTCGTTCGCCCGGCCGTTCCGCCGATCATGAAGCCGCGCGCGCGCTGGTCGCCGGCGGCCCAGTAGAGGTCCATGGTGCGTTGCAGGCCGAACATCGAATAGCAGATGTAGAAGGGGATCATCTGCTCGCCATGCACCGAATACGAGGTTGCGGCAGCGATCCAGTCGCTCATCGCGCCGGCTTCGTTGATTCCTTCCTGCAGCACCTGACCGTTCTTCGACTCCTTGTAGAACATCAGCTGGTCCTGGTCCTCGGGGACGTAGTTCTGACCCTGCTGGTTCCAGATGCCGATCTGGCGGAACAAGCCTTCCATGCCGAAGGTGCGCGATTCGTCGGGGACGATCGGGACGACGCGCTTGCCGATCTTCTTGTCCTTGAGCAGGATGTTGAGCACGCGAACGATCGCCATCGTGGACGACACCTCGCGTCCTTCACCGGACGCCTTGAGCAGCGACTCGAAGGCGGCGAGCGGCGGCACTTCGAGCGGCGCGGCCTGGCAGCGGCGCCGGGTCAGCAGGCCGCCGAGTGCGGCGCGACGTTCGCGCAGGTAGGCAAGCTCCGGCGAACCTTCCTCGAACTTGAGGAAAGGCAGGGCTTCGAGCTGGTCGTCGGCAACCGGCAGCTTGAAGCGGTCGCGGAAGCGCTTGATGGCGTTGACGTCGAGCTTCTTCTGCTGGTGCGAGATGTTCATCCCTTCGCCGGCTTCGCCCATGCCGTAGCCCTTGATCGTCTTGGCCAGGATCAGCGTCGGTTGGCCCGGGTGCTCGACCGCCGCCTTGAACGCCGAGTAGATCTTGAAGATGTCGTGGCCGCCGCGGTTGAGGTTCCAGATGTCGGCGTCGGTCCAGTCGGCAACGAGCTCGGCGAGTTCGGGCGTGTTGAAGAAGTGCTCGCGAACGTAGGCGCCGTTCTTGGCCTTGAACGTCTGGTATTCGCCGTCGACGACTTCCATCATGCGTTTCTTGAGGATTCCCTTCTTGTCGCGCTCGAACAGCACGTCCCAGTGGCGGCCCCAGATCAGCTTGATGACGTTCCAGCCGGCGCCGCGGAAGGTGCTTTCGAGTTCCTGGATGATCTTGCCGTTGCCGCGCACCGGGCCGTCGAGACGCTGCAGATTGCAGTTGATGACGAAGATCAGGTTGTCGAGCTTCTCGCGCGCGGCCATGCCGATGGCGCCCAGCGACTCGACCTCGTCGGTCTCGCCGTCGCCGAGGAAGGCCCAGACCTTGCGGTCCTTGGCTTCGATCAGTCCGCGGCTGTCCATGTATTTCATGAAGCGTGCCTGGTAGATCGCCTGCAGTGGGCCGAGTCCCATCGAGACGGTCGGGAAGCGCCAGAAATCGGGCATCAGCCAGGGGTGAGGGTAGGACGACAGGCCCTTGCCGTCGACTTCCTGGCGGAAATTGTTCATCTGCTCGTCGGACAGCCGGCCGAGCAGGTGGGCGCGCGCATAGACGCCGGGAATCGAGTGCCCCTGGAAGAACACCAGGTCGCCGCCGTGCTGTTCATTCTGTCCGCGCCAGAACCAGTTGAAGCCGACGTCGTAGAGCGCCGCCGACGAGGCGTACGACGCGATGTGGCCGCCGACGTTGGTGTCGCGGTTGGCGCGAACGACCATCGCCATGGCGTTCCAGCGCAGGAAATTGCGGATCCTGATTTCGATCGTCGCGTCGCCGGGATACATCGGCTGGCGATCGACCGGGATGGTGTTGACGTATTCGGTGGTCGCGCTGTACGGGATGTCGATCCCTTCCTCGCGCGCCTGGGCGATCAACTGCTGGATCAGGAAATGCGCGCGGTCGGTGCCTTCCTGGCCGATGACGCCGGTCAGCGCCTCCTGCCACTCGCGTGTCTCTTGCGGATCGCTGTCGTTAATTGTTGGGGCTTCGTTATTCTCGGGTGCTACTGCCATGACTTGTCTCCTAGCCTGCGGGTGGGGAGTGTCGCTCATCGGTGCTTGACGAAAACGACAAGGGTAATGCGCGGTCGCGATGGAAAGTACCGCAGTGCATCAATCACGATGTTTATGTCACATTGTAAAACATGATCCTGTATCGTGCAATAAAAGCAAAGCAATTTAAATATTCATAGCCAAAGGATCAATGATGGCGTAAGAATGCCGTAAAGAGGCTTGGTTCCCGATCAGACCGAACATTTGGCGGTCGGCGACGAACGATGGCTGCGGCAGACGGTCATTCAAAATGACGGCTGGTGTGGAGGGGCGCGGCGAAGTGGCGGCGCGGGGTGGCATTGCGAAAGACTATTTTTTATGACCGATTTTCCGGGGTTGGTGTTTTCTGCGAACGAAAACCAGCTTTTGGCGTCTCTGCGCCAGTCTTCAGAACGGCCATTGCTTGATCTCGATGGCTTGCGTGAGATGTTGTCGCGTGCCGGTTACGGACAGTGCCAGCTGTTTGACGAGGCGCTCTCGACGCTGGTCGAAGCGTATAACTCGCCGGGGATTGAGCTCGAATTGACGATCGGCGAGTGTCGCGCTGCGAGCTTTACGCTCGAAATTGCCGCCGACGCGATGCAGGCCTGGATCAACGTGACTGCGGCGCGTGGCGGCAAGGCGCTCGAAGTCGACGCGGTGTTCGCGGCGCTCGACGCAGCCGGGGTGATTTTCGGTATCGATCAGGCGGCGGTGAGCGCGGTCTGTGCCGCCAGTGCGACGCAGGGCGCCGAGCGCGCCTGTATCGCCAGCGGAAAGCCTGCGGAAAACGGCATCGACGCGAGCTTCGAACTGCTCGTGACCGATGCGCGTGACCGCTCGCCGCGTGTCGACGAAAAGGGCTTGATCGATTTTCGCGATCTGGGCGAGATCCCGTCGGTCGCTGCCGAACAGCCGTTGATGCGGCGCATCCCGCCGACGACCGGAACGGCCGGGCGTAACGTCCGCGGTGGGGCCGTCGAGCCGGTGCCCGGGAAAAATCTGCCGTTCGCTGAAAATCTTGTCGGCGCTTATGTCGCCGACGACGACGCCAATTTGCTGCGCGCGGTGTTCAGCGGGCAACCCGTTCGCTGCGGCAATGGCGTTAACGTCGAGCCCATTTTGCATTTTCGCAACGTCAACCTGGCGACGGGCAATGTTTCCTTTGACGGCACGGTGAGCATCGAAGGCGAGGTCCTGCCCGGAATGAAGGTGCATGCGACCGGCGACATCATCGTCGGCGGTGTGATCGACGGCGCCGAGCTCAAGGCCGGCGGCGACATCCGCATCGGTGGCGGGATTATCGCCAAGGCGCAGGTCGAGGCCGGCGGCGCGGTGTCGGCGCGTTTCGTCGAAAACTCGCAGGTCCTCGCCGGGACGACCATCGCCATCGACGACACGGCCCTGCAGAGCGACTTGCAGGCCAATAATCAAATCGTCGTCGGTCTCAACTCACCGCGCGGACGACTGGCCGGCGGCTCGGCGCGCGCGATGATGCTGATCCAGGTGCCGATCCTCGGCTCGTCGACGGGCGGCGTGACCCGCCTGTTGCTCGGCGTCAATCCGGTGCTCGACGCCAAATACCAGCAGCTGCAGAAGACCATCGAGAAGCAGCGCGAGGAAGAAAGCAATCTCGAAAAACTGGTCAAACATCTTTCGACGCATGGCGACAAGGCCGGCATGCTCGAACGCGCCAAGGCGTCGTGGCAAAAGTCGCTGCAGGCGTGGGCCAAACTGCTGCCGGAGAGAGACGCGCTCGAACAGGAGCTGGCCTTGACCGCCACGGCGAAAATCGAAGTCGGCGCGGGTGTCGAGGGCGCGGTCGACATCACTTTTTGCGGCAAAGCGCTGCGCCTGCGCCGCACCTACGAGACGGGCAGCTTTTCAATGGACGGCGACCACATCGTCTTCACCGACATGATGGGCCACGTCAAACCCGCCGGCTAGCCGCCCAGCGTCCTCGCCGCCGGACCCGTCGGCGCTCCGATCAGGCCTTTGAGCCGAGACTGCGCCAAGCGGCTGGGGTATACTGCGTCGCTGAATTTCCCGCCGTTTCGAAGTCATTCGAGCCCTTTGGAGAGATGTGATGGCCGCAGTCATGCCCGCGCCGGCGCAAAGCCGGCTCTTGATGTCAGGTAACGAGGCGGTGTCCCGTGCCGTCTGGGAGTCGGGCGTGCGCGTCGCCGCCGCCTACCCGGGAACGCCGGCGACCGAAATGCTCGAGGAGATTTCGACCTACCCTGATCTCTACGCCGAATGGTCGGTCAACGAGAAGGTCTCGCTGGAAGTCGCTTTCGGCGCGGCGATGGCCGGCTCGCGCGCCTTCTGCGCGATGAAGCACGTCGGCCTGAACGTCGCCTCAGACGCCTTGATGACCATGACGCTGACCGGCGTCGCCGGCGGCCTGGTGATCGCGGTGGCCGACGACGTCGGCCTGTCGTCGTCGCAGAACGAGCAGGATTCGCGCTACTGGGGCCGCTTCGCGCATCTGCCGGTGCTCGAGCCGTCCGATTCGCAGGAGGCGCACGACTTTACGCTCGCCGCCTTCGAACTCTCCGAGCGCTTCCAGACGCCGGTGATCCTGCGCCTGACGACGCGCATCTGCCACGTCAAGGCGCTGGTCACCGTCGGCGAGCGCAGCATGCATCCGGTCGCCGGCTTCACCAAGGACGTCGGTCGCTGGGTGATGGTTCCGGGCGCCGCTGGCCGCCGTCTGCCGCTGATGTTCGAGCGCGAAAGCCGCCTGCGCAGCGAGGCCGAGGTTTCACCGTTCAATGTGCTCGAAACTGGCGCCGACCGCCGCGTCGGCTTTGTCACCTCGGGCCCGGCGTATATGCACGTTCGCGAGCGCTTCCCCGACGCGCCAGTGTTGAAGCTCGGTTTTTCGTATCCGGTGCCTTTCGAGCTGGTGCGCAAGTTCGCTGATCAGTGCGACCAATTGGTCGTCGTCGAGGAAGTCGAGCCGCTGATCGAGACCGAAATCAAGGCGCAGGGTATCGCTGCGCTCGGCAAGGACATCCTGCCGCGTAGTGGCGAACTTTCGCCCGCTGTGCTCGGGCCGGCGATCGCGCGGCTGCTCGGCGAAACCGTTGCCGAAGCCCCGGTGGCGACGCCGATGCAAGTCTTTCCGCGGCCGCCGACGATGTGCGTCGCCTGTCCGCACCTCGGTGTCTATTACACGCTGGCGCAGCTGCGCAACGTCACCGTCTCCGGCGACATCGGCTGCTACACGCTCGGTTTCGGCCAGCCGTGGAACGCACTCGACGCGTGCATCTCGATGGGGGCGTCGATGGGCATGGCGCACGGCCTCGACAAGGGCCGTGCCGATTCCGAAAAGGACAAGAAGATCGTCGCCGTGATCGGCGACTCGACCTTCATGCACATGGGAATGCAGGGCCTGCTCAACATCGTCTACAACCGCGGCAACGTCACCGTGTTGCTGCTCGACAACCGCGCCGTCGGCATGACCGGCGGCCAGAACAATCCGGGCAACGGCCACGGCATCCACGGCGAAGACGCGCCGCGCGTCGATTTCGCGAACTTGGTCCGCGCGCTCGGCGTTCGCGATGAGCGCGTGCATGTCGTCGACCCCTACGAACTGCCGACGCTGTTCAAGACGCTGCGCCAGGAAACCAAGATCGCCGAGCCGTCGGTGATCATCACCAACCGGCCTTGCGTGCTGACCGACGACTTCAAGGCGCGATCGCCGTTCATGGTCGATAGCGACAAGTGCACCGGCTGCGGCAACTGCGTCGATATCGGTTGCCCGGCGATCCACGTGACGCGGCGCGAGAAGGTGATCAAGAATTCGGGCAAGGAGGTTGAGCTCAACTTCGTTCGCATCGAGAGTTCGGCGTGTACCGGTTGCGGCCTCTGCCTGCAACCCTGCGCGCCCGACGCCATCGTCCCGGTGGGCGAATTGTCGATGCCGATTCATGTGGTAAAGAAGAATTAACAACTTCAGTTCAAACCACGGCGATACAGCGAGCACGGCGCGAAACCAGGTTTTGAGGGCCTATTGGGATCAACCTCAAGCGAATTAAGTAAATCTTTTAAGCCTCTGTCTTTTCGCCGTGTTCGCCGTGCTCGCTGTGGTGAGCTTGTTTTAGGAGTGTTTCATGTCTGAAATTACCAACATCCTCGTCGTCGGCACCGGTGGTCAGGGCGTCATGACGGCAACCGAAATCCTCGCCGAGGCGGCGATCGCCTTCGGCCACGACGTCAAAAAGACCGAAGTCGCCGGGGATGGCGCAGCGCGGCGGCGTCGTCTCGTCGCATCTGCGTTTCGGCGCCAAGGTGCTGTCGCCGCAGATCACGCCGGGGACCGCCGACCTGCTGCTCGGTTTCGAAGCCGCCGAAGGCATGCGCTGGCGCCACATGCTGCGCGCTGACGGCCTGGCGCTGATCAATAGCGGACGCCTCGTTCCTCCCGTCGTCGATCTGGGGCTCTACGACTATCCGGAAGACCCGGTCGCCGCCGTGCGTGCTGCCGGAACCCGCGTCTTTTCGTTCGACGCGTCGGCCATCGCCAGCGAACTCGGCGACGCCCGGCTAGGCAACAGCGTGATGCTCGGCGCCATTTCGGACTATCTGCCGTTCTCGGCGCAGGTGCTCGAGCAATGCATCCTCAAGCGTTTCGCGACCAAGAAGCCGGCGCTCATCGAGCTTAACCGCCAGGCCTTCGCCGCCGGTCGCGCGGCAGCGGCACAGGCCGCGCAGGCGGCGTGACGCGCCAGATTCCGGCGCCGATTTATCCTTACCCACCTTCTGGACCTCACATGACAGCACAACTTCTCGACGGCGTCGCACTCGGACAGCAACTGCGCGCCGGTTTCAAACAACGCGCCGATCAACTCGCTGCGCAGGGAACGCGGCCTGGCCTGGCGGTGATCCTGGTCGGCGAAGACGCGGCGTCGCAGGTCTATGTGCGCAACAAGGTCAATGCCTGCGCGCAGGCCGGTATCCACTCCGAGAAGTACGTCTTTGCGCCCGACGTCGCGCCGCAGGTGGTCTTCGACAAGATCGCCGAGCTTAACGCCGACCCCAAAATCCACGGCATCCTGGTGCAGTTGCCGCTGCCCAGACATTTTGACGCCGACGCCGTGCTCGAAGCGATCGCCGCGCAAAAGGACGTCGATGGCTTTCGCGCCGAGAACGTCGGCGCGCTGATGCAGGGCCAGCCCTGTTTCATTCCGTGCACGCCCTACGGCGCGATGAAGTTCCTCGAAAGCGCGGGGATTTCCGTCAAGGGCAAGGAAGCGGTCGTCGTCGGTCGCTCGAACATCGTCGGCAAGCCGATGGCGATGCTGCTGATGCACGCCGGCGCGACGGTCACCGTCTGCCACTCTCAGACCAAGGATCTCAAGGCGCACTGTCTGCGCGCCGACATTCTGGTCGCGGCGATCGGCCGGCCGAAGATGATCACCGGCGACATGGTCAAACCCGGCGCGGTGGTCATCGACGTCGGCATCAACCGCATGGCCGACGGCAAACTCTGCGGCGACGTCGATTTCGAATCGGCCAGGGAGGTCGCTTCGTATATCACGCCGGTTCCCGGCGGCGTCGGCCCGATGACCATCACCATGCTGCTCGCCAATACGCTGGAAAGCGCCGAGCGTTCGGCCAGCGCCTAAATTTTTGACCACGAAGAACACCAGGAAAAGACAAAAGGTCCGATCCGCTTGAACTTTTTGTCTTTCTTCGTGCTCTTGGTCCCTCCGGGATTTGCTTCGCGCTATGTCCTTCGTGGTTAAGTTGTCTTTTATGGTTTAAAGGAATGATCATGGTTACAAATCCGCTGGTAGGTATCGTCATGGGGTCGGACAGCGACTGGCCGGTACTGCGCGCCTGCGCCGAGACGCTCAAGCGCTTCGCGATTCCCTACGAGGCGCGCGTTCTGTCGGCGCACCGCACGCCCGACGCCGCGCTCGACTACGCGGCGAGCGCGCAAGAGCGCGGAATCAAGGTGCTGATCGGCGCCGCCGGCGGCGCTGCGCACCTCGCCGGTGTGCTGGCGGCCAAGAGCCAGCTGCCGGTGCTGGCCGTGCCGATGCCGTCGAAACACCTGCAGGGGCTCGATTCGCTGCTCGCCATGGTGCAGATGCCGGGCGGCATTCCGGTCGCGACCTTCGCCATCGGCGAAGCCGGCGCGATCAATGCGGCACTGTTCTCGGTCGCCATGCTGGCGCTCTCCGATAATGAGCTGGCGGCCAAGCTGCGAGAGTTCCGCGCCGACCAGTGCGCCAAGGTGCTGGCGAAGACGCTTCCCGACCTGCCGTGAGCGTGCCGGATTACGCGCGAGCGGTCGAACTGCTGCAGGCCGGCGAACTCGTCGCCTTTCCGACCGAGACGGTCTATGGCCTGGGCGCCGACGCCGCCAACCCCGAGGCGGTGGCCAAAATCTTCGCCGCCAAGGGACGTCCCGCCGACCACCCATTGATCGTGCATCTCGCCGGTGCGGCTTACCTCGAGCGCTGGGCGATCGATCTTCCGCAAGCGGCCTGGGACCTCGCTGAAGCTTTCTGGCCGGGGCCGCTGACGCTGATCCTCAAACGCGCGCCGCAGGTTCCCTACGCGGTGACCGGCGGCCAGGAGACGGTCGGCCTGCGCGTGCCGTCGCATCCGATTGCGCTCGAGCTGCTGCGCGCCTACGCGCAGGCCGGCGGCGGTCGCCACGGCATGAGTGGGGTCGCGGCGCCGTCGGCCAACCGCTTCGGGCGGATCAGTCCGACCGACGCCGCGCACGTTCGCGAAGAACTCGGCGACGCGGTGGCATTGATTTTGGACGGCGGCCGCTGCCCGGTCGGCATCGAATCGACGATCATCGACCTGTCGCGCGACGATGCGCTGCCGCGCCTGCTGCGTCCCGGTCACGTCACGCCCGAGCAGATCGCCAGCGTGATCGGCGTCATTCCGGAGTTGCCGGGCG
>JAGTRW010000063.1 GCA_018262095.1 Pseudomonadota bacterium
GCTGTTGACTGCCACGCCGTCGATCTGCGCCGGGAGAAAGTGCAGGGGCAAGAAAGCGGCGATCGCCGCGTCTTCAAGATCGGCGCGGGAAGCACTGCGCTCGACTTCGGCGCGGTCGAGCTCGCCACTCGCGCTGACGAACAAACGCAGCGACAACTTGCCGCCCTGAGTCGGCGCCTTTGCCGGTTCGTCGGGCGCGTCGAATAGCGGCTCGCCCAGCAGCACGGGAGGGCGAGTCAACTCCGAGCGCCGAAAATACGAAACGCTGCCGGAAACAGGAGTTGGAACGGGACTATCGTCGATTTCAATTGGCATCACCGGACCGTGACTTGGACGCCGTATCAACTCATCGTTCAAAGTCGTCTGGCGCGCCGCAGCAGGTACTGGGTATGCAACCGGCTGCACCGCAGGCTCCTGGTCCGAATCCTCGGCAATCGCCCCCCCCGTCGCAAGGGGATCGCCCATCGGGACCGAAACAAACTCATGCGGCGGCGCCCCCAGCAAGGTCGCGTGCAAGGCGATGCCGCCCTGCTTGCGAGCGCCTTCCGGTCGACTCGAGGCCAATCCGAGCTCAAGCAGGAAAAGGTGAAGCAAGAGCGAGACAGCCAGTGCCCACCAGAAATCCGTCGGTAGATTCCCGTAACGATCGCGCCACACAAAAAATTCCAAATCAATTATTTGACCGGTATCAATTAATGCCATAGGACTATTTTGAATTCTTGCAGCGCGGTAAGACAGCCGCAACGCCACTCATCTGGAATAATCGACCGCACATCGTTTGCGGCTTGCACGCCCCCTCCACGAGCCTATCATCGAGCCAATGACTTCGGCATAATATTTACCGGAACAACGGCGTGCAAACCATATGAAAATCGGGGAAGGGCAACGGGGCTTCACGCTGATCGAAGTGATGGTCGTGGTGGCCATCGTCGGAATTCTTGCGGCAATCGCCATCCCGTCGTACAGCGACTACGTGACCCGGTCACGAATCGCACATGCCACGTCGGGACTCGCAGCGAGGCGCGTAATGATGGAACAGTTTTTTCAGGATAACCATGCGTATTACCGGGCAGCTGCGGGTGCTACACCGGAACTCCGCTCGCCGGCATGCCCCGCCGCCACCGACACCAGCGAAACTTATTTTGACTTCGCTTGCCCGGCGGCAGCACTTTCCGACACCACATACACCTTGACCGCCACCGGCAAGGACTCGATGACGGGATTCACTTATACGGTCGACCAGGTCCCCGTCAGGAGCACGACGGCCGTGCCTGCCGGCTGGACAGCAAATGCGTCGTGCTGGGTCACCAACAAGGGAGGTGCGTGTTGAAAACTCTGCGCGGCTTCAGCCTCGTCGAACTCATGGTCGGCATCGCGATATTCAGCATCCTGGCGGCCTTGGCTGCCCCCAGTTTTTCGGCCTGGATCGTCAACGCCAAGATACGCACGACCGCCGAGTCGATACAGACCGGCCTGCAAATCGCCCGAACTGAGGCCGTCAAACGCAATACGACGGTTCGCTTCCAGCTGATCAGTTCGACCGATAACACGTGCGCCCCGAACGCCAACGGCCCGCACTGGGTGGTCAGCATGGACGACGTCACCAACAAGTGCGGAACATCAGCTTCCGACACGACCGATCCGCGAATCATTCAGCTGCGCAACCGCGCCGAAGGGTCGGACAACAAAACCACCGTCGCGGCGGGTCAGTCGTCTTTTGCTTTCAATGGCATGGGCCGTCCGACGGCAGTGCCGACCGCCATCGCCGTCGAGAATCTGGCTGCTGATCTATGCCTGCCCGGCGGCAGGGTGCGCTGCCTGCGCATCGAAGTGAAAGGCGCAGGACAGATCCGCATGTGCGACCCGGCGCTCCCCGCCACAGATACTCAGGGCTGCTGATGAAAAGCCACCCGACACGCCAAACGGACCAAACCGGCATCATGTTGCTCGAGGCATTGATCGCCATCCTGATCTTTTCGCTCGGCATTCTGGCCCTGGTCGCGCTGCAGGCGACCTCGATCAAACTCACCGGCGACGCCAAGTACCGTACCGACGCGACGCTGCTCGCCAACCGCCTGATCGGCCAGATGTGGGTGGCAAGCGGCAATCTGGCGGCGCTCAAGGCTGATTTCGAGCCCCCCTCGGGCGCCGCATGCTCAGGCAGCGTATCCTCGGGCGCCGCATACTGCGCCTGGCTTGCCGACGTGTCCGCCGGGAGCGGGCTGCCCGGCGTGGTCGCCACGGGCACAGCCCCCACCCTGCCGCAAGTGACGGTGGACCTGACTCCGACAGCGGCGCCCACTTCGGCGCAGGTCACGATCACGCTGTTCTGGCGCACGCCGGAGATGAACGGCAACGACCGACACCGCCACATCGTCACCACCCAAATTGCCAAAAATCTCTAGACCGCCATGAAATCACTCTCGCACGCCACCACCAAATACCACCGGGGCTTCGGCCTGGTTGAAGTGATGGTCGCGCTGGTCATCGGCATGCTCGGCATCATCATCATGCTGCAGGTCTTTGCCGTCGCCGAAGGCCAGAAACGATCGACGACCGGCGCCGGCGACGCGCAAAACAACGGCGCGCTGGCGCTCTACGCGCTGCAACGCGACATCCGCCAAGCCGGTTATGGCTTCAGTTCGGTCAATGTACTTGGCTGTGCGCTCGCATTGCCGGGCCATACGCTCGCCCAACTGGCACCGGTGCTCATCAACCCTCCGGTCACCGACGTTCCGGCCGGCGACGCCAATACCGACACCCTGCTGGTCGCCTACGGCAGCAGTGCGGGCTCACCGGAAGGCGACACCGTAACCTCGACGCCAACAACGGCAGGTGTCATGAGCGTAAGGAGCCCGACCAACTTCAGCGTCGGCGACCAAGTCATCGCGGCGCCATCGGCGCCGCTCAGCGCCTGTACCAATCCGACAACGCCCTTGAGACTAGCCGCGGTGACCGCCGTGACCCCGGTCACGGTCACCCTGCCGGCGAGCGGCGCCGTCGAAAAAGGCGCGCTGTTCAATCTGGGAGCCAGCCCGCGGATCCTGGCCTATGCCGTCCGCTCCGGCAACCTGACGGTTTGCGACTATCTGGCAGCCAATTGCGCAACGGCCTGCACTGCGGGGAATACCAACTGCAACGCAGACTGGGTTCCGATCGCCAGCGGTATCGCCAGCCTGCGCGCCGAGTATGGCCACGCCACGACCGCCACCAGCGGCGTTGACGTCTGGGATCAAACGACTCCCGCTAGCGCCTGCCTGTGGCCGCGAACGATGGCACTGCGCGTCGCGGTGATCGCCCGCAACAATCAGGAGGACAAGGACACCCTCACTGGCGAGGTACCTTCCTGGGAAGGCAGCGCCGGCACCGCAATCGATCTGAGCGGCAAGGCCAATTGGCAAAACTTCCGCTACAAGGTTTTTCAGACGGTCATCCCGATCCGCAATCTGCCCTGGATGGAATCATGCACCCCCTGAGACAAATGCGACACCCGAACCGGCCGCTGATCGGTTACGCCGGCCAGCGCGGCGTCGTTCTGCTGATCGCACTGATCGTCCTGGTCGCCTTGACGCTGGCCGGCGTCGCGCTCATTCGCTCGGTCGACACGACCAATCTGATCGCCGGCAACATGTCCTTTCAGCAATCGGCAATCCAGTCCGGCGAAAAAAGCACCGAAGACGCCGTGGCCTGGCTGCTTACCAGTAGTACCAGTGATCTGAATAACGACAATGCGACAAACGGTTTCCGTGCCCAACGCGCCGACCCGGCCACCGGAGTGTCCTGGGATGCGTTCTGGACCGCTACCCTCGCCGCACAAGCCAAGACCTTGCCGCAAGACGTCGCCGGCAACACCGTGTCGTATGTCATTCATCGGCTGTGCGATGGCGTCGGCCCGACGAGCACCGTCAATTGTTCGCTATCGCTCGAAAAGCCCCGCGACAGCAAAGGCGATCCCACCGCCTTCCCTGAGACCAAGACCTATTACCGCATCACCACGCGCATTGCCGGTCCACGCCGTACCGTCGCCTACATTCAGACCATCGTCACCCGCTAGACCAGCACGCGATTTCAAAAGGAGCTTGCCATGCCGACCCCTAGGGCGAAGTCAAGGAAGTCATGGAAATCGCGCAACCCAATGAAGGCTCTGAACGCGCTGGTCGGATCGCTAATCCTCGCCGCCACCGCCCAGGCCGCACTGACACCACTTGCTGATCTACCGCTATCGAACGCCTCGGCGGTCCAGATCGCGCCCAACCTGCTATTCGTCCTCGACGACTCGGATAGCATGGATTCGGATTACCAGCCGGACTGGGCAGGACAGACGACGCAGCTCTCGCGGCGCCGCAATGCGAGCTTCAATGGTCTGGCTTATAACCCAACCATAAGCTACCTGCCGCCGAAGTACTTCAATGCTGATGGCTCAGCCAACACCACGACCTATCCGAGCCAGACCGGGATGAGCATTGCAGAAGGCGCCGATGCGTCAACGAAGCCGAACTGGAAACAGGTCAGGAACGATGGCTACGGCGTCCAGGACAACGGCAGCAGCAATCTGGTTGGCAAAGCCTATTTCTTTACGACGGTCGCCGGCGAGTACTGCACCAAGAGCAGCCTCAAGACATGCATCACCGCCAGTGCGCCGACCGATGAGTATCCGGTCGCAGCGAAGCTGCGCTGGTGCAAGAGCGCCGCCGACGCGGCGGCGGCGGCACCGACGGTCGGCGCCTGCCAGGCGACGCAGATTGATCCGGTCTATGTCAGCGGTGCGCTAACCAATGTTCCGTTCAATTTTCCGCGCATGCCATCGCCGCGCGTGAGCAAGATCAGCATCAGCGGTTCCGACGGCACGAGGATCGCCAGCATCAAGGTCAACGGCCAGGAAATCCTGTCGTCCGCGACCGACACGACGCCCCTGCCGGCGACGCTGGCCAGCGCCGTCGAAGCGCGCATCAACGCCTGCACCTACGGCTTGAGCGGAAGCTGCCAAGTCGCAGGCTATAGCGCACAGGCCTCGGGCAGCGAACTGGTGATCAGCGCGCCGGGCACCACCGGCGCACAACCCGCGATCACTCAAAGCGGCTCGATGACGGTTTTTGCGACGCCATTTGCGCGCCCATCGAACAACCTCGCTCCGGGCGAAAACCTGCTAACCCGCATCGCCGCTGACATCGCCCCGACGACCAGCCGCAACGACTGTGCGGCAAGCACCTGCACCTACGACGAGGAGATGACCAACTACGCCAACTGGTGGGCCTATTACCGCACTCGCCTGCAGGCGATGAAGACGGCGACCAGCCTGTCTTTCGACCCGATCGGCAAAGCCTACCGGGTCGGCTATTTGAGCATCAACAACAATACCGGAAGCGATTTCCAGAACATCGCGCGTTTTGAACTCGGCCAGAAGAAAGACTGGTACGACAAACTCTTCGCCGCGAAACCAGGAAAAAACACGCCGCTACGCGTCGCATTGTCCAATGCCGGCCGCCTCTATGGCGGGCGCCTCAATGGCAGCACGCTGAACGGCGTCACCGTCGCCGACCCGTTGCAGTACTCGTGCCAGCCGAACGTGACGCTGCTCTCGACCGACGGCTACTGGAACGAAGGCGCCGGCTTCAAACTCGACAGCACTGCCGTCGGCGACCAGGACGGCGCCAACGTCATCGAGGAAGAGCCCGACAAGAAAGTGCAGCGGCCGCAACTCGATGGCGGCGCTCCGAAACAGCAAATACAAAAGACCCAGATAACCCAAACCCTGACGAACCCCGATGTGGACGCAACTCAGACCATGCGCGAGTACATCTATATGTACACGGCGATACTCTCGAAAAGAACCAAAACCGAGCTGAAATCGAGCACGTCGGCCGTCCAATTCAGGGACGCCATCAAGGAGTCGAGCACCTCACAGCTGATGACCAGGGCGTTTACCCAGTTCCAGACGAGTTCCGGCACCATGCAGTCGCAGACCTCGACGCTGGAACGACGAAGCGGTCCGGTCCAGACGCGCACGCTAGGGCTGGAGACGAGAACCAAGACCAAGATTATGCAGGAAACCTCGCAGTTGCAGAAAGCCGTCGGACAGGCGCAGCGCGTGACCTCCCGTTTGCAACAACGGCTGACCCAGGTGCAGCAAATGACGTCGAGCGATTACGGAAGCACCTGGACCAAACCGAGCAACGTCACCTCGTGCACGGCCGTGACAAAAGGGGCCAACCGGGTGCTATGCGAGACAAGCAGTCCGTCCGACTGGAACAATGTGGCGCAGTGCACAACGATTGCCGGCGGCGAATCGGTCAGCAATTCAGGGTTAGACAACGAGACATGGACCTACACCACAGGTTCCGAGTGCCGCTACGCGACGTCGGCCCCGGAAAATGTTCCGACGGGCACCTGTGTCGAGATAGCGCCATCTGCCACCTCCCCATACACCGTCGGCGTCGCGGTGCATTGCCAGGCCGATTTTTCGGCGGCCCCGGTCAACGCCGACACCTGCACTGCCACTTCCGAAGTGCATTGCATGTACACGGACTGGAGCAGCCCCGCGGTGGAAAATGCGGGCTGTACCGACCTGCTGCACTCTGCCGGACCCAACTATACGGTCGGCACCGCCCGCCGCTGCACGCCGACATGGACCGACTGGGGCGACTCGGGCGCCGCCTGCACGCCCGTGGACGGCGTCAAGGAATGCCGCTACAAGGCCGATACGCCGGCCAACTGGAGCGCGTGGACCGATGTCGCGTCGTCTTGCACGCCCAGAGCCCCGTCATTGGGCTACCTCGAACAAATCGACTGCCGAACCAATTTCAGTGGCTGGGCAGCGGCCGGCGGGACCTGCCACAGCGAGAGCACCGGGCCGATCCAGACCGAGTGCCGGTATACCGACTGGAGTACTCTGGCAGACGACGCCAGCTGCCCGGGGACGGGGAAAGCGAAATCGGCCGGCCCCGATTACACCGATGCCAAGCAGTGCATCCCGGCGACCTGGACTAATATCCCCGGAACCTGCGTGGTTGACGGCATCACCTGTCAGCAACTCTGGACCGAGTGGGCGCCCGCCATTGCCACCTGCAATGCCGTTCCAGGCGTCACTGAATGCGCCTACGACGGATGGGCGACCTATATCCCCGACCTCACTTGCTCTGAAGTAGCGCAATCTGACGGACCGACGTATTCGGTCTTGACGGCCAAGCGATGCCAGCAAACGACCTTCCCGACCACCTGGAGCGCAAGCCCAGGGGCATGCGACAAGACGATCTCCACCCGCCAATGCCAATACGCCGACTGGACCCCCCTTGTCGCCGACCCCGCCTGCTCGGCAATCGAAAAGTCAACGGGGGACCTCCTGGCGGCCGGCGGAGCCAAGAAATGCTCGATCGAGTGGACGGACTGGATACCGACCGATACCTGCAGTGCGGCGACGGGCATGGTGGAGTGCAAGAACAACTGGTCGACCGTGACGGCTCCCAACAGCTGCCCAAGCCCGGCTATTGTCCCATTTACCAACCCGCCATCGACGACCGGCGTGCTGTGCTTAGGGTTCACCATAGAGCCCTGGCACACGGTCCCCACTTGCACTGAAAGCCATGAGGGCTTTATCGTTCGCCGTTGCCAACCGATAAAGGTCGCCAAACCACAAGACATCACGTTTGTCGCCACGTGCGTTGAGCAAGACGCCACGCCGGCCAACGGCTTTGTCAAAACCACGTGCGCGACGACGACCACCGTGTCGGCCGACGTCATTACCTGTAATGCTTCCGGCCCGACATACGACAACAAATATGTCGACACCACCTGCCCAGTGGGCAGCTATGGCCCGACCAACGACACGCTGGCCGATGTCGCCGAATACTACTGGAAGACCGACTTGCGTGCGGCAGGCGGCGCCTGGTGTACCGGCGGCGAGAGGGACGACGGCAGCAGCGGCGACGTGTGCGCCAACGGAAACGCCGATACATTCGACGAGCGCCAATTCATGAGGACCTTCACCCTTGGCCTGGGCGCATCGGGACTGATGCAGTACGACAAGAATTACGAGGCGGCGGCACCAGGCAGCGATTTCTTCAGCGTCAAGAACGGCGAACTCGCCGACACCAGTCAGGGGATCTGCTCATGGCAGCAGGTCGGCGAGTGCAACTGGCCGAAACCGGAAACCAACCGACAAAGCAATATCGACGACCTCTGGCATGCCGCAGTCAATGGCCGCGGCATCTACTTCAGCGCCGCGGACCCGAGCGCGATGGTCGCCGGCATCACCAAAACGGTGCAAGAAATAAAACCAAAGGACGGCTCGCTGGCTGCGGTGACGGTCGTCAACCCGAACCTTCTGAGTGGAGAGAACGACCTCTTCCAGGTCACCCTGACCACCGGATCGTGGTCAGGAGATTTGATCAAGCGGACAATCAACGGGACGACCGCCGCGATTTCGGACCCGGTCTGGTCGGCCCAGGCCAAGCTCGACGCCAAGGACTGGGCGACGCGCAAGATCTACATCTCCAATCCGGCCGGGGACGGTGAAAGCGCTCCAGGAGCGGCCGACAAGTTGAGGTTGTTCCAGTGGGATAAGCTCTCCTCGCCCGAGCAGGACTATTTCACGACGCCGAACATCGCCTCGCTGTCGCAGTTCTGTACCACCGGCGATACCTGCCTGTCTACGGCGAACAAGGCGCTGGCGAGCGGGCAAAATCTGCTCAATTTCGTTCGCGGCGACAAGTCGCACGAGGGCGCGCCAAATGTCCTGACCACCTACTACCGCGAGCGCGCCCATCTGCTCGGCGACATCGCCGGCTCCGAGGCCGTCTATGTGCAGAGATCGACCAGAAGCTATGCCGACTACGGCTATGCCGACTTCAAGACCAGCAACGCCAGCAGGGCCGCCGCAGTCTATGTCGCCGCCAACGACGGCATGCTGCACGCCTTTGCCGCGACCAGCGGCGAGGAAAGCTGGGCCTTTATTCCGAAGATGGTCATGCCCGGACTCTACCGGCTCGCCGACAAGAACTACAACAAGCCCGCCGAGCATCGCTTCCTGGTCGATGGCACGCCAGTCAGCGGCGACATCTGCGCCAGCAACTGCGAAGCTGTCGGCGACGTCCCGCCCCCGGCGGTCTGGAAAACCATCCTGGTCGGCGGCTTGAACCGCGGCGGGCGCGGCTACTACGCGCTGGACATCACCAAACCGGCGGCACCCAAGTTATTGTGGGAGTTCACCGATCCCAACCTGGGCTACAGCTACGGCAACCCGGTGATCAGCAAGCTCAAGGACGGCACCTGGGTGGTCATGGTGGCTTCGGGCTATAACAACGTCACGCCGGGCGATGGCCAGGGACGATTGTTCATCCTCAACGCCAACACCGGCGAACTGATCCGATCGATCCCCACGAGCGCCGGCGACACGACGACGCCCAGCGGGCTGTCACGCATCACAGCCTGGGCCGACTATCCGGACAGCAACAACACCGCGCAACGTGTCTACGGCGGCGACTTGCTCGGCAACCTGTGGCGCTTCGACGTCAATGGCGACATTCCGGGCGCAACCGGCGCACCCGACTACGATGCCCAGCGCCTCGCCACGCTCAAGGATGCGGCGGGGGTCCCGCAACCGCAACCGATCACCGCCAGACCGGAAATCGGCGAGGTCAAGAACGTCTCGGTCGTCTTTGTCGCCACCGGACAACTGCTCGACGGAGGGGATCTGGGATCGACCCAGCAGCAATCGGTCTATGCCATCAAGGACAGCCTTGACGGCACCGATTACGGCAATCCGCGCAGCGATTCCCACTTTGTCGAGCAGACGCTGACCAAGAGCACCTGCGCGACAACCACGGCCTACTGCACCGCCGGCCAGGCGATC
This sequence comes from Pseudomonadota bacterium, assembly GCA_018262095.1. Taxonomy (GTDB): domain Bacteria; phylum Pseudomonadota; class Gammaproteobacteria; order Burkholderiales; family Rhodocyclaceae; genus Propionivibrio. The sequence goes on from JAGTRW010000063.1 coordinate 9,848, forward strand.
GTCACCGGCAGCAAGAATGCTGTCGATTTTGCCAACGATCACGGCTGGTATCTTGACTTTCCGAGCGATGGCGAGCGCGCCAACACCGACCTGCGCCTGACGCTTGGCACGCTGTCGCTCAACACCAACATCCCGCAGTTCGGGACCTGCGAACCGCTCGCGGCGGGCGTCGCGTACGCCTTCGACTACCAGACCGGCGGCTACGTCGAAGGAACGGGCGGACAGGTTGGCGTGACCGTCAGCGCTTACCGGGTTAGCGCAGGAACCATCGTCCGCATGGCCAACGGCGAGCTCAGAGTACTTATCCAAACGGACAACCCGGAGGGCCTCCGGGGGGGCATAGAGCCCCCCAAATTACCGACAGAACCGCTCCCGTCGGTCCGCCGCGTCTCTTGGCGAGAGCTCGTCACCGAGTAAGCCGCACCAGCCCAAAACCGCCTCAGCGGGTCGAAACAGCTGAGGCGGTACTCAGGCTCAGCACGTGGCGGGTAAAGACCGCAGCGAGGCTCTCGGGCGCAACGCTCGCCGCCAGTTTCTCGGCGCGCTCGGTGAACCACCATTCGCGCAGCAGTTCCTCAGCGGCCTCGCGCAATCGTGCTGAACTCGCGCGGTCGGCACGAACCAGCAGCCCGGCGCCGAAGCTGTCGACGGCGCGCATATTGAGCAACTGGTCGATGCTGCGCGCGATGCCGAGCACCGGAACGCCGCTCGCCAGCGCCTGGTTGGCCGCTGCGCTGCCGCCGTTGCAGACCACCAGCTGCGCGTGCCGGCAGACGAGCTCGCCGGGCAGATAGTCAAAAATCCTGACCCGCTCCGACGCCGGCTTGAACGGCAGTGACTTCCCGGCGGTGGCGACGATCACCTGGCAATCGAGCCGCTCAAGCACGGTGATAATTCGGGTCAGCAGGCGGGGGGTCCCCGAACTGCCGAGCGTCACATAGACGAGCGGCCCCTCGTCGTCAAAAAAATCCGGGGCGGCGACCGGGCCAGGGAAGGCGGTAACCGGGCCGATGTAAGCGGCGTCGGCACCGGGGTAGACCTTGGGGAAAAGCATCGGGATGCTGGCGAACAGGCGAAGATCGGCGTCGCTATAAGCGCGATAGCGATCGAAAGCCAATGACGGCAACCCGTAATGGGCGCGCAGTCGTTCGAGCGGCAAGGCGTGATAGCGCATGGCGATTCCCGAGATGGCGCGAAACAGCGGCTCGACCAGCGCGATCGGCAGATAGCGCGTGCAGGCGAGCGCCGGGAGCGGCGCCGGCGCGCCGTTCTCCGGGCTCAAACAGGCGTCGCAGAGCGCAATATAGGGGGTCGCGCGTAGCCGCGCGCTCACCGACAGCGAAAGGCGAAAGTCGCCGACGATGACGTTCGGATCAATCGCGTCGATCAGCGCCAGATCGTCGTCGACATAGCGCGTGAGCGTCGCATAGTCATAGAGCGGTGACAATTTGTCGCGCCGCCGCGCGAACTGCGCTGCCGGCTGGACCGCGAGATCGACGATGCGAAACGCTGCGTCGGCGGTCAACCAGCAATGCGCTGCCGGCCGGCAGAAGGTCACCTCAAAGCGCTCGGGATCGAGCAGGCGGGCGAGCGCCAGCGGACGGGCCAGCTGCGCAAGCGTGGCACCCTCGGCGAAAAAAAGAACCTTGATCCGGGAAGCCATCATCGACGATTCCGCAGACGATCAACACCGCTCGTCAAAAACTGTAGCGCAGTTCTGAGTAGACCCGATCCTTGTCGGCGTAGCGGCCGAAAAGGCCAAGCGGCGGTCCTTGGAACACGTCGGCGCCGATCGCCAGCCGCCAGTTGCGTTCAAAATTCCAGGTCACCCTGGGGCGCAGCAGCCAATCGGTGCGGTTGAAGCTGGCGATCCAGGTGAGCTGCGCTTCAAGCTTGTCGGTCAGCTTGTGGTTCAGCAGCAGGCTGTAGCCGTTCTCGTGCTTGTCCGACAGCAGATTCGGGTCATAGTCCAAAAAAGCGCGCTGGAACAGTTGCGCGTTGAGGCGGGTTTCTGCCGGCAGGCTGAAATCCAGCCCCAGCGCCCAGTCGATGGTGTTCTGCGGCACCACGCCGTCGCTGTCGGTCGGCGTCGAAACGTAGAACTGGCGGCCATGGGTATAAACGCCCTCGCCCTTGAGCACGACCGATCCGAAATCCTTGGCCACCGTCGCGCCGAACTGGTCGATGCGCTCGTGCCGGGCTTCGTATGCGACGGTCGACGAATCAACCGTCTGACGGTAGAAGGTCGGCTCGATGTCCATGCTGCTGTAGGCGAAGCCGGAGATATCCCAGCCGTTCTTGAGCGTCGACAGGCGAACGCCGTAATTGGTGTTGGCGAGCGTTCGCGACGGCAGGTCTTCGTTGCGAATCAGCGTCGTCACACCAGGCACTGCGGGCGGCACAAACGGATAGAACTCGGCACCGGGTTTACCGATTTCATTGTAAGTGGCGACCGGAATCCACAGCAGCTCGGCGTGAAAATCGTCCTTGAAATACTCGGCACGCGCCGCCCACTGCGGAATTCGCATGATGTCGAACTCGGGCAGGATGAATTCGCGCATATCCCTGGCCGAAACCACGTCGGCAAAGAAGAGCCCGACCATTTCGCCCCACACGACGTGCTGCTTGCCGAAGCGAAAGTCCCAGTCGCCGGCGCCGACGTCGAGGTAGTTCTCACGCAACGTCAGATTGAAACGCTGATTGTCGGCGACCGCGCTCGGGTAAAAATCGGTCGCGCTGAACACCGCGTCGTAGTCCATTCGCGCGCCAAGCTTCCACTTGACGCCGTCGCCGAGATTGCCCTGCGAACTCAGATCGGCTCGCGTCAGCATTTTCGACCAGTGCGCGGGGTCCTCGTAGGCGCGCGCCAGTTCGAACTGCAGAAAACCCTTGACGCCACTACTGGTCGCCGGCGCCTTCTTCTCGACGCTGGCGTCAGGTTTGAGCGGAGCATCGTCGTCATCGCCGAACAGCGCGTCGCGACTTGCCGGTTTCGCCGCATCGGCGGCAGCGAGTGGCCCAAGCCTGCGCTCGGCCGTCGGCGATGCCGGATAGCCAAACAACGCGCCGCCGACCGGCTCAGCCCCGACCGACGCGACGCCCAGCGCGAGCGCCAAACCAAGCTGCGCTTGGTGACGCAAACGCTGACTTTTCTGATAGGCCATCAAGGTCCTTTCGGCGACTAGCCAGGCAGGGGTTGTGCACCATCGCTCGCGCGGCGATTGCGCGCGAGCGACCACGTTTTTGTTTCGGAGCGAACGCCCAGTGCGAAAATCTCGCCGTCGTCGATGCGCACCAGCCGGTCGGCCTTGGCGATCACGCGCTTGTCGTGCGTCGAAAAGATGAAGGTGGTTTTGAAGCTGCGGTTGATCTGCTTCATCAGATTGAGGATTTCCTCGCCGGTCTTGTGGTCGAGGTTGGCGGTCGGCTCGTCGGCCAGCACGATCGACGGGCGAATCGCCAGTGCGCGCGCAATCGCGACGCGCTGGCGCTGACCGCCGGAGAGCTGATTGGGACGATGATGGACGTACTTCGTGAGCCCGACGATGTCGAGGAAGTAGGCGACGCGCTTTTGCCGCTCGGCGCGCGAAACGTCGCTGCGCTGCAGCAGCGGATACTCGACGTTTTCTGCCGCCGACAGCACCGGCAGCAGGTTGAAGGTCTGGAAGATGAAACCGATCGTTCGGTTGCGCAGGTCGGCGAGCTGATCGGGCGTGCGGCCGCTGACGTCCTGGTCGTTGATGTAGATCTTGCCGCTGCTCGGCGTATCGATGCAGCCGATCAGGTTGAGCAGCGTCGTCTTGCCGCTGCCCGACGGACCGGCAATCGCCAGGAACACGCCAGGTTCGAAAGACAGCGTGATGTCCTTGAGGGCTTGGACTTTCTGCTCGCCGAGCAGATAATCCTTATACACGTGTTCAATGCGGACAACGCTCATCGGCGGGCTCTCTGCCAACCCTCTCGGTGGTCAGCCTACGTTGGAGGAAACTATGGAAATCATGACGATCCGACATGCGGACAACGCTCATCGGCGGGCTCTCTGCCAACCCTCTCGGTGGTCAGCCTACGTTGGAGGAAACTATGGAAATCATGACGATCCGACATCGAAGTGTCAAGGCAATTAGCCTATTTGCATTTCTGTCGCTGTTCTTCGGCACGGCGATTTGCCTCGCTCAGGAAGCCTCGTCAACGGAGCCCGCCGACGACGCGGCGGCGCGGACCATCGTCGAGAAGGCCGATCAGGTGCGCTTTCCGTCCGAAGGTTTTCAGGTCGATATCGACATCGCCAATACCCAGTCCGGCCAGACCACCGAGACGCGCCGCTACCGGGTGCTGTCCAAGGGTAACAGCAATACCGTGGTGATGGTCACCGAACCGGCGTCCGAACGCGGCCAGATCATTCTGATGAAAGGGCGCGATCTGTGGATTTTCATGCCCGACGTCTCGCAACCGATCCGCCTCGCGCTGTCGCAGCGCCTGACCGGCCAGGTCGCCAACGGCGATCTGGCGCGCGCCAACTTCGCCGCCGACTACAATCCGAAGATCCTGCGCTCAGAGACCATCGGCAACGAGAGCTACCATGTGCTCGAACTGACCGCCGTCGACCGCGGCGTGACCTACCAGCGCGTCGTCTACTGGGTCAGGCAAAAGGACAACTGGCCGTTCAAGGCCGAGTTCTACTCGCTCTCGAACCGCCTGCTCAAAACTTGCAAATACGAGAACTACCAGACCATGCTGGGCCGCTCGCGCCCGACCCGGCTGGTCATGGAAGACGCTCTGAAGAGCGGCGAGCAATCGATCCTCGAGTACAGCAGCATGAAGCTGCGCGACCTGCCGGACAAGGTGTTCACCAAGGACTACCTCAAGAAGCTTGAGTAGCCGAAAAACAAGCAAACCACGGCGCACACAGCGCACACGGCGAAGAACTAATTGAATTTTCGCCGTGCCCGCCGTGCCGCTGTGGTGAATACCTTTTACTGCTTGATTTCGAGCAGGCTTTCGTCCCACTTGGCGTGCTTCTCGAGGCCGAGCAGATTGGCCGTCGTCGCCGCGATGTTGGAGAGGCCGGCCGTCGCGATGTGCTTGAGGCCGAGCTTGCCGCCGGTCACGTTGTCGTAGAGGATCAGCGGCACCGGATTCAGGGTGTGCGCGGTCTTGGCCTTGAACGAACCGTCCTTGTTCTGCGCCGGCTGCTTGGTCTTCTTGTCGAGTTCGTACATTTCGTCGGCGTTGCCGTGGTCGGCGGTGATCAGTGCGACGCCGCCCATGGCGTCGATCACCGGCAGGATTCGCGCGAGTTCGAGATCGACCGCCTCGACCGACATCGTCGCCGCGCGGAAATTACCCGTATGGCCGACCATGTCGCCGTTGGCGAAGTTGCAGCGCAGCGTGCGGTACTTGCCGCTTTTGAGCGCCGCGATCATCGCGTCGGCGATCTCGGCGGCCTTCATCCACGGCCGCTGTTCGAAAGGAACGACGTCGCTCGGCACTTCCTCATAGGTTTCGCCGTCGAACTTGCCCGAGCGGTTGCCGTTCCAGAAGTAGGTGACGTGACCGAATTTCTGCGTCTCCGAACACGCGAACTGGGTGATCCCGGCCTTCGAGAACCATTCGCCCGAGGTATCGAGGATCGCCGGCGGGTTGACCAGGAAGCGCTTGGGCAACTTCAAGTCGCCGTCGTACTGCAGCATCCCGGCGTAGGTCACTTTCGGCACGCGGACGCGGTCGAACTTGTCGAAATTGTCTTCCTCGAAGGCGCGAGTGATTTCGATCGCGCGGTCGCCGCGGAAGTTGTAGAAGACGACTGAATCGCCGTCCTCGATGGTACCGACCGGCTTGCCGCCCTTGGCGATGATGAACGGCGGCAGATCCTGGTCGATGGTTCCCGGAAATTCGACACGCAGCGCCTTGACCGCCTCTGATGCGCTGGCGAACTGCTTGCCCTCGCCGAGCACGTGCGTGTGCCAGCCTTTGTCGACCATGCTCCAGTTGGCGTCGTAGCGGTCCATGGTGATGTTCATGCGGCCGCCGCCCGAGGCGATCTGCGCGTCGAAGCCGTCCGTATTCGTTTCGGCGAGGAAGGCTTCGAACGGTTCGACGTAGTCGAGTGCGCTGGTTTCGGGAACGTCGCGGCCGTCGATCAGCGCGTGGATGCGAACGCGCTTGACGCCTTCTTCCTTGGCGCGCAGCACCATCGCCTTGAGGTGGTCGATGTGGCTATGCACGTTGCCGTCGGAAAACAGGCCAATGAAATGGATCGCGCCGCCGCTCTTCTTGGCGCCGGCGACGATCTGCTGCCAGGCTTCGCCTTGCCAGATGGCGCCCGAAGCGATCGCGTCGGCGACCAGCGAGGCGCCCTGGCTATAGACCTGCCCCGCGCCGATCGCGTTGTGGCCGACTTCGGAGTTGCCCATGTCGTCGTCGGACGGCATGCCGACCGCGGTGCCGTGCGCGCGCAAGGTGATATTCGGGTAGTTGGCGAACAGCCGGTCGAGCGTGGGTTTACGCGCGGCGGCGATGGCGCTGCCGGCGTCGGATTTGGGAATGCCGTAGCCGTCCATCACGATGGTGACGACCGGGCCTTTGATTCCGGCGAAAGATTCGAGTTTTTTGAGCATGTCAGCTTCCTGCAAAAAGATACGTGAAAAAAAGTGGGCTTAGCGAAGTCTTTGCTTGGGATCGAAACGAACGATAGCCCTGCCGTCGGCGGCAGTCTTCGGCAGTGCCTTCCAGGCGTGGCCATAGACCACCTCGAAAGTCGCCGGCAGTCGCCCATCGTGGCGGCGCTTCTCGTAAGCTTCGCGCGCCGCCTGCCACGCTGAACGTCCCGCCAGGCCGCGCCGGCGCGCCATCATGGCGCAACTGGCGCCGCCCTGGCGCAGGTCGCGCAACAGGTCGTCGAACGTCGAATAGGTGACGGTCAGCACTTCGGCGTCCATCACCGGGTCGGAAAAACCGCACTCGAGCAGCATATCGCCGTAATCGTGCATATCGGCAAAGCGCTGGGTATGAACCTCGCCGTCGGTAAAGCTGGCGCGCAGTTCCTTGAGCGTATCCGGGCCGAGCGTCGAGAACATCAGCAGCCCGCCGACGCAGAGCGTGCGCTGCATCTCGCGCAAGACCGGCAAGGGGTCGTCGAGCCAGTGCAGCATCAGGTTCGACCACAGCAGGTCGACACTGCCCGACTTGAACGGCAAGGCCTGCGCGTCGGCGGCGAGCAAGGAAGCCTGCCGCTTGCGCATGAAAGGCAACAGCCAGTGCAGCTGCGAGCGCTGACCGCGCGCGGCGCCGAGCATCGCCTCGGAAAAATCGGCGCCGATCACCTGCGCCTTGGGGTAGCGCGTCGCCAAAGCGGTCAGGCTGGCGCCGGTGCCGCACCCCAGGTCGAGCACACGCTGCGGTTCAATCTTGACGTAGTCGAGGCGCTCGAGCATGCGGCTGCCGATCTCGCGCTGCAGCACGGCGACGTCGTCGTAGCCGGCCGCGGCGCGCGAAAAATTGCGCCGCACACGGCGCGTATCGACGAAGCCAACGGGCGGCGGCGCTTCGCTCATCGCAGCTCAGACCGAGCGCAGGCCGAGCTTGTCGAACAGCGCGAGGTCGCGACCCACGCCCGAATTGCTCATCGTCAGCAGCTTGTCGCACGAGAAAATCGAGTTGGCGCCGGCGAAGAAACAGAGCGCCTGCATTTCGTCGGACATTGCTTCGCGCCCCGCCGACAGCCGTACATAACTCTTCGGCATGGCGATTCGCGCGGCGGCGATGCTGCGCAGGAACTCGAAGTTGTCGATCTTTTCGCTCTCGGCGAGCGGCGTGCCGGGAATCGCGATCAGGTTATTGATCGGCACCGATTCGGGCGGCGGGTTGAGATTGGCGAGCTGCGCGATCATCGCCGCGCGGTTGCGGCGCGACTCGCCCATCCCGAGGATGCCGCCCGAACAGACCTTGATCCCGGCAGCGCGAACCTGCGCGATGGTATCGAGACGGTCGGACTGCTTGTGCGTGGTGATCACCTGCTCGTAGAACTCGGCGGCGGTATCGAGGTTGTGGTTGTAATAGTCGAGGCCGGCCGCCTTGAGCACCTGGGCCTGGTCGTCCTTGAGCATTCCCAACGTGACGCAGGTTTCCATTCCCAGCGATTTGACCTCGCGGATCATCTGCGTCACGACTTCCATCTGCTTTTCCTTCGGGCCGCGCCAGGCAGCGCCCATGCAGAAGCGCGTCGCGCCCTTGGCCTTGGCTTCGCGCGCCGCCGCCAGCACGTCCTCGACCTCCATCAGCGCCTCGCGCTCGGTGTCGGTCTTGTAACGCGCCGATTGCGAACAATAGCTGCAATCCTCGGAACAGCCGCCGGTCTTGATCGAAATCAGCGCCGAGCGCTGCACTTCGTTGGGGTCGAAATTCTCGCGATGCACCTGCTGCGCGCGAAACAGCAAATCCATCAGCGGCAGCTGGTAAAGCGCTTCGACGGCGGAAACCGTCCAGCGTGGCGGAGTCGGAGTCGGAATCGACGCTGCAGCCTGAGCCAACGCTGAAGCCGGAGAAATTGTATTCATGAGCGAAACCTACTAAAAAAAGGAATTGCGGCAGGCGTTTGAACCGCTTCGGAAACGATTCGAAGATGTCGATTTTAACCCAAATCCAGGGCCTTAAGTCCGACCGGCTGAGCCGCGCGGGGCTCAAGCTCGGGCAGGCTATCGCTCGCTTGGCGCTGGCGCAGGACTGCCTGCTGTGCGCCGCCGCCAGCGCCGACGAGATCCTGTGCCCCGACTGCGCCGCCGATCTGCCGCGCATCAAGGGTCCGTGCTGCCCGCGCTGCGCGCTGCCCAACGCGACCGGCGAGACCTGCGGCCGCTGCCTCACCAAGCCACCGCACTTCGACGCTGCGCGCGCCGTCTATCGCTACGACTTCCCGCTCGACAAACTGGTTCAATCGTTCAAATACGGCCATCGCCTGGCACTCGGCGATTACTTCGGCCGCCAGCTCGCACCGCTCGCCGCGACGCTTGACGCCGACCTGATCGTGCCGCTGCCGCTGCACGACGAGCGCCTGCGCCAGCGCGGCTTCAACCAGGCGCTCGTCGTGCAGC
>JAGTRW010000017.1 GCA_018262095.1 Pseudomonadota bacterium
CCCAACCCCCTTGTCCCCCAAGGGGCTGTCCTGCGGGGCATCAGTGGGGCGTCGACTACTCCCTCCCCTGAAAAGGGGAGGGATGGGGAGGGGTTTAAAGTCGTATCGTTCACGCGGGGCCTCAAAACAGAAAGTAGCGCTGCGCGAGCGGCAGCGTGCTCGCCGGTTCGCACACCAGCAGTTCGCCGTCGGCGCGCACCGCGTAGGTTTCGGGATCGACGTCGATCTTCGGTGTCGCGCCGTTGTGCACCATGTCGGATTTTCGAATGTCTCTCGTGCCGCGCACCGCGATCAGCGGCTTGGCAAGCCCCAGCGCGAGCACCGCCGGGTTGCCGAGCGCCGCCTGCGAGACGAAGGTCACCGAAGTCTTGAGAGCGCGGCCGAAGCTGCCGAACATCGGCCGGTAATGCACCGGTTGCGGCGTCGGAATCGACGCGTTGGGGTCGCCCATCGCCGCCGAAGCGATCATTCCGCCCTTAAGTATCAGCGACGGCTTGACGCCGAAGAAAGCGGGCTTCCAGAACACCAGGTCGGCGAGCTTGCCGACCTCGAGCGAACCGACGGTGTGCGCGATGCCGTGCGTGATCGCCGGGTTGATCGTGTATTTGGCGATGTAGCGCTTGACGCGGAAGTTGTCGTTGCGCGGACTATCTTCCTTCAAGGGACCGCGCTGCAGCTTCATCTTGTGCGCGCACTGCCAGGTGCGCATGATCACTTCGCCGACGCGGCCCATCGCCTGCGAATCCGAGCTCATCATCGAGAACGCGCCGAGGTCGTGCAGGATGTCCTCGGCGGCGATCGTTTCGCGGCGGATTCGCGACTCGGCGAAGGCGATGTCCTCGGCGATCGACGGGTCGAGGTGGTGGCAGACCATCAGCATGTCGAGGTGTTCGTCGATGGTATTGACCGTATACGGCATCGTCGGGTTGGTCGAACTCGGCAGCACGTTGGGCAGCCCGGCGGCGCGGATGATGTCGGGGGCATGGCCGCCGCCGGCGCCTTCGGTGTGGAAGGTGTGTATCGTGCGGCCCTTGAAAGCGGCCAACGTCGTCTCGACGAAACCCGACTCGTTGAGCGTGTCGGAGTGGATCGCGACCTGCACGTCCATCTCGTCGGCGACCGCGAGGCAGCAGTCGATCGCCGCCGGCGTCGTTCCCCAGTCCTCGTGCAATTTCAAGCCCATGGCGCCGGCGACGACCTGCTCGCGCAGCGCCTCGGGCAGGCTGGCGTTGCCCTTGCCGAGAAAACCGAGGTTCATCGGGAAGGCGTCGGCCGCTTCGAGCATGCGGTGGATGTGCCAAGGCCCCGGCGTGCAGGTCGTCGCGAAGGTTCCGGTGGCCGGACCGGTACCGCCGCCGAGCATCGTCGTGACGCCCGAATTGAGCGCTTCGTCGATCTGCTGCGGGCAGATGAAGTGGATGTGGCTGTCGATTCCGCCGGCGGTGATTATCATCCCCTCGCCGGCGATCACTTCGCTTCCCGGTCCGATGACGATATCGACTCCGGGCTGGATGTCGGGGTTGCCGGCCTTGCCGATCGCCGCGATGCGCCCATCCTTGAGGCCGATGTCGGCCTTGACGATTCCGGTCAGCGCGTCGATGATCAGCGCGTTGGTGATCACCGTATCGACGACTTGCGCTGAGCAGCGCTGGCTTTGTCCCATGCCGTCGCGGATCACCTTGCCGCCGCCGAATTTGACCTCCTCGCCGTAGATCGTGAAGTCGCGCTCGACCTCGATGAAGAGCTCGGTGTCGGCGAGGCGAACGCGGTCACCCGTCGTTGGCCCGAACATTTCGGCGTAAGCCTGGCGGCTGATTTTAGTGGTCATCAAAGTGCTCCCTGGATCAGGCCGTTGAAGCCATAGACCTGGCGTTCGCCAGCCAGCGCGACGAGCTGCACGGTGCGGCTCTGGCCCGGTTCGAAGCGCACCGCGGTGCCGGCCGCGATGTCGAGTCGGAAGCCGCGCGCCGCCGCGCGGTCGAAATCGAGCGCTGCGTTGGTCTCGAAGAAGTGGTAGTGCGAGCCGACCTGGACCGGCCGGTCGCCGGTATTGGCGACCACCAGCGTCAGCGTTTGGCGGCCGCTGTTGAGTTCGATTTCGCCGGGTTCGACGAGCATTTCACCTGGAATCATCGCAATCCACCTCTCAGACGATCGGGTTGTGGACGGTCACCAGCTTGGTGCCGTCGGGAAAGGTCGCCTCGACCTGGATTTCGGGGATCATCTCCGCGACGCCGTCCATCACCTCGTCGCGCGCGAGGATCTGCGTGCCTTCGCTCATCAGCTGCGCGACGCTGGTCCCGTCGCGCGCGCCCTCCATGATCGCGCAGCTGATCAGCGCCACCGCTTCCGGATAGTTGAGTTTCAGGCCGCGCGCGCGGCGTCGTTCGGCGAGCAGGCCGGCGGTGAAGATCAGCAGCTTGTCTTTCTCTCTTGGGGTCAGTTCCATAAAATCTCCTCGAAAATCAAGTGGCCCAGATGCGCGGCGCCAGCGCGGGGCGGCCGAGCAGCGCCGGGCGTAGCAGTTGCCAGAGGGCGATGAACCAGTGTCTTGCGGCCTCGCTGTGGTGACCGAGGTAGCGCGCGACGAGCAGGCCGGGAAGCGCGGTCACGCCGTGTTCGGCGCCGTCGGCGGGGACGCATTGGCGACAGGCGGCGAGCAGCGCGGCAAGGTCGACGTCGGCCGGCAAGGTCGCCAGCAGCGTCGCGCAGGCCGACGCGCCGGACCAGCCGGCGGCGCTGCCGAGCAGCGCGTCGCCGCCGGCGATCTGTCCGCGCTCGAGCCACAACGCTCGTCCCGCGCGTTCGATGCGTGTGTGCAGTGCGAGGTGGCCGTTGATGAACGATTCGCCGGCGGCGCGGCGGCCGAGGCAGAGGATTTCCCAGCCCAGGTAGCGACTGTCGGCAGCAAGCTCGACGCGAGTTTCCATGCGGCTCAGGGCGCCGTCGAAGACGATCGTTTCCTGCGGCAGCCATTCGAGAATGCTGCCGGCCGCCAGCCTGAAATCAAGGACCTGTGCGGCCTGCGTGCCGCCCGAGCGGTACCATTTGCCGGCGCCGGGCGTCGTGATCTGGGCGTGCGCCGCGTCGCCGACATGCGCTTCGATGTGCAGCTGATCACCGCCGGCGATTCCCGACGGCGGATGCAGCAGGATCGCCTGGCAGACTTCGTCGCCCTCGGGGTAGAGCGCTTTTTGCACGCGCAGTGGCCCGCAGTGCACGCGTTCGCTAAGCCGCGTCGCGGCGCCGCTGCGCGTGAAGCCGAGCTTGATTTGGGCGTGCCAGCCGGCAGTGGGGGGGGCGGGGGCGTTCATTCAGCGATCGATGCCGAGTTGCCAGTGGGTGATGTCGATTTCCTCGCAATTGTTGCCGGGACCGAGCCGGTCGGCAACCAGAAAATCACCGTCGCAGAGCGCCAACAGCGGATGGTGCCAGACGCCGCGGCGGAAGTTGATCCCCTGCCCGCGCTGGCTTACGAAGACCTGCAGCGCGCTCGCCTCGATGCGCTGCGGATCGGGCCGGGCACTGGCGACGACGATCAGGAAGGATTGTCCGTGCAGAGGAACGAAGGCCTGCGAGCCGAGCGGGTGGCATTCGAGCGTGTCGAGCGCGAACGGCGCGCGCCGCGCACTGGCCTGAAAGATGCTCAACGCCAATCGTCCGTCAGCGTCGGCTTCGAGCTGCGCCAAGTCGTTGAAACGCTGGCTGCTGGCGGCGTTGATCGCTTGGCTGGAGCGCCCGGCGCATTCGATGACCTGGCCGAACGGTGCGAAGGCCGCGACGGTCAGTTCGGCGACCGGCAGCCGCTGGCGCGGCGCAGCGCTCAGCGCATTTCTCATCGCAGTTTTCACCTCATTTTTCACCACTCGACCGCCTTCCCCCACAGCCGCAGCCGCGAGACGCCGCCGTCCGGATGCAGGTTGAAGCGAACGTGCGTGATCGGCGGGTGCGCGACGAGCTGGCTGTCAAACGCATGCTGATGGTCGGCGGCGAGCGCCGTTTCCGGCAGCAGCGTCGGCCAGAACTGCGACTGGGTGATCAGCGCGTGTTCGCCGACGCCGGGTGAAAAACCGCCTTGCAGCGACGCGCGATCTGGGAAATTGCCCTTGAAATGCGCGGTATCGACTTCTATCCGGCTGATGCTGCCGGCGGCGCCGAGCGCGATGACGCACCAGTCGAAACCCGGCTCGCGCCGACGCCGGGTTTCCCAGCCGTCGCCCATGTCGAGGCCGCGGCCGGGGCGCAGCAGATTGTCGGGATGGCCGTAATGGGCGTCGTTCCAGGCCACCGCGTAGGCGCCATTGAGCGCCGCCGCGAGGTCGATCAAACCGTCGCTGGTGGCCTCGGCACGGCCCGCCGGTCGGCCATAGACGCGCAGTCGCGCGACGCCGCCGTCGGGTAGGATATTGAGTCGCAGATGACTATAGATCGTCGCGCGCACGCTAGCCGGCAGCGCCAGCAGGTGATGTTGATTGCCCTGCAACGCGACCGCCGGCAACACGGCCTGCCAGCTTCCTGCCGCGTCCGGATCATCACCCAGCGCGCAGCCGTCGAGCGACGCGGCGGGCGGGTAGTTGCCGGTGAAAAAACTGGTGTCGATGTCGACGCCGGCGATTCGCCCCGGTCGCGCCAGTCGGACGACGCACCAGTCGTTGCCGGTGCTGCGCCGCCGGCGCGATTCCCAGCCGTCCATCCATTTGCCGTTGGCATCGTATTTTCCGGCGACGAAGACCGCCGGCAGGGCGTCGAGCAGACGCGCCATCGGCGCGAAGAAGTCGTCGGAACAGGCGACCGCCGTGGCGCCCAGGCGCGCGTCGGCGAGATTGATTTGCTGACGGGTCCAGTCGGGCAATTGGGCTGCGGGGGCGTGCGTCGTAATCTGTGTCATGGCGAAAAAATCAGTTGATTGAACCGATGAAGTTGGCAAGCTCGGGCGTCTTCGGATGAGCGAACAGCTCGGCCGGTGTTCCCGATTCGTGGATTCGTCCTTCGTGCATGAATACTAAACGGTCGCCGACCTCGCGCGCAAAGCGCATCTCGTGCGTCACCATGATCAGCGTCATGCCCTCGGCGGCAAGCGTCTTGACCACCGCCAGCACTTCGTTCACCAGTTCGGGATCGAGCGCCGAGGTGATTTCGTCGCACAGCAGCACGCGCGGCTGCATCGCCAGCGCGCGCGCAATCGCCACGCGCTGCTGCTGCCCGCCCGACAACTGGTCGGGATAGGCGTCGTACTTCTCGGACAGGCCGACCTTGTCAAGCACGCTGCGGGCGATCGTTTCGCATTCGCCGCGCGGCGTTTTTTTGACCACCTGTGGCGCGAGCATCACGTTCTCGCCGACCGACAGATGCGGGAACAGGTTGAACTGCTGAAAGACCATTCCGACCTTCTGACGCAATTCGCGCAGATTGGTCTGGCCGGCGTGCAAGCGCTCGCCGTCGACCTCGACCAGGCCGTCCTCGAAGCTCTCGAGGCCGTTGATCGAGCGCAGCAGCGTGCTCTTGCCCGAGCCGCTGCGGCCGATCAGCGCGACCACTTCGCCCTGCTTGATGCGCAGGTCGATGCCCTTGAGCACATGGTTGCTGCCGAAGTGCTTGTGCAAACCGTCAATGCGTACGAGATTCACGGGAATTCCTTTCAAGACGACGCGAAAATGCCGACAGCGGATAACACAGGATGAAGTAGCCCAGTGCCACCAGACCGAAGACCAGGAAGGGCTTGTAGGTGGCGTTGGCGAGCATCGATCCGGTCTTGGTCAGTTCGACGAAACCGATGATCGAGGTCACCGCCGTACCCTTGACGACCTGCACCGAGAAGCCGACCGTCGGCGCGATGGCGATGCGGCGCGCCTGCGGCAGGATGACGTAGCGCATCTGTTCGAAATGCGACAGCGCCAGGCTGGCCGACGCTTCCCACTGGCCCTTGGCGACCGACTCGACGCAGGCTCGCCAGATTTCGCCGAGGTAGGCGCTGGTAAACAGCGTCAGCCCGAGCGCGGCGGCGAGCCAGGGCGAGAGTTCGATGCCGATCAGGCTGCTGCCGAAGAAAATGATGAACAGCTGCATCAGCAGCGGCGTTCCTTGGAAGACCTCGATATAGCCTTGCGCCAGACGGCGCAGCCAGGTGCGCTTGGCGATTCGCGCGAAGAGCAGCGCCAGGCCCGAGACGCCGCCGAGGACGAAGGCGCAGAGCGACAGGCCGAGCGTCCACATGGCGCCATCCGCCAGGTTGCGGGCGACGTCCCAGGTCGAGATGTCGTTCATGCGCGTCTCCCGCCGAGCAGCCGTCGGCCGCCGCGGATCATGATCTGGCGCACCAGCAGCGCGAGAACGAAATACATCGCGGTGACGATGAAATAGGTTTCGAAGGCGCGGAAATTGCGCGACTGGATGAAGTTGGCGGCGAAGGTCAGTTCCTCGGCGGCGATCTGCGAGCAGACCGACGAGCCGAGCATGACGATCACCACCTGGCTGCAGATCGCCGGCCAGACCTTGCGCAGCGCCGGCGGCAACACCACCTGGCGGAAGATCTGCGCGCGCGTCATGGCCAGCGACTGCGCCGCCTCGATCTGACCGCGCGGCGTCGCTTCGATTCCGGCGCGGATGATTTCGGTGGTGTAGGCGCCCAGATTGATCACCATCGCCAGGATCGCCGCCTGCCATTCGTTGATCTGGACGCCGAGCGACGGCAGGCCAAAGAAGATGAAGAACAGCTGGACCAGGAACGGCGTGTTGCGAACGGCCTCGACATAGACCGCGAAGACCTTGTCGTACGGCGCGATGCGCCAGGCGCGCGAGACCGCACCGAGAACGCCGATGGCCAGGCCGAAGACCGTTCCGGTCGCGGTCAGCGCCAGCGTGCGCAGCGTCCCGGCGAGCAGCACCTCGCGATATTCGAGGACGGCGGCAAAATCGAAGGAGTAGGCCATGGCGTTTGCTCCGGTACCGCCGGTGACGAGCGGCACCCGTGAGGTGGATTAGAGATTGGCCGGCAACGCCGCGTGCAGCCAGCGCTGCGACACCTGATTGAGGTCGCCCGAGCGCTTGAGCTTGGCGATCACCTCATTGACCCTGGCCAGCAAGGCGGCCTCGCCCTTGTTGACTGCGACGTAGCAAGGCGAATCCTTGATCAGGAACTTGGTGTCGAGGCGGCGCAGCTTCGAGCTTTCATTGACCGCCGCGGCGACGACGTTGCCGGTGGCGATCAACTGGACCTGGCCCGAGAGATACGCCGAAATCGTCGAGTTATTGTCCTCGAAACGCTTGATGCTGGTGTTGGCCGGCGCGACCTTGCTGAACTCGAGGTCTTCGACCGAGCCGCGCGTGACGCCGACGGTCTTGCCGGCGGTATCGGCGGCGCTCTTGATCGGCAGATCGGCAGGGCCGAAGATGCCGTTATAGAAGGGCGCGTAGGCGACCGAGAAATCGATCACCTTTTCGCGCTCGGCGTTTTTCCCCAGGCTCGAAATCACCAGATCGGCCTTGCCGGTGGTCAGGTAGGGGACGCGGTTGGTGCTGCTGACCGGGATCAGTTCGACCTTGAGCTTGAGTTCGCGGCCGATCAGGTTGGCGACGTCGATGTCGTAGCCGCGCGGCTTGAGGTCGGGACCAACCGTCCCGAAGGGCGGGAAATCCTGCGGCA
Organism: Pseudomonadota bacterium; assembly: GCA_018262095.1. Classification (GTDB taxonomy): domain Bacteria; phylum Pseudomonadota; class Gammaproteobacteria; order Burkholderiales; family Rhodocyclaceae; genus Propionivibrio. Next base: position 7,643 of record JAGTRW010000017.1, read on the forward strand.
CGGCGATGCGCAGCGTGCCGCTCTTTTCGGCGGAAGCCAGCGCGTCGGCGTGGGCGTTGAGCGCGATGGCGCTGCTGCCGAGGATGGCGGTGGCGATCAAGGTGCGGAGAAACAGGCGCTTGTTCATGAGGCGACTCCCGGAGGGTTGAAGGAAACTAGGGCTGGACAAAGGAAAGGCCGACGCGCTTGGCGGCGGCCAGCAGGTGTCGCTGCATCGCGCGGCGCGCCGCAGCAGCGTCGGCGGCAACGATCGCGTCGAGAATCAATTGGTGTTCGTCGAAGGTCTGCCAGATGTGTTGGCGATCGGCGAACGGCAGGCGCAGGCTGAACGCCAGTTGCGCCTTGAACTGCTCGGCGATGGCCAGCAGCCCGGCGTTCCCCGACAATTCGGCGACGCTCAGGTGAAAACGCAGATCCTCGTCGGCGGCGGTCACTAGGTCGCAGGTGCTCAGCGCCGCCTGCATCGCGCTCAGGCTGGCCGTCAGCGGCGAAAGCTCGGCGCCTCTGGCGCCGCGCGCGGCGAGGCTGGCATTGGCCGGTTCGACGACGTAGCGCAATTGGTAGATGGCGGCCGGCGGCATGGCGCTTGGACCGGCCGGCAGATCCTTGGGCGACGGCCGCGTTCCGGCGGTCACGAAGACTCCCTTGCCCGGATGCGAACGCAGCAGTCCCAGCGCCTCGAGCATCGAGATCGCCTCGCGCAGCGAAGCGCGACTGATGCCCAGACTCTCGGACAGTTCGCGTTGCGGCGGCAGCGCCGTCCCGGCCTGGTAGTGGCTGGAAAAAATCTGCCGTTGCAAGGTTTGCGCAGCAATGTTGGAGACGCTTGGCATGGTTTTGACAGTTCAGACCGGTAAGACCAGATGGACTGACTTACGCATGATCCATGCCATTTAGCCGCGGGGAGCTTGAAAGTCTCCTAGCACATTGATTATTAGAAAGAAATTAAATTAGCGCGCGGCGCGAAACGGTGGCGCCGATGCCCCAAGCTTGTGATGAGCACGACGCGAGCCGTGTTTCTTGGTGCATTTTCGACAGGCGCCGGCCGCGTCGTTTTACGCAAAGCGCTGATTCTTCTGAGGACGTGAGGCGGCCGGGGGCATTTCAAACGTTGTGTTGCGCGGTGACTTCCTGCTTGATCCATTGCCGAAACGTCTGAACCACCGCCTTGCCGACGTCTTTCTCGGCGATCACCATGTAGTACGAATACGCCGATGGCAGCGAGATCGGAAAGGGGATGACCAGACGACCCGCGGCGACGTCCGATTCGATATGTTGCTTGATGACCAGTGCAACGCCTTGCCCTTCGAGAACGGCTTCGTGGACCAGAACGGAATTGGAGTAGCGCGGCCCGCTTTCCGCGTCGACTCCGCGAAGCTTGGCCAATTTCAACCACGCATGCCAACTCGGCCTTTTGTCGACCGCGGGAATCATCTCGTCATGGATCAGGACCTGGTGCCGAAGGTCGCGCAAGGCGTGCAACGGCCGCTCCGAGTCGATTAGGCTCGGACTGCAGACCACGACGTATTCGGGGGTGAGCAGTCTTTCCACCCAATATCCCGGATATTCGCCGGTGCCGAAACGGATCGCCACTTCGCCGACGTCGGCGCGCGGGTCTACCGGCCTGCCGGCCATCTTGGCCAATGTTCCCGGCCCGTCGATATGGTCGGGATTGCTGTTGATCCGGATGGCGATGTCCGGGTGCTCGGCCGAGAACTCGGAGACGTGGTGGACCAGCCATCGCGTGGCAAACGACGGCGGCGCGCTGAAGTTGAGACTGCGCGAGCGGATTCGTTGCGTACTCTCGACGCCGGCGACGAAGCACTCAAGCCCTTCACGAACGTTTCGAATCATCGACACGCCGTGCTCGGTCAGCTGCAGCGTGTTGCAGCTTCGCGCAAACAACTCGACGGCGAGGTAGGACTCCAGTTTCTTGATCTGCTGACTGACCGCCGACGGCGTGACGTTGAGTTCCGCAGCGGCCTGCTTGAAGCTCAGGTGGCGCGCGGCGGCTTCAAAAGTGCGGAAAGTCGATAGCGGTGGCAGGCGGTAAGCCAAATTGACCTCGATAGAACAAGGCGATTAGTTTTTCTAACGACGGTGATTATAAATCATCGTTTGCCTCGCGTTTCCATGCGCCATAAATTGAAGTCGAGCGATTGGTTCGTGAGAGATAAGTCAATCCAGGCACGCCGGCCATCGGTTCGCAGCCGCCCGGTATTTGAAGCTTTTGCAGCGAACCGCTAGCGATCGCACTTCGTAAAGGGTTTGCAATGGAAAACAGCATACAAGGATCGTGCATCTCAGTGCCCGTCCCGACAGCGTTGTACGTCAGCCTGCTCGATCAACTGAGCGGGGCGAGCCGCGATGGCGCAGAACCCGCGAGCGTCGTGAGCGCCATTCTGCGGAAATATCTGGACGACGTCCGCAGCGATCCGCCAAGACAGCGGCGCACCAGGCTGGCGCTCGACTGGTCGGACGATCGGCTCATGTTCGGTGCGCCGCCGGCGCCAACGGCAGTCAAGGCGCAAGTGTCGGCGAAGAAGTCCGAGCCAGGCAACGACTGGTGCATCGGCTGTGGCTGTCCGTCAGAGGATCTGCTGTCCTTGTAGGCGAGCCGCTCAGACCGCCAGGGCTTCGCGCACGCCATCCTGGTCCATGTTGCAACCCCGGCCGCGCATGATGATTTCGCCGCGCTCCATGAGCAGGTAATGGTCGGCTAGATCGCGTGCGAAATCGTAGTACTGCTCGACCAGCAAAATGGCGACGCGGCCGCTCTCGGCGACCTGGCGAATGGCGTGCTGGACTTCCTCGCGTTGCTCGACCGCGCGGCTGGTGCTGGTCTCCAGTCGTTGTTGCTGGGCCACGATGCGGATCGCGCGGCCGATGTCCTTGATGATCGACGGCTGGATTCCCTCGGTCGGCTCGTCGAGGATCAGGATTTTGGGGTTCATGGCCAGTGCGCGGCCGATCGCCAGCTGTTGTTGCTGGCCGCCGGAGAGGTCGCCGCCGCGGCGTCCCAACATGCTTTTGAGGACCGGAAAGAGATCGAAGACCAGATCGGGAATCTTGCTGCCGCGCGGCTGCGTGGCGAGTCCCATCAGCAGGTTTTCTTCGACCGTCAGGCGCGGGAAAATTTCGCGGCCCTGCGGCACGTAGCCGATGCCTTGACTGACGCGCTGATGCGGCGCGGCAGTGGTGATGTCCTGTCCACAGAAGACCATCGTTCCGTTGCGCGCCGGAACCAGCCCCATCAGGCATTTCATCAGCGTCGTCTTGCCGACGCCGTTGCGGCCGAGCAGAGCGGTCACCTGTCCCATCGGCACCTCGAAGCTCAAGTTGCGCAGGATGTGGCTGCCGCCGTAGTACTGGTTGAGGTTATCTACTTGGAGCATTGGTTTCTCCTCAAACGGTTGCGGCGTGGTTGCGCCGGGTTTCGCCCCGACGGCGGATGGGCTGTCATTCCGAGCGTAGCGAGGAATCTTAGGCGCTGAGTTCCGCCTTGACGGCGGGTGACTTTTTCTTGCGTCGCCAAGAAAAAGTCACCAAAAAGAAGGCGACCCCCGGTTTCGCGCCCCTGCTGCGCAGGGGTTCCTTGCGCTACTCGGCTGGCCGGGCACCCCAGGAGTACTTCCTCGCGATGCTTCGTATCGCTCAGGGCGCGGCTGCGCAACTCGGGGCTACGCCCCTCAGACAGTGCTCGCCGACGTCCCCCGGCCAGCCTGCGTTGCTCAGCGCGGCGCAGGGGGACCCACAAGGCAGGTCGAATCGACCTCCAGAGGTGACACTGCTGCCTTGATTTTCCCCCTTTGGCGACGCCGAGCAGCGCCATTGCGCCCGGGGTTTCGGCGAGGACTGTTTGAGCCCCGCAGGGGCGAGTTCCGCAGCCGCCGGGTGCAATGCCGCAGCGCAGGGCACCGCGCCGCAGGCGCGGCGGCGACAGCGGGGTCGCCTTTTCTTTGGCTACTTTCTTTTGGCGAAGCAAAAGAAAGTATGCCCGCGCGTCAGGCGCGGAACCCGACCGTTGAGTACTAGACGACGCAACGGTCGCAGATTCAGCGCCCAAGATACACCTCGATCACCCGTTGATCGTTCTGCACGCTGTCGAGGTCGCCCTCGGCGAGGACCGATCCCTCGTGCAGCACCGAGACCTTGCCGCTGAGTTCCTTGATGAACGCCATGTCGTGTTCGACGACGACCAGTGAATGCTTGCCGGCGAGCGAAACGAAGAGCTCGGCGGTGCGCATCGTTTCGTCGTCGGTCATTCCGGCGACCGGCTCGTCGAGCAGCAGCAGTTTGGGCTGCTGCACCAGCAGCATGCCGATTTCAAGCCATTGCTTCTGGCCGTGCGACAAGAGCCCGGCCGGGCGGTCGGCCTCTGCGTCGAGGCGGATCTGGCGCAGCGTGTCGGCGACGGCGTCGCGCGCATCGCCCGCGAGGCGCGCGCACAGGCTGCGGCTAACGCGCTTGTCGGTCTTCATCGCCAGTTCGAGATTCTGGAAAACGCTGTGCTGCTCGAAGATCGTCGGCTTCTGGAACTTGCGGCCGATCCCGGCGTGCGCGATTTCGGGTTCGGTGAGGTGGGTCAAGTCGATGCTCTGGCCGAAGAAGGCGCTGCCCGAGTCGGGCCGCGTCTTGCCGGTGATGACGTCCATCATCGTCGTCTTGCCGGCGCCGTTGGGCCCGATGATGCAGCGCAGCTCGCCGGCGTCGATGGCCAGCGTGAGCTTGTTGAGCGCCTTGAAGCCGTCGAAGCTGACGGTGATGTCTTCCAGGTAGAGGATGACGTTGTGCGAGATGTCGAGCGTTTTCTGCTGGCCGAGGGTGGTCGAGCGATAAGCCGGCGCGCATTGCTCGGGATCGATACCGATCACCTTGCGAAAGAATTCCCTGGTGCTCATGCGCGTGCTCCCCGTGATTGACGCAGCTTCTTCCATAACCCGAGCAGACCGTTCGGCAGCAGCAGCGTCACCAGGATGAACAGCAGACCGAGGAAGAACAGCCAGTATTCGGGGAACGAGACGGTGAACCAGCTCTTGGCCAGATTGACGACGAAGGCGCCGATCACCGGGCCGATCAGCGTGCCGCGACCGCCGACGGCGACCCATATCGCGATCTCGATCGAATTGGCGGTGCTCATCTCCGACGGGTTGATGATCCCGACCTGCGGCACGTAGAGCGCGCCGGCGATGGCGCACAGTACGGCCGACAGCGTCCAGACGAAGAGCTTGTACCACAGCGGGTTGTAGCCGATGAACATGACGCGCGATTCGGCGTCGCGGATCGCCGTGAGCACACGGCCGTATTTCGAGGCGACCAGCGCGCGCGCGAAGATCAAGGTGGCCGCCAGCATCAGCGCCGAGAGGCCGAACAGCACGAGGCGGGTATACGGCGAGGTGATGCTGTAGCCCAGAATACGCTTGAAGTCGGTGAAGCCGTTGTTGCCGCCGAAACCCGTTTCGTTGCGGAAGAAGAGCAGCATCGCGGCGTAGGTCAGCGCCTGCGTGATGATCGAGAAATAGACGCCCTTGATTCGCGAGCGGAAGGCGAAGTAGCCGAAGACGAAGGCGATCAGCGCCGGAACGACGACGACCAGCAGCGCGACCCACCACAGGCTGTCGGAGCCGCTCCAGTACCACGGCAGTCGCTTCCAGTCGAGAAACACCATGAAGTCGGGAAGATCGCTCTGGTAGCTGCCGTCGCGTCCGATCTGGCGCATCAGGTACATGCCGAAGGCGTAGCCGCCGAGCGCGAAGAAGAGGCCGTGGCCGAGCGACAGGATGCCGCCGTAACCCCAGATCAGGTCCATCGCCACGGCCACGACGGCGTAGCACATGATCTTGCCGAACAGCGTGATGGCGTAGGCCGAGACGTGAAACGCATTGTCCGGCGGTACCAGCAGATGCAGCAGCGGAACCGCGATCAGCGTGAGCGCGAGGAAGACGGCGAGCGCCAGCGCGCTCTTGCGGTCGAGCGCGGAAAGGAAGCGCTGGGTCAAGGGTTTACGCATGGCGGCATCCGAGGGAATTTACCCCCCTGATGCCCCGCAGGAAATCCTCCTGGGGGACAAGGGGGGGCAGGGGGGTTGATAGCGATTGAAAAAACGAAGCCCCACCCCCCCCCAGCCCCCTTTTCAGGGGGGAGCAGGCCAGGGCGGAGCAGGCAAGTTGCCGCGTGGTAATGGTTGTCATGATTCCCGGCCTCATTCGACTGAGCGTCCCTTGAGGGCGAAGATGCCCTGCGGACGCTTCTGGATGAAAACGATGATGAAGACGAGTACGGCGATCTTGGCGATCACCGCGCCGGCCCAGCCTTCGAGCAGCTTGGTCGCGACGCCCAGGCCGAGCGCCGCCCACACCGCGCCGGCGAGCTGGCCGACGCCGCCGAGAACGACGACCATGAAGGCATCGACGATGTAGCCCTGGCCCATGTCCGGACCGACGTTGGAGATCTGCGACAACGCGAGCCCCCCGAGTCCGGCGATTCCGGCGCCGAGCGCGAAGGCCAGGGTGTCGATGCGCGCGGTCGGTACGCCGACGCAGCCGGCCATCGCGCGGTTTTGCGTCACGGCGCGGACGAACATGCCGAGCCGCGTCTTGTTCATCAGCACCCAGACCAGCGTCAGAACGAACAGCGCGAAGCCGACGATGACGATGCGGTTCCACGGCAGGATCAGGTTGGGCAGGAGTTCGATTCCGCCCGACATCCAGCTCGGGTTCGAGACTTCGACGTTCTGCGCGCCGAACAGCACGCGCGCCGCCTGGATCAGCACCAGCGAGACGCCCCAGCTGGCGAGCAGCGTCTCCAGCGTGCGCCCGTAGAGCCAGCGGATCACGGTGCGCTCCATCAGCACGCCGACCGCCGCAGCGGCGAAGAAGGCGACCGGGATCGCCGCCGGCAGATACCAGTCGATGGCCTGCGGAAAATAGCTGCGAAAGACGCTCTGCATCGCGTAGGCGGCGTAAGCGCCGACCATCAAGAGCTCGCCGTGCGCCATGTTGATCACCCCCATCACGCCGTAGGTGATCGCCAGGCCGAGCGCGCCGAGCAGCAGGATGCTGCCGAGCGACAGGCCGGAAAAGACGCGGCCCAGGTTCTCGGCACGCGCCAGGCGTGCGTCGATCGCCTTGGTCGCTGAAATCGTCGCGAAGCGCACCCGGTTGTCGGGCTCTTTGGCCTTGTCGGTGAGCGGCAGCAGCACGCTCTTGATCGCCGGCGAAGACGTTTCGCTGAGCGCGCGGACCGCCGCCAGGCGCACCACCGGGTCGGCGCTGCCGAGGCTCGCCTGGGCGTGCGCCAGCGTCAGCAGCGCGCGGATCCGCGCGTCGCTCTCTTTTTCCAGCGCGCGCGCCAGCAGCGGCGCCATTTCGCCGCTGACGCTGCTTTGCAGCTTCTGCGCCGAAGCCAGGCGAACATTGACGTCGGTATCGAAGAGCTTGAGCGCGGCCAGCGCACTCGCCAGTTCGCCGCGAATGCGGTTGTTGATGGTGACCGACTCGGCGTTCTCGGGGGCCTTGATCGGCGTGCCGGTCGCGGCGTCGAAGGCCTTGTCGCCGTCGATGATGACGACCTGGTCGCCGGCCAGATAGAGGCCGTCTTCGGCCATCGCCGCCAGCACGCGCAGCGTGTCGGGGTCGGCGCTCAGCGTCAGCTGCTGAATCGCGGCGACCTTGACGCTCGAATCGTCGTCGGCCAGCTGGCGCACCAGCGCCGCGTCGGGCGCCGCATGCGCCGACAGGCAACAGGCGTACAGCAAAAATAGAAACAGGGCTCTGGTCATGAAATTTCCGTCCGCAATGAGTGCAGTGCAACGACAGCTTAGGGACTGGCGCGCCGATCAGGAATACGTCGTATTGCGTAGGGCCAAGCCCTTGGCGCACACGAAAAAACGGGGGCCGCAGCCCCCGTTCGATGGCGTGAGTCGGCTGATTACTTGCTTTCGGGCTCGTCCTTCTTGGTGTCGTTGCCGGCGATGTACGGGCTCCACGGTTGCGCCTTGATCGGTCCCGGCGTTTTCCAGACGACGTTGAACTGGCCGTCGGCCTTGATTTCGCCGATGAACACCGATTTGTGCAGATGGTGGTTCTTCTCGTCCATGGTCGAGGTGATCCCGCTCGGCGCCTTGAAGGTCTGGCCGGCCATCGCCGCGATCACCTTGTCGACGTCGGTCGATTTCGCCTTCTCGACCGCCTGCTTCCACATGTGGATGCCGATATAGGTCGCTTCCATCGGATCGTTGGTCACAACCTTGGCGGCGTTCGGCAGCTTCTGTTTCTTGGCCCAGTCCTGGTACATCTTGACGAACTTGGTGTTCTCCGGGTTCTTGAGCGACATGAAGTAGTTCCACGACGCCAGGTGCCCGACCAGCGGCTTGGTATCGACGCCGCGCAGTTCCTCTTCGCCGACCGAGAAGGCGACCACCGGAACGTCGGTCGCCTTGAGGCCGGCGTTGCCCAGTTCCTTGTAGAACGGAACGTTCGAATCGCCGTTGATGGTCGAGACGACCGCAGTCTTCTTGCCTTCGCCGGCGAACTTCTTGATCTTGGCGATGATCGTCTGGTAATCGGAATGGCCGAACGGCGTGTACTCTTCCATGATGTCGGCGTCACTGACGCCCTTGGATTTGAGGAAAGCGCGCAGGATCTTGTTGGTCGTCCGCGGATAGACGTAGTCGGTGCCGAGCAGAACGAAGCGCTTGGCTTCGCCGCCGTCCTTGCTCATCAGGTATTCGACGGCGGGAATGGCCTGCTGGTTGGGCGCCGCGCCGGTGTAGAAGACGTTCTTTTCGAGTTCTTCACCTTCGTACTGCACCGGGTAGAAGAGCAAGCCGTTGAGTTCCTTGTAGACCGGCAGCACCGACTTGCGCGAGACCGATGTCCAGCAGCCGAAGGTCACCGCGACCTTGTCCTTGGTCAGCAGCTGGCGCGCCTTCTCGGCGAACAGCGGCCAGTTCGACGCCGGGTCGACGACGACCGGCTCGAGCTTCTTGCCGAGCACGCCGCCGGACTTGTTGATTTCGTCGATGGTCATCAGCACGGTTTCCTTGAGCGCGGTCTCGGAAATGGCCATGGTGCCGGACAGCGAGTGCAGCACGCCGACCTTGATGGTGTCGGCGGCGTGGGCGCCGAACGAGGCGAGGCCGATCGAGGCCAGTGCCGTGCACAGCACGGTGGCCTTGATGAAATTGCGACGTGATTTCATGGTGCATCTCCTTAAGGGGGGCGTGGAATGAAGTCGAAGCGGTAGTGCAACGCAACGCCAGATTAAGGAAGGGCAGCTGATGCGGGAATACGCAAGATTGCGTAGGGGCTGCTCGGCCGGCAGGCTACGGAGCCAACGCCGGAAGAGGAAAGTCTTGCGCAAGGCACAAAACCTGCTTTGTGATAGGGGCTTTCGCTTGCCAAGCGGAAAAGCGCGATGCTTTGCACCGTTTTCGTGTTCGATCGGCTTCCCTGGACACTGGAATGGTGCGTAAGCACCTGTTTTTTGGGAGAGGGCTCCCGTCACAAATAATTGAACATGGGCGCCCAATGCATCAACGTCGTCGACCAAAGCGGCGAGGCAGGACAACCAAGGTCTGGGTCATCACGATGGGCCTCGCTGATTACATCCATCGCATCGAGATTCGCATGATTTCAAAATACACCAACTCACTCAAGGCGCTGCTGCTGATCCTCGTCGTCGTCTGCGGCGCCGGCTTCGCGATTCTGTTGCTGCAGGGCCAGGTCGCGCTGCGTAGCGTCGAACACGCGGCGGTGCAGATGGGCGACGGCAAGGACATCGTTGCCGATATCCTGCCGCCGCCGCTTTACATCATCGAGACTCACCTGGTGGCCTATCAGTTGCTTGACCAGCCGCTCGCTGAGCGGGCGGCGCTCGCCGAACAGTTCACCCAGTTGAAAAAGGACTACGTGGCACGCAACGTCTATTGGCAGGGCAAACAGTCAGCGATCGATGCGACAGCGTATGCGTCGCTGCTCGGGGTGCAGAAGGAAAAAGGCGAAGCCTATTGGCAACGTCTGGAACAGGATTTCCTGCCCGCCGTCCTGGCCGGTCGCGACGACGAGGCACGAGCCGCGTTCGCCGATCTCAAACAACTCTATTCGGCGCATCGCGCCGGCGTCGATGCGACCGTGAAGGTGGCCTCCGGCTGGTCGGACGCCCGCCTCGCCGACCTCTCGGTGACGACGCAGAACGCTCTTTGGGTGCTGTCGGTGGTGGCGGCGCTCTGCCTGGTCGTTGCCGTTCTGCTCTACCTGCTCGTTTCGCGCCGCATCGGTCGTCTGCTCGGCGCCGAACCTGAGGAACTGCGCGCCGAAATGGTCCGTCTGGCGGCCGGCGACCTGCGCTTGTCAGCGCGCGGGGGCCCGGACGGCAGCGTGCTGGGCGCCCTGCAACACGCGCAGCAAAGAATCCGCTTGCTGCTCGAGCAAACGGGACTGGCCGCGCAGCAGGTCGATCAGCGCGTCGGCCAGGTTCAGCTGAGCTTCGATCAACTCGACACGAATGCTCGTCATCTCGCCGATGCGGCGATGGCGACCAGTTCGGCGATGGAAGAAATATCGGCCAGCGTGGCGATGATTTTCGAGCAGGCAACGTTCGCCGAAACGGTCGCCGCCGACGCGGTGCGTCAAGCGCAAAGCGGTACCGACGCTTGCGCCGAGAATCAGGCCAGCGTCGAGCACATTGCCCAGGCCAGCGCCCAGGCGCAGCGCTCGGTGTCGCTGCTGGGCGAACAGTCGAAGGAGGTTGCCGGCATCGTTCAGACGATCCGTTCGATCGCCGACCAGACCAATCTGCTGGCACTCAACGCGGCGATCGAGGCGGCGCGCGCCGGCGAACAGGGACGCGGTTTTGCGGTGGTCGCCGACGAAGTGCGCAAGCTCGCCGAACACACCGCGCAGGCGACCGAGGAGATTACCAAGCTGATCGGCAGAATTCAGAACGGCATCGAGCAGACCGTCGCGTCGTTCAACGCGAGCGTTGCCGACATTCAAAGCGGTCGGCAAAGTGCCGAACAGTCGGGGCAGGCGCTTTCTCTTATCCACCAGCGCGTCGACGCGCTGACGGCGGGCGTCGCCGATATCGTCAATGCCACGCGCGAGGTCAATAGCGCGGCTCGGCAGATCAACGACAACCTGGCCAGCGTCAGCCGCCTGGCCGATGCCGGCAGCGCCGCCTCGCACGACACCGCCGATGCCGGCAAGGCCTTGGGCGAAGTTGCCGTGCGCATGAACCAGTCGCTCAGCGCCTTCCAGTGCTGAAAGTGTCGAGGGATCATTCCGCTGCGCTGCGCTGAGGCGTGGCCGTCCGTTCAGATCGCCAGCCCGGGGTCAGGTCCCTCGGATCTTGCTCATCGCCAGGTTGGCGGCGGCGGTTCGCGTTTCGACGCCGAGTTTTTCGAACACGTGCTCGAGGTGCTTGGTGACGGTTCGCGGGCTGCTGCCGACGATCTCGCCGATGTCGCGGCTGGTCTTGCCGAGCGTCACCCAGTAGAGCACTTCGGCTTCGCGCTGGGTCAGGCGAAAGGCGGCGATCAGCGAGTCGATCGCCGAAGCGTCGTTCTCCTCGCGCAGAACGACCAGCCATTCGTCGTCGCCGGTCTGGTCGTGGAACGAGGCGAGCAATCGCCGGCAGCCCTGCGCGACGAGCAAGGCCGCCGGTTCGCCGCCTTCGCGCCGCGCGCGCTGCGCGGCGGCAATCCAGTCGAGCAGTTCCTGCGGCGCGACTTCCTCGGGGTTGGCGAAATAGTCCTTGAGCAATGACCGGGCGAGCGGCGTCTGCCACACCACTTTGCCGTCGCGCGAACGCACGGCGACTGTCGCCTGGCCGAAGGCGTCGAGCGCGCTGCGCGCCTGCTTCATCTGCCGCGCGTTGTGCATGTGCGCGGCGATTCGCGCCAGTACCTGCGCCGGCTGCAGCGGCTTGGTGACATAGTCGGCGGCGCCGGCGGCAAAGGCGGCGACGACGTGCTCGGTCTCGGTGAGACCGGTCATGAAGACGATCGGAATGTGATGCGTCGTAAAGTCGGCCTTGAGCCGGCGAGCGACCTCGAAGCCGTCGATTCCGGGCATCAGCGCGTCAAGCAGGATGACGTCGGGCAGGCTCTGGCGCGCGCGCTGCAGCGCCGACTCGCCGTTGGTCGCGACCAGTACCGTGTAGCCCGCTTCGTCGAGCGCGTCGTGCAGCAGCGAGAGGTTTTCGGGGATGTCGTCGACGATCAGCACGATGTCGGTGACGCTTCGATCAATGGGCATCGCGTGCCTTTCTGATGATTTCCTTGATGGCGTCGAACTGGAAGCCGCGCGCCAACTCGCGCAGCACGCGGACGAACTCGCCGTGTGCCGGGCTCTCGCGTTCGATCTCGCCGAGCTTGTTGAGAATGCCGCGCAGATAGCCGAGGCTGACCAGTTCGTCGAGCGCGGCGAGCTGCTCCCGATCCGGCGGCACCAGCGGTTGCGGCGCCGGCGCGGCAGGTGCTGCGGCCGGCGGCGGCGTTTCGGCACTGACCCATTGCAGGCCGAGCTTGCGGCCGATCCAGTCGAGCAGTTCGTCGACGCGCAGCGGTTTGACGATGAAATCATCAAAGGCGATCACCACGTCGTTGTCGAGCCCCTTGTCGAAGGCGTTGGCCGAGAGGATCGCGATGTGCGCGTCGCAGAGCTGCTCTTCGCGGATTCGGCGAATCGTCTCCCAGCCGTCGATGCCGGGCATCGCCAGGTCCATGAAGATGAGGTGCGGCGCGAAGCTGGGCAGGAGTTGCAGGCATTCGTAGCCGCTCGCTGCCTGCTCGATCTCGAAGCCGAGCGGGTCGAGAACGCTCTGCAGCATCTCGCGGTCGACTTTTTCGTTGTCGACGACCAGGATGCGGCGGCGGATGCCGACGTAGCCGATCGGCCGCGCGCGCGGCAAGCCGCGCATCCCCGCTTCCGAACTGGCGGCCGGCAGGAACAGGCGGATGCGAAAGACGCTGCCTTGCTTGGGCGTACTGACAACCTGCAACTCGCCGCCCATCAGGTCGGTGAGCATGCGCGCGATGGTCAGGCCGACGCCGCTGCCGCCGGCCTGCGCGCTGCTGCCGCGAACGAAGGGCTCGAAGATTCGTTCGAGCTCTTCGGGCGGGATGCCGGGGCCGCTGTCGCGAATTTCGAAGGTGATCATTCCCAGGCGGCTTTCGACGCGCAGGCTGACTTCGCCGCGCAGCGTGAACTTGACGGCGTTGCCGAGCACGTTGATCAGGATCTGGCGCAGCCTTCGCTCGTCGACGCGCACCACCGCCGGCAGTTCGTCGCTCGCCTGGTAGGAAAAACCCAGTCCCTTGTTGCGCGCCTGCAACTCGAACATGCCGACGATCTGCTGCAGAAAATCGGGAAAATCGAGCGGCTTGACGTCGAGCGTGAGCTTGCCGCCTTCGATTCTCGCGATGTCGAGCGTTCCCTCGATCACCGACAACAGGTGGTCGCCGCTCTTGCGGATGACGCCCACCGCCTGCCGGCGGTTGGGCGGGATCGCCTCGTCGCCGTCGAGGATCTGCGCGTAGCCGAGGATGCTGTTGAGCGGTGTGCGCAACTCGTGGCTGATCGCCGTGATGTAACGGCTCTTGGCGAGGTTGGCCTGGTCGGCGGCCTGTTTGGCCTTTTGCAGCTGCTCGTCGGTGCGCTGGTGCGAGTCGATTTCCTGCATCAGCAAGCGCGTCTGGCGGTTCGACTCTTCCTGCGCCACCCGCCGGCTCTGGTGCGTCAGCACCATCCACCAGGCGGCGATGCCGGAGAGCAGCAGCAAGCCCGAAAAGGCTTTGATGAAGGTCTGTTGCAGATGCGCAATCAACTCGGCTTGCGCCGCGCCGAGCGTCAGCACTTCATGCGTATAGAGCAGGCCGAGCAGTCCGGCGAGCAGCGGGATGATTCCGGCCATCAACAGCAGGTAATGCGCCAGCCCGGTTTCGAGGTAAGGGACGAGCGCTGCGGGAAGAATGCGGTGCAGCGCGCTCTTCCATTGCGCGGCGAGATTGGCGCCGGGCTTGCACAGGTCGTCGCAGCGCGCGTCGAGCGAGCAGCACAGCGAGCAGATGGTACCGCCGTAAGCCGGGCAGTGCGCGGTGTCGTCGCTTTCGTAGTCGCGTTCGCAGATGCAGCAACGCTGCATCCCGGTCGCTGGCGCGCTGCCACGTTTGACCAGGTAATAGCGGCCGCCGGTCGCCCAGGCGATCAGCGGCGCGCTGACGAAGGCGGCGAGCAGCGCGATGAACGACGCGTAGGGCTGCAGCGCTGCGCCGAGCAAGCCGGCGAAAGCGGCGATCGACAGCAGCGAGGCGATGCTCATGGCGCCGACGCCGACCGGGTTGATGTCGTAGAGATGGCTGCGCTTGAACTCGATGTGCGGTGGCGACAGCCCCAGCGGCTTGTTGATCGTGAGGTCGGCAACCACCGCGGCCATCCACGAGATGGCGATATTCGAATAGAGACCGAGGATCTGGCCGAGCACCTGGAAGACGTCGAGTTCCATCAGCAAGAGCGCGATCAGCGTGTTGAAGACGACCCAGACGACGCGTCCGGGATGGCTGTGCGTCAGGCGCGCAAAGAAATTCGACCAGGCCAGCGAGCCGGCATAAGCGTTGGTGACGTTGATCTTGAGCTGTGAGATGACGACGAACAGGACCGTCGCGGCGATCGCCAGCGCCGAGTTGGAAAAGACGTGAGAGAAGCCGATCAGGTACATCTGGTTGGGGTCGACGGCTTTGGCTGCGGGGACCGAATTGCGCAGCGCGAGATAGGCGAGCAGCGCGCCGCCGAGCATCTTGGCGACGCCGGGGACGACCCAGCCGGGGCCGCCGAGCACCACCGCCAGCCACCAGCGGCGAGCGCTTTTTGCCGTTCGCTCGGGCATGAAGCGCAGGTAGTCGGCCTGCTCGCCCATCTGCGTCACCAGCGCGATGCCGACGGTGAGCGCGGCGCCGAACAGCGGCATCGAGAACTCGCCGCCTTGCCCCTGTTCGCCCGGGTAGCGCAACAGACCGCTGAGTACCTCGGGCTGCTGCACCAGCAGGAAGGCGTAGGGCAGTACCAGCAAGGCCAGCCACAGCGGTTGCGTCCATGCCTGCAGCCGGCTGATCACGGTGACGCCGTGGGTGACCAGCGGGATCACCGCCAGCGCGCAGATCAGGTAGCCCCAGCGCGGCGGGATATGGAACGCCAGTTCGAGCGCGTAGGCCATGATCGCCGCTTCGAGCGCGAAGAAGATGAAGGTGAACGACGCATAGATCAGCGAGGTGATCGTCGATCCGATGTAGCCGAAGCCCGCGCCGCGCGTCAGCAGGTCCATGTCGAGGCCGTAGCGCGCTGCGGCGTGGCTGATCGGCAGGCCGATCAGAAAGATGATCAGCCCAGTCGCCAGGATCGCCCAGAAAGCGTTGATGAAGCCGCTGCCCACCAGCATGGTCGCGCCGACCGCTTCGAGCACCAGAAACGACGCGGCGCCGAAGGCGGTATTGGCGACGCGAATTTCCGACCATTTGCGGAAGCTGTGCGGCGTGAAGCGCAGCGCGTAGTCCTCGAGCGTCTCGTTGGCGACCCAGGTGTTGTAGTCGCGCCTGATCTTGACCACTCGCTGGAGCGGCTCGGCGACGGATTCGACAGAAGGGGGTCGGGTCATGGCGCTTCGTTTCCGGAGAAGACGCGATTGTAACCTCCGGCGTCATCGGCCACGCCAGTGCGGCGCCGGCGCGCTCAATCGCGGCGCAGATTCTGGCGCAATACCCGCATGTTCGAACGGCAGAAACCGAGGCGCTCGTAGAACGCCAGCGCCGGCGCATTGCCTTGGTCGGCGAGCAGCGTGACGCGCGTTATTCCGGCCGCCCGCGCCCAGTCGAAAACATGTTCGACCAGCTGGCGACCGAGCTGGCGGCCGCGCCATCGCGCCTTGACGATCACGTCTTCGAGCAGCAGCACCGGGCAGCCTTCGGCGGTGCTGATGGTGAGCAGCGCGTTGGCCATTCCGGCGACTTGATCGCCCGCGCGCAGGACGAAGAGTCGGCCAAGCTGCGGATTGTCGAGAATCAGGCGCAAGCCGCGCAGCTGCTTGTCGCGTTCGGGCGAAAAATCGCATTCGAGCGTAAACAGCTCGGCCAGCAGGTCGGCCAGCGCTTCGAGATCGGCGGCGCTGGCGAAATCGACGGTGATTTTCCCGGCCGGCCGGAACGGCGACGCGACGCTCATGCCGTTTCGGGTCCGAAGCAGACCCGGTAATCGCAGCAATCGGCGCAGTGCGGCGACTTGCAGATCGGCACGCCGGCGCGTTGGCACAATTGGCGATAGAAGAATTTCTTCCACTTCATGTCGCCGACATTCTTCGCCGCCAGGCTCGGGAAATGCGTCTGCATCAGGCTAGACAGCACGGCGCGGTTGGGCAGGCCGAGGTCCTGCCAGAGGTGGTTTTCGCCCAGGCTCGCCGAGGCGATGGCGTAGGCGAGCCAAGTCTGCTGTTCGGCGTTCGACGCGCGGTGCTCGAGCAGCAGCTCGACGATTTCATCAAATTCGTCGAACTCCGCAGGCGCCGCGCAACGCTCGCCGTTGGCGAACGACAGGCCGCAGAAGAATTCATCGAGCAGTTTCTGGAAACAGCGCTCGCTCAAGCCGCGGATCAGCGGTTGCCGGCTGGCGCGCAGCGATTGGTCGATGACGCCGGCGAAGGCGAGCGTCGCCGGGTCGCCGGGCCGGCGAGCGCGGGCCAGCGGTATGTTCGAAGAGTCGGTTGGGCGAGTGTTCATGGCGTTCTCCGGTCGTTGCCTGGCGATCCATAAGCAAGACTCCTTCCATGCCGGTCGATGCGCCCGATTCCCCGTTTTGGGCAGGTTCGGGCTTTCTGCGAGTGTCGCGTTTCAGACAATCGGCGCCCGGCTGTCAGCTGCGCTGTCGCGATCGCCACAATCGTTGAGAAAAATAAATCTTTTTAAAAACATCTGCTTGCCGTTTTGTTTCGACTGGGCACGGCGCTTGCGTTGTCTCCAGCGAAAGGATCACTGCCATGAAAACCAGCGAGATCGCCGTTCTGCTCAACGAACCGGCCTGCGCCCACAACGCCAAGGAGAAATCCGGCTGCGTCCGGCCCAAGCCGGGTGCCACGGCCGGCGGCTGTTCGTTCGACGGCGCGCAGATCGCGCTGCTGCCGATTGCCGACGTCGCGCACATCGTCCATGGTTCGATCGCCTGCGCCGGCAGCTCGTGGGACAACCGCGGAACGCGAACGACCGGCCCGGCGCTTTACCGCATCGGCATGACCACCGATCTCACCGAGCAGGACGTGATCATGGGGCGCGGCGAAAAACGCCTGTTTCATTCGATCAAGCAGGCCATCGACCGCTATTCGCCGGCCGCCGTCTTCGTCTATTCGACCTGCATTTCGGCGATGGTCGGCGACGATCTGGATGCCGTCTGCAAGGCCGCCGCCGAGCGCTGGGGCGTTCCGGTGGTGCCGGTCGATTGCGCCGGTTTCTACGGCAGCAAGAACCTCGGCAACCGCATCGCCGGCGAGGCGATGAGCCGCCATGTGATCGGCACGCGCGAGCCCGATGCGGTTCCCGCGTCAGCGCAGCGTCCCGGAATCCGCGTGCACGACGTGAGCCTGATCGGCGAATACAACATCGCCGGCGAATTCTGGCACGTCGCGCCGCTCTTCGACGAACTGGGGCTGCGCATCATCGCCTCGCTGTCGGGCGATTCGCGCTTTTCCGAGATCCAGACCATGCACCGCGCGCAAGCGAGCATGGTGGTCTGCGCCAAGGCTCTGCTCAACGTCGCGCGCAAGGTCCACGAGCGCTGGGGAGTTCCTTTCTTCGAAGGCAGCTTCTACGGCATTGCCGATACCTCGCAAGCGCTGCGCGATTTCGCGCGGCTGATCGGCGACGACGATCTTGCGGCGCGTACCGAAGCGCTGATCGCGCGCGAGGAAGCGAAGATCAACGCCGAGCTTGACCCCTGGCGCGCTCGCCTCAAGGGCAAGCGCGCACTGCTCTACACCGGTGGCGTCAAGTCCTGGTCGGTGGTTTCGGCCTTGCAGGACCTGGGAATGGAGGTGGTCGCCACCGGCACCAAGAAATCGACCGGCGAAGACAAGGCGCGCATCCGCGAACTGATGGGCGAGGACGCCAGGATGATCGACGACGGCAGTCCGAAAGTCCTGCTCTCCGCCTACCACGACTACGGCGCCGACATCCTGATCGCCGGCGGCCGCAATCTCTACACCGCGCTCAAGGCGCGAATTCCCTTCCTCGACATCAATCAGGAGCGCGAGTTCGGCTACGCCGGGTACACGGGAATGATCGAGCTCGCTCGCCAGCTGGCGCTGACCATCGACAGCCCGGTCTGGGCGGCGGTGCGCGATCCGGCACCGTGGGCGCCAAGCAAGGCGGTCGGTCTGCCGCTGACTTTCTGACCAGACAGGAGAAAACATCGTGGCCGAAATCATCAAACGTTCGAAAGCGCTGGCGGTCAATCCGCTCAAGGCCAGCCAGCCGGTCGGCGCGGCGCTCGCTTTCCTCGGCCTGCGCGACGCCATCCCGATGCTGCATGGATCGCAAGGCTGCACGGCCTTCGGCAAGGTGTTCTTCGTTCGCCATTTTCGCGAGCCGATCGCCTTGCAGACGACGGCGATGGATCAGATTTCGACGGTGATGAACGCCGACGAGAACGTCATCGAAGGCCTCAGGACGATCTGTGAAAAGAGCGCGCCGGAGGTCATCGGCCTGCCGACGACCAGCCTCTCGGAAGCGCAGGGCGCCGACATCAAGCGCCTGGTTCGCGAGTTCCGCAGCCGCTACCCGCAGTTTGCCGATGTCGCGGTCGTTGCGGTCAATACGCCGGACTATGGCGGCTGCCTGGAGTCGGGTTTCGCGCTGGCGCTCGAAGCGATTGTCGACGTGCTGGTTCCCGAGACGCGTCATTCCGGCCGGCGCCACAAGCAGGTCAATGTGCTGGCCTCGTCGATGCTGAGCCCCGGCGACATCGAATCGATCAAGGAATGGATAGCGTGCTTCGGTCTGCGCCCGGTGGTGCTGCCCGATATCGGTGATTCGCTCGACGGTCATCTGGCCGAGGGCGAGTACACGCCGCTGACGCTGGGCGGAACGCCGCGCAGCGAGATCGAGACGATGGGCGAATCGGTCGCGACGCTGGTGATCGGCCGCTCGCTGTCGCGCGTCGCCGATTTGATGAAGTCGCGCAGCGGCGTTCCCGACTACCGTTTCGATCACCTGATGGGGCTCGCGGCCAGCGATGCGTTCACCCAGACGCTCGCCGAGATCTCCGGCCAGGCGGTTCCCGCCAGGATCGAACGTCAGCGCGCGCAGTTGCAGGACGCGATGGTCGATAGCCATTTCATGCTCGGTTTTGCGCGCATCGGACTGGCGCTCGATCCCGATCTGCTGCTCGGTTTTGCAGCGTTCTTCGCCGGGCTCGGCGCCGAGATTGTCGCCGCCGTCTCTCCCGCGCGGTCCGATGCGCTGGCCGACATCGCCTGCCAGAGCGTGCACATCGGCGACCTCGAAGACCTCGAACACGCCGCAGCGGCGGCGGGCGCACAACTGCTGGTGAGCAGCTCGCATGGCCTGCAAGCCGCGCAGCGCCTCGGAATTCCGCTGCTGCGCGCCGGTTTCCCGCAATACGACTGGGTCGGCGGTTACGCGCGCGGCTGGGCGGGCTACCGCAACGCGCGCCAGGCCTTGTTCGATATTTCCAATCTTCTTCTGGGACAGCACCATGAAATCCCTGCCTATCGATCGATCTATCGCACCGATCCGGCGCCAGCTTGCGCTGGCCTGGTCCGCCACTGACCGGGTGCCGGCGATGTTCAAGGTCGCTTTCGCCACCTCCGATCGCGTCTCGGTCAATCAGCACTTCGGTGCCAGCGCCGGCTTCGCGATCTACGCCGTCGACGGTGAGCGGTCGCGCCTGGTCGAGGTGGCCGAGTATCCGGCCGAGTCGATGGATGGAAACGAAAACAAGTTGGCCGAGCGGATTTCGACATTGGCCGATTGCGCCGCCGTCTATTGCCTGGCGGTCGGCGGCTCGGCAGTACGCCAGTTGTTGGCCAGCGGCGTCCAGCCGGTGCGCCTGGAAAGCGCCTGCGCCATCGACGCGCTGTTGCTTGAATTGCGCCGAGCGATCTGCGTCGGCGGCGTGGCCTGGGTCGACCAGCGCGTCAAGCGCGAAGCGCCGGCCAGCCGCTTCGACCGGATGGCCGAAGAGGGGTGGCACGAATGAACGACATCGTCGAACGCCAGGGAACGGTCGTCGGTTTCGCTGACGGCCTGGCGCAAATCACTCTGGAGCCTGAGCCGGGCTGCGGCGGCTGCGCCAGCCGTGGCCACTGCGCGTCGGGCAGCGCCGCGCCGAAGCTGATCAAGATGGCTTTGCCCGAGCACACCCGGCTGGGCGATGCGGTGACGATTTCGACGCCATCGTCGTCGGTGGCGCTGGCGGCGCTCACCGGTTACCTGCTGCCGCCGCTCTGCCTGCTGCTCGGCGCGCTCGGCGCGGCCAGTTGTTATGCCGGCGACCTTGCCGCCGTGCTCGGCGCAGCGCTCGGTTTGTTCGCCGGGCTGTTGCTGGTGCGCCTGATTTCCACCGGTGTGGTCGGCCGGGGATTCGCTTCCCCGGACTGTCATCCCGGATCACCGTCCGCTTTTCGACCTGCTTCACTTCCCGGAGAACTTCCATGAGCGTCATTTCAGTGCCTGTCTTCGCCGGCGATCCCATCCTCAAGACCGATTTCGTCAAGGAAATGCTGCGCCAGATTCGCGCGCTCGACAGCTATGGCCAATACGACGGCCAGCCCGCCGAGCGCCTGCTTGCGCCGCTGATTCTGACCCGCGAACGCAAGGCCGAGATTCCGTTGATCGGCGATCCCGACGAGATCACGGTCGCTTACCTCAAGGCCTTCTACAACGCCATCGCCGTGTTGATCGAGAAGGAATGCGGATTGCTGGCGGTGTCGTTGATCCACCTGAGCCATGAAGGCTTCGGCCGGGTGCTGATTACCGTCGGCAAGCTGGTGGTGCTCGACCGGACGCTGCGCGACGTCCATCGCTTCGGCTTTGCCAGCCTGTCGAAGATGAAGGACGAGGCCGACAAGTACCTCTCGGTGGCGATCGAAATCATCGGCCAGTTTCCCGACGTGGCCGGACTTTAGCGTATGGATGGCGACGACCTCAAAGCGCTGGACAAAGAGGTGAAAAAGCTCAAGCGCATCGCCGGCGAGTGGGCTGCAAAAATGCACGATCTGGTCGAGGAACGTTTGCCGGCAGCTTATGAGGAGATTCCCGGCATCGCGCAAGCGACCTACGACGCCTGTAAATCCTGGGCAGACGCCAACGCGCGGCTGGCCGCCGAACACTTTGACTGAGGAAATGAAATGGAAAACATCACTGGCCTGACCCTTGGCGGCACCCCCTGGACGCCGGAATTCGTGACCGCGCTCGACCCCAAGAAATGCATCGGCTGCGGCCGCTGCTTCAAGGTCTGTCCGCGCGACGTGCTCGACCTCATCGTTCGTGGCGAGGAGATGGAAATCGACGACGACGAGGATTACGACGAGGACGATACCGCGTCGGTGATGACGCTGGCCAATTCCGCCGACTGCATCGGCTGCGGCGCCTGCGGCCGCGTCTGCCCGAAAGGCTGTTACAGCTACGCCGCCCAGCCGCCGCTCAACGCCTGACATGAGCGCAAATTAACCACAACGAACACGGCGGTCACAACGAAACCGAAAGCAATCACGTTGACCATCGTTTTCTTCGCTTCAACCCGCCGGGATTGGTCTCGCTTCATGTTCGTTGTGCACGTTGTGGTTCAACTGTATTCAAAGGAGCATCGTCATGTGGGATTACTCTGAAAAAGTTCGCGAACACTTCTACCATCCGCGTAACGCCGGTCCGCTGGTCGATGCCAATGCCGTCGGCGACGTCGGCTCGATCAAGTGCGGCGACGCCTTGCGGCTGATGCTCAAGGTCGATCCGCAGAGCGAGCTGATCGTCGATGCCCACTTTCAGACCTTCGGTTGCGGATCGGCGATCGCCTCGTCGTCGGCATTGACCGAGATCGTCAAGGGCAAAACGCTCGACGAAGCGCTTAAGGTCAGCAACCAGGAAATCGCCGACTACCTCGACGGCCTGCCGCCCGAGAAGATGCATTGCTCGGTGATGGGGCGCGAAGCGCTGCACGCCGCCGTCGCCAATTTTCGCGGCGAGGTCTGGAACGACGACCATAGCGAAGGGGCGATGGTCTGCAAGTGCTTCGCGGTCGATGCGGTGCTGATCGAGAAGGTGATTCGCGACAACAAGCTGTCGACGGTCGAGCAGGTGACCCACTACACCAAGGCCGGCGGCGGCTGTTCGAGCTGTCACGAAGGCGTCGAGGAAATCCTCGCCAAGGTCGCGCAGGAGCGCTGCACCGCGCCGGCGGTCGCCGTACAGCCGCCTGCCGCCGCCGTTCCGCCAGCAAAACCGAGGCTCACCAACTTCCAGCGCATGCGTCGGATCGAGGAAGTCGTCGAATCGATCAGGCCGATGCTGCAGCGCGACCACGGCGACATCGAAATCGTCGAAGTCGATGGGAAAAACGTCTATGTCAATCTCAAGGGCGCCTGCCAGGGCTGCATGATGGAGCAGGCGACGCTCTCCGGAATCCAGGCGCAACTGATCGATGCGCTGGGCGAATTCGTCCAGTTGCTGCCCGCCGCAATGCTCGGCCGGCCGGCCTTGGCGAGCTAGTGGTCTGCTTCGCAATTCCCGCAACATGAAAACGCGCCTTTCGCTCCGTGGCGTTGTTGCTCATCCTCGCCATAGCTACGGCTATGGCTGCGGTTCGCGCCTAGCCACAGAGCGAAATCCATCGTTTTCATCCTGTTACTTCACTTACGAAGCAGACCACTGACACCATGGACCCCATCTACCTCGACAACAACGCGACGACCGCCTGCGATCCCGAAGTGGTCGCCGCCATGCTGCCTTTCTTTACCGAGCAGTTTGGCAATCCCTCGTCGATGCACAGTTTCGGCAACCAGGTCGGGCTGGCGATCAAGGATGCTCGCCAGCGCGTACAGGCGCTGCTCGGCGCCGAACACGATTCGGAGATCGTGTTTACCTCGTGCGGCACCGAATCGGACTCGACCGCCATCCTCTCGGCGCTCAAGGCGCAGCCCGAGCGCAATCAGATCATCACCACGGTCGTCGAGCATCCGGCGATCCTGACGCTGTGCGACTCTCTGGAAAAGGACGGCGTGGTCGTGCATCGCCTCGGCGTCGACAAGAAAGGCCGGATCGACCTCGACGAGTACAAGTCGCTGCTTTCGCCACGCACGGCGATCGTCTCGGTGATGTGGGCCAACAACGAAACCGGAACGCTGTTTCCGGTCGAGACGATGGCCGAGATGGCGCACGGCGTCGGCGCGATGTTCCACAGCGACGCCGTGCAGGCGGTCGGCAAGGTGGCGATCGACCTCAAGCAGACGCAGATCGACATGCTCTCGCTCTCCGGGCACAAGCTGCATGCGCCCAAGGGCGTCGGCGTGCTCTACGTGCGGCGCAATACGCGCTTTCGCCCGCTGCTGCGCGGCGGACATCAGGAACGCGGCCGGCGCGCCGGAACCGAGAACAGCGCGGCTATCGTCGGACTCGGCGTCGCCGCGCAACTGGCCGTCGAGCACCTGGCTTTTGAGAACCGCGAGGTCAAACGCCTGCGCGATCGGCTCGAAGCGGGAATCCTGCCGCAGGTGCCGTGTTCGTTCGTGACCGGCGATCCGGGCAACCGCCTGCCCAATACCGCCAACATCGCCTTCGAGTACGTCGAGGGCGAGGCGATCCTGCTGCTGCTCAACAAGCAGGGTATTGCCGCATCGAGCGGTTCGGCCTGCACTTCGGGTTCGCTCGAGCCATCGCACGTGATGCGCGCGATGGGGATTCCCTATACCGCGGCGCACGGAACGATCCGCTTTTCGCTGTCGCGTTACACCAGCGAAGCGCAGATCGACCGGGTCATCGCCGCCGTTCCGCCGATCATCGCGCAGCTGCGCCAGCTCTCGCCGTATTGGGGCGAGCGCGGGCCAGTCGCCGGGGCCGATGGTGGTTTCGCGCCTGCCTATGCGTGAAAAACAAGCCTGAAGACCTCGGTTCGCAAGCACGGAGAGCACGCAGAAAAGGCGATCTCGTAGACGGTGAGTGGCTTGGTTCGACCTACAGAAGTCATTCAGTCCTGTTCGGTATCAACGGCAGCTTGCGGAATTGAGCTACCCTTGCTTCCGGCAAAACGTACGTCGAATGTTCGTCTTCGCCAGCCGATCAGGGACGATGCCAGAGGCAAGTGCTACACGGACTTCTGGCGGTTCGAAGACCGCGCAATACGGAGTCGGTCAAGGTTTCGGGGCGCGGCCGATAGAATTTCTGCAATGTGGCGAGCGGCTGGTCGCTCGATGGCTTCGACATCGTCGTGCAGTTCACGTGCGACGTCACTTTCAAGATCCGCTGTGTCATCCTTGTTCGCGATCGCCGTCTTGAGTGCAGCAGAGCGTTAGCTCCGGCCTCATTTTTTCAGGAACAGTGCGGCGCACACGCCGCGCAACCAGCCGTTTCCCGCGTCGCGATGATAGCGGGTATGCCAGTGCTGTTTGACGGTAAACGACGAGATGGCGAAGGGGCTGGGAAAGACCCGCAAATCGCCGATGCGCGCCAGCGTCTCGCCGATCTGGCGCGGCAGGGTGATGATCAGGTCGGTGCTTGAGACGATCGCCGCCAGGCCCAGAAAACCCGGCAATTCGAGCACCACCCGGCGGTCGATGTGCTGGCGGTCGAGCGCGGCATCGAGCAGTCGATGGCCGGTGCCCGAGACGATGCCGATGTGCTCCTCGCGCTGATAGTCGGCGAGCGACAGCTGATCGCCGATACGCGGGTGGCGCGCGTTGGCCAGGCACACCCAGTCCTGGGTAAACAAACTCTGCTGGTAGAAGCCCGCGCCGAGTTCCGGAATCAGGCCGAGCGCCAGGTCGGCTTCGCCCGATTCGAGCGCGTGCCCGGTCTGCGCATCGATGCGTGTCGCGCCGAGGCGTATCCCCGGTGCGATCGACCGCACATGGGCGAGTAACTGCGGCAGCAGGGTGACGTGACTCGCGTCGGTCATGCAGATGTGGAAGCGGCGCTCTGAGCTCGCCGGGTCGAACTTCGAATCCCAGTTGGAGAGATGACGCAGTGATTCGAGCGCTTCGCGCGCCGTCGCAATCATCGCGTCGGCGACCGGCGTC
The DNA here is from genome assembly GCA_018262095.1 of Pseudomonadota bacterium. GTDB lineage: Bacteria > Pseudomonadota > Gammaproteobacteria > Burkholderiales > Rhodocyclaceae > Propionivibrio. The sequence continues at coordinate 32,927 of JAGTRW010000017.1, forward strand.
GGCTGCATTCCCGACGGCGTGCGCACGAACAGCGGGTCGCCCAGTTGCTGGCGCAGCTTACTCAGCCAGATGCTGACCGTCGGCTGCGCGAGGCCGAGCTGCTCGGCGGCGCGCGTGACGCTGCGCGTGCTGTAGAGCAGATCGAAGAGCTGCAGCAGACTGGCCTCGAGCAGCGGCGCGTGGTTCTCTTCTCTCTTCATGATTGCGTTCCGCAATGGCTAATATTGTCCTTATTGCATATACAGGATATCAGGCTCTGGCTAAAGTTGGCCCAAGATTTCAACGACGCCAAAACGACGGCACGGAGTTTCCCATGAAAATATGCTTTCTCGGCGCCGGCGCGCTGGGTTGTTCAATCGGCGGCGTGCTCGCCGCCGGCGGATCGGACGTCTCTCTGGTCGATCGCTATCAGGCACATGTCGATGCGATCAATGAATCCGGTCTGCGCATGCGCGTCGGCGACGAAGAAAAAGTCGTCAAGGTTAAGGCCTATGACGACTGTCGGGAAATCGGTCCAGTCGATCTGATCATCGTGCTGGTCAAGTCCTTCCATACGCGGGCGGCGATCGAGTCGGCCGGCCCGCTGATCGGCGAGAAGACGATGGTGATGTCGATCCAGAACGGCCTGGGCCACGAGGAAATCCTCGCCGAGGTCGTCGGCCGCGAGCGCGTGCTGGCCGCCAAGACCTACGTCGGCGGCGTCTTCCTCGAACCCGGTCACATCATCTCGGGGTCGAAGGGCAAGCAAACCTACATCGGCGAACTCGACGGCCAACTGACTCCTCGACTCCAGGCGGTTGTCGACGAATTCAACCGTGCCGGTCTGCTGGCAACCGCCAGCACCAACATTTACGGCACCATGTGGGACAAATTGCTGGTCAATGTCGCGACCGGTGCCCTGTGCGCAATCACCAAACTGCCTTACGGCGGGCTCTACAGCGTTCCGGAAATCGAGGCTTGCGCGCTGGCGGCGGTTGCCGAAGGCATCGCCGTGGCCCGCGCCAACCACATCACGCTTACGTCTGAAGATCCCAAATATTTCTGGCGGCTCGCCGCCGAGGGACTGCCCGCCGAATTCAAGACGTCGATGCTGCAAAGCCTCGAGAAAGGCGAGCCGACCGAGGTCGACTTCATCAACGGCTCGGTCGTTCGCTGGGGCGCGCGGTCGGCCATCCCGACGCCGGTCAATCAGACGCTGCTGGCCTGCACCAAGGGCATCGAGCGCTGGCTGGCGGACTACGCCGGGAAATAAGGAATAACGATCATGGCCTACGCAAAAAAATCGTACGTCGAACACGTCGCGGTGCGCGTCAAAGACATCGACTGGCACATCCGTTTTTTCAAGGACGTGCTGGGAATGACGATGCGCGAGGAAACGCCCGCCGGCCAGAATCCGTATCAGTTCTGGACGATCGGCGGCATGCAGCTGATGTCCGACCCGAACTTCGCCGGCCCCGAAGGCCGCCTTGCGCACCTCGGGATCATGACCGAAGACCTCGACGAAGCGCTGACCGAAGCCGCGAAGTGGGGCGTCAGCGAATTGCCGCAGGGCCGCAACTGGCTGGCCTTGCCCGACGGTCTGCAACTGGAGCTGATTCAGGCCCATGGCAACGGCGTCGCAGAAGCCTTGGCGGCCAAGTCGCGCGCCTGAACCCTCAATCATTCATTGGAGCCAAAAGCATGGCCACGGAACTGTATTTCGACGAAATCAAGGTCGGCGACAAGGGCATCAGCCCGACCTACACCTTCACCGAGGCGCGAATCAACGCCTACGCCGAACTGACCGGTGACTTTACCCCGGTGCACATCGACGAGGAATACGCCAGAAAAACCCCGTTCGGCACGCGCGTCGCGCACGGGCTGTTCGGCCTGTCGGTCGCCGACGGCCTCAAGACGCAAAGCGATTATTGCTTCCAGCCGGGGATGTCGCTGGGCTGGGAGTGGAGCTTCGTGGCACCGATCAAGATCGGCGACATCTGCCACATCGAGTTCTACGTCGAGAGCGCGCGCGAGTCCAAGAGCCGTCCGGGCTGGGGCATAGTCATCGTTCCCGTCGAATTGATCAACCAGCGCGGCGAAGTCGTGCAAAAGGGCCAGCACCGCGTGATGGTCCCCTGCCGCCCGAAAACCACTGTCTGAAAGCGAACCCTCCATGACCACTCAAGCACTGCCGCTCGCCGGAATCCGCGTCATCGACTACAGCCACTTCCTGGCCGGTCCCTTTGTTTCGCGCAATCTCGCGGCGCTTGGCGCCGAGGTGATCAAGGTCGAACGCCCGACGGCCGGCGACGCCGGTCGCGCGCACGCCTATTTCATCGACGGGCAAAGCGGCTACTATCTGCAGCAGAACATGGGCAAGCAGGGCCTGTGCATCAACCTCAAGGATCCGCGCGGCCTCAAGATGCTGCACCAGCTCGTCGAAGGTGCCGACGTCTTCGTCGAGAACTACCGCCCGGGAGCACTGGGCAAGCTCGGCCTGGGCTACGAGGAACTGTCGAAAATCAACCCCGGTCTGGTCTATTGTTCGATTTCGGCGTACGGCCACAGCGGTCCGGATTCGCACCGCGCCGGATTCGGCCTGATCGCCGAAGCCAAGAGCGGCATCATGGCCATGGTTGGCTCGCCCGGCGAGACGCCGCCGCTGCTGCGCATCGCGCTCGGCGACATGTATACCGGCGCCAACAGCGTCGCGGCGATCTGCGCGGCGCTGCTCGGCCGCGTCAAGTCGGGACGCGGCCAGCACATCGACATGGCGCTCTACGACTGTCTGGTCTCGATGCACGAATACGCGATCCAGTGCTACACGCTTTCCGGCGGCAAGGAAGTTCCGCAGCCGTCCGGCAACGACCTGCCCAACTCGACGCTCTACGGATCGTTCACCGCGTCCGACGGCCATCTGGTGATCGCCGCTCAGGTCGACGACGCCTGGAAACGCCTCGCGCTGCTGATCGGCGGGCAGGCGCTGGCGGCCGACACGCGCTTCCACTCGGCGGCCGGGCGCAACGCAAACCGCCTCGAAATCCTGCCGCTGGTTCGCGCCTGGGTCGCCGGCCGCACGGTGGCCGAGGCGCTGGCCGCGCTCGACGCCATCGACGTGCCGTCGGCCAAGGTCCAGCGCATCGACGAGGTGCTCGCCGACCCGCAAATCAAGGCGCGCGGCATGGTCGTCGAACAACAGCACCCGGTGCTCGGAAAAATCAGTCTGGGCAACCTGCCGTACCACTTCTCCGGCTACGACACGACGCAGACCGAGCCAGCGCCGCTGCTCGGCCAGCACAACCGGCAGATCGCCGGCGCGCTCGGGTATACAGCCGAGCAGATCGACGCCATGGTCAGCGATGGCGTGCTCTATGCCGAAGCGGCCGTGGCTAGTCTCGGTTCGGACGCGTAGGAAGCGAATCATGACCGACAAGTACGCCGTGATCGGCAATCCGATCGGACACACCAAGTCGCCGCTAATCCATTCGACCTTCGCTAGGCAGACCGGTCAGGACATCGCCTACGGCGTCATCGAAGGACCGCTCGACGGCTTTTGCCAAACCGTCGATTCGTTCCGCGCGGCGGGTGGTTGCGGCTTGAACGTCACCGCCCCGTTCAAGCTCGACGCCTTCGCCTACGCCACCGACCTCACCGAGCAGGCGCAGCTCGCCGGTGCGGTCAATGCGCTGAAGTTCGAGGGCGACCAGGTCTTCGCGCAGAACTTCGACGGCATCGGGCTCACTCGCGACATCGTGCACAACCTCGGTTTTCCTATGCAGGGCAAGCGAGTGCTGCTGCTCGGCGCCGGCGGCGCGGCGCGTGGCGCGCTGCTGCCTATCCTCGCGCAGCAGCCGGCCAAGCTGCTGATCGTCAATCGCACCGAGAGCAAGGCTCATGCGTTGGTCGCGCAATTTTCCAACTTCGGTGAGCTGGCGGCCGCGTCTTATCCCGAGCTGAGCGCTTCGCCTGAAACCTTCGATGTCGTCATCAACGCCACCTCGGCGAGTCTGCGCGGCGAACTGCCGCCGGTGCACACCGATGTTTTGTCGCCCGATGGGCTGGCTTACGAGCTGGTCTATGGCAAGGGCCTGACGCCCTTCCTGCGGCTCGCCCAGGGCACCGGCGTGCGCCGTTTGGCCGACGGCGTCGGCATGCTGGTCGAACAGGCCGCCGAGGCCTTCGCGTGGTGGCGCGGCGTACGGCCCGACACCCGCACCGTCATCACGACGCTGACCGTGCCGCTGGTCTGAGAGCCGGGCCACCATCCACCTCACTATTTGTTCACCCATCGAAAGGACCATCATGAAAATCCTCATGCTCCACGGCATCAACCACAATATGTTCGGCAAACGCGACCCGGCGCAGTACGGAACGATCACGCTGGCCGAGATCGACGCCAGTCTGCAGAAGCTCGCCAAGGAACTTGGCGTCGAGGTCGAGAGTTTTCAGACCAACTGCGAAGGCGCGATGTGCGACCGGATACACCAGGGCTTCTTCGATAACGTTGACGCCGTGGTCATCAATGCCGGCGCCTGGACCCACTACAGCTACGGCCTGCGCGACGCACTGGCGATCATCACCGGGCCGGTCGTCGAAGTGCATATGTCGAACATCCACGCGCGCGAGGAATTCCGCCACCACTCGGTCTTCGCCGAAATTGCCACCGGCCAGATCTGCGGTTTCGGTGCCGATACCTACCTGCTCGGGCTAAGAGCCGCCGTCGCTGCGGTTCAGGCCAAGGCTTGAGCGCAGACGGATGAGCCGCGGCAGAAAGCATCTCGAGCAGTGGTACTTTTTTACGGACGGCCTCTCCGTTTCGAGGCTTATCTAGCGAGGAGTCAAAGATGAAAATAAGGAAATTTTCCGGACATGCAGCGCTGGCGTTGTGCGCGCTGATCCTTGGGGCGACGGCGCAGGCTCAGGTCGGCGAGCATACGTTCCGGATGTCGCATGCCGGCGCGACGGGACACCCGGGGGTTCTGGGCGCCGAGAAATGGGCCGAACTGGTCAAGGAGAAAAGCGGCGGCAAGATGCAGATCAAAGTCTTCGCCAACGGCGTTCTCGGCGGCGACGTCCAGGCGCTGTCGGCGGTGCAGGGCGGCACCGTTGATTTCACCGCGATGAACTCGGGAATCCTGCAAACGCAGGTCAAGGAATTCGCGATTTTCGACTTCCCGTTCATGTTCGAAAACGGCAAGGAGGCCGACGCGATTCTCGACGGCGCCTTCGGCAAGCAACTCGCCGACAAGCTGCCAGCCAAGGGCCTGGTCAACCTCGCCTACTGGGAACTCGGCTTCCGCAACCTGACCAACAGCAAGCGTCCGATCGCCAAGGCCGACGACATCGCCGGCCTCAAGATTCGCGTGATCCAGTCGCCGATTTACATCGAGACCTTCAACACGCTGGGCGCCAATGCCGTGCCGATGCCGATCACCGAGGTGTATACGGCGATGGAACAGAAGATCATCGACGGGCACGAGAACCCCTTCTCGGTAATCGAGACCAGCAAGTTCTATGAGGTCCAGAAGTACCTGACCGTCAGCAACCACATCTACAACCCGCAGTCGCTGCTCGCCAGCAAGAAGAAATGGGACGCGCTGACCAAGGACGAACAGGCGCTGCTGCTGTCGACGGCGGCCGAAGCGACGAAGTGGCAACGTGAAAACGCGCGAAAGATGTCCGACGAGTCGCTGGCTACCCTCAAGAAGACGATGACCGTCACGGTGCTGCCGCCGGAAGAAATCGCCAAGATCCGGGCCAAGATCAAACCGGTGATCGACAAGTTCAGCCAGAACGTTGGGCCAGAACTCGTGGCCCAATTGCAAACGGAACTGGAAAAAGGTCGCAAGAAATAAGGCGCTCGAGTACCTCCGTGGCATAGCCACGGAGGTACTCGAGCAAGCGGTGCCTCGACTCGGCACCACTGGCTGGTTGATGTCGTGCAATTTTAGCCTCTAAAGGTAACAGGTCCGCCTTACGAATCCGATCAGGAAATTGAGGAAAGTCTCCTTTCTTACAGCGCCATCCCCGGTCGATTATTGCTTTATCGACCGGGAGCAACGGAATTTCAAATCGGCTGAGAGGAGAGTAAATCGGACCTGTTACCTTTGGATGCAAACCCCTCAACGCCGAGCGAGTTGCCTTCGGAAGCACCAATGCAGTTCTAATCGCTGGTTCTGATCGTACGGTCGTCGCCGCGCCCATCGGATGTTGATGCGTACTGGATTCCGCAGCCGAAAACGTCGACCGAACAATGAAGTTGCTTACAGAGGGAGCGGCGGCAACCTGAGTGTGGCAGTCATCTGTATGGCAGCTTGGCGACCGCTCCGAGCGGCAGCAACTGGCCGACGACCGCCAAAGGGAATGACTTTTGCATCGGGAAGCGCGTCAGCGAAGGCGAAATGGCGCTTGCGGCCCAACGCGGAAGCGGCGTGCTTGAAAAAGCCAGACGTTCAGGACCGTTTGACGTGAGCCCCAAGCCATGGCCTGCGGCGGGTTGGCGGCGCGAGAGAAGGGAACGGGGCAATTGGGGCGAGACAGCAAACCGCCCGAAAGTCGCTCCGAGACGTTCAGTTAAAGGCAATCACTTAAAAGGTGTGACTTGAGAGATGGCATTCAACCGCCTACCTGCATTGCATTCGGGTCGAGAAAACCGTGAGCGACGGGCCAGACTTCCGCTCTTACGAGAAGCCCTCCGACGGTGTCGCGGCGGACTCGGATCTTGCTTGGGCGATGGGCAAAACGGCCTTGTGCAAGCTCTAGGGGCAAATTCGGATCAGCGAGGCCGAGGTCAAAGAGATATGCCGCAGCTGGGCCTGCGGCGCTACCCGTCGCGACATCTTCTACCCGGCCAAGATTGTCCCAAGTCCTAACCTCGAGGCCCGCAACATCAAGCACAAGGACGAACTTCGCCCCAAGCGCGGCAAGCTGTACTTCAAGGTCGGTGCCGCTGATCGCCGCTCGCCCGAGAGCTTCAGGGCGAACCGGAATAATGAGGTACGGCAGCCCTGTCGAAATAACCCGCGCGGAGAGCCCGGCGGTGAGGTCGTTGGACTGCAGACCGAGCCGCGCCAAGACTGGCTGTAACTCTGTCGGGGCAATGGGAGCACCAAAAATCGCCGCACCTTGATTCATTTCGGAGAGATAGAATCCGCTCATCTTCGTTGTGCAGACTGCTACTTCCCCGGAGGTGAGTTTCAGAATCCACGAGCTCGCGTTGGCCTCTGGCGTTTGGCTACGGTGAAGTACCGTTGCGGCCCCAAGAACTGGGTGACCTGCGAATGGAAGCTCCTCTTCCATTGTAAAAACACGAGCACGGGCGCTAGTGGTGGTGATCTCCGAAAGGAAAATTGACTCGAACTGTTTCATCTCTTGGGTCAAGCGTTGCATGACCGGCACGGACCATCCCTCCGTGTTCAGGAAGACGGTCAATCCGTTTCCGGTTAGCGGACGCGTTGCAAAGACATCAACGTGAAAGAACGACGGCATAGTCATCGGGATAGGAGTCATCAGTTATTGGTGCTGCGGAGTGCATCTATGCCAACTAACGGATAGGGGCCGTACGTGAGCGCCTCCAGGCCGGGCGTCATTGTCAGCGGACCTGCAATCATACAGGCGCTTTACCGGCCGGGCGCCGAGTGGCTGGCCAGAAAGCGATCGAGGTGCGCGGCAAAGGCTTGTCGTTCGCTGTGACTCATCGGTGGCGGGCCGCCGGTCTGCACGCCGCTGGCGCGCAGGCTCTCCATGAAGTTGCGCATGGTCAGCAGCGGCCCGATGTTGGCCGCCGAATACCACTCGCCGCGGTGGCTCAGAACGTGGCCGCCTTTTTCGATGACCTGCGCGGCGAGCGGCAGGTCGCTGCTGATCACCAGGTCGCCGGCGGCGAGCCGCTTGACGATTTCGTTGTCGGCGACGTCGAAGCCGGCATGCACCTGGACGCTGCGGATGAAAGGCGACGGCGGAACATGCAGCGTCTGGTTGGCGACGAGCGTCAGCGGGATTTTGCTGCGCGTCGCGGCGCGGAAGAGGATCTCCTTGATCACCTTGGGGCAGGCGTCGGCGTCGACCCAGATCTGCATCAGATCAGTCCGCGCGCCGAAAGCTCGTCCTTGAGCCAGGCGTAACAGATCGGGGCGGCGATCAGCCCGGGCAGACCGAAGGCGCTTTCCATCACCAGCATGGCGGTCAGCAGTTCCCAGGCGCGCGCGTTGATCTGGGTGCCGACGATGCGCGCGTTGAGCAGATATTCGAGTTTGTGGATGAACACCAGGTAACACAGCGACGATATCGCCAGTTGCGGCGAGACGGCCATGCTGATGACGACGATCACCGAGTTGGAGATCAGGTTGCCGATCACCGGCAGCAGGCCGGCGATGAAGGTCGCGGCGATCATCGTCTTGGTCAGCGGCATATGGATGTCGAGCAGCGGCAGCGCGATGGCCAGGTAGATCGTGGTGAACGCGGTGTTGAGTGCGGAAATTCGAATCTGCGCGAAGACGACGCGGCGAAAGGCCTCGCCCATCCTGAAGACGCGTTCGGCGAGCGCGCGGGCGAGCGGCGCATTGCTGCCGTCGGCGAAAGCTTCGCGCAGCGACACCATGGCGCCGATGATCATGCCGATCAGCACGTGCGCCAGCGAATGCCCGGTTTTGGTTCCGATCGACTGCAGTTGGACGGCGTGTTCGCGCAGCCAGCGGCTCACGGTGTCGCTGATGCCCTGGCTACTGCTCGGCAGATAGTCGGCCAGCCATTGCGGCAGCGTCGTGCGCGAGGCGTCGAGAACGTCGGCCATCTTGGCGAGCAGCGCCGGCAGGCTGCCGCCTTCGCTGCGCATGAAGACGATCAGGCCGAAGCCGGCCGCGCTGACCGTGCCGATCACCAGTAAGGCCACCAGCGCGATGGCCACGGCCTTGGCGCGTCGCGTCGACAGGCGGCGCGCGAAGAGCGGGGTGATCACATGCACCAGCTCATAGACCAGCAGGCCGGCGATCAGCGCCGGCAGCAGCCGAAGATAGAGAACGAACACGATGCCCGCGACAGCCAGAATCCAGGCCGCATAGTCACAGGGCGTGGCTTTGTTGATGTCGTTTGCTCGCGTCATCGCTCAAGCTTAGCACGCGCGGCAAGCCGGGCGAGCCAGGCCGAGGCGCCATGACCGGCGGCGTGGCCGGTCGACAGGCAGGCGGTGAGCAGATAGCCGCCGGTCGGCGCTTCCCAGTCGAGCATTTCGCCGGCGCAGAAGACGCCGGGTAGCTGGCGGATCATCAATTGCTCGTCGAGCGCTTCGAACAGCACGCCGCCAGCGCTGCTGATCGCCTCGTCGAGCGGGCGCGGTGCGGTCAGGCGCAGCGGCAGCGCCTTGATCGCCGCCGCCAGCTTGCCCGCGTCGAGAAAATCGTCGCGCGCGATGCATTCGTGCAGCAGCGCGCTCTTGACGCCCTTCAAACCCAGCCGGCCGTGCAGGTGGCTGGCGAGCGAACGCGAGCCGCGCGGATGCGCGATCTCGGCGATCACTCGCGCGAGCGGGTGGCCGGGCAACAGGTCGATCGTCAGCGTCGCGCTGCCAATCTTATCGATGGCGTCGCGCAGCGGTGCCGAGAGCGCGTAGATCAGGCCGCCCTCGACGCCGTTTTCGGTGATCACGAACTCGCCCGGCCGCCGATGTGCCTTGCCGCCGCCGTCGGTGAACGAGGCGACCACCGACTTGACCGGCGTTCCGGCAAAGCGGCTCTTGAGATGCTCGCTCCAGGCGATGTCGAAGCCGCAGTTGGCCGGGCGCAGCGGCGCGACCGCAACGCCCGCGTTTTCGAGCAGCGCCACCCAGCGTCCGTCCGAGCCGAGCTTGGCCCAACTGCCGCCGCCGAGCGCCAGCACGACGGCGTCGACGATCACCGTTTGTTCGCCGGCCGTCGCCGAAAAGCGCAGTGCCCAGCGGCCGTCGGCCGAACTTTCGACGCCGCACCAGCGCTGGCGCACGTGAAAGCGAACGCCGGCCTGGCGCAGCCGGTGCAGCCAGGCGCGCAGCAGCGGCGCGGCCTTCATCCCGGTCGGAAAGACGCGCCCCGAACTGCCGACGAAGGTTGATAGTCCGAGATCGTCAATCCATTGGCGCAACTCATCGGGGCCGAAGTCGTCGAGCAGCGGCGCGATGCGGTCCTGGCGCGCGCCGTAGCGCGCGCGAAAGGCGCCGGCTTCTTCAGCGTGCGTGATGTTCATTCCGCCCTTGCCGGCCATCAGGAACTTGCGGCCGAGCGACGGCATCGCCTCGAAGACCTCGACCTCATTGGCGGCGCTGCGGCTCAAAACCTCGGCGGCCATCAGTCCGGCCGGCCCGCCGCCGATGATGGCTACGCTCTGCGCCACGTCTAGACCGCCGCCAGGCGCGCCGGAGCGGCCAGTTGCGCGGCCAGCCGCGTCAGGCCGAGCGCGGCGAGCGCCGCCGGCAAACGCCCGGGGTCGGCGCTGGCGAGCAGCGTCAGCCGGCCTCGACCGGCAGTAGCGGGCGCGCTGCTCAGGCGTTGGCACTGGCGCGCGACGGCGTCGGCGACGTCGACCAGCAGCGCGCGGCCGGCGACGATCGGTTCGAGCACCGGCGTGAGAAAAGCGTAGTGGGTGCAGCCCAGCACGATGCGGTCGGCGCCGGCGGCCAGCGTCGGCGCCAGATGCTGGCGCACGTCCTCGGCAAAGCCTGCGTCGTCAAGCTGCAGCGTTTCGACGCGCGTTGCCCAGCCGGGGCAGGGCAGGACGTCGACCGCAAGCGCTGCGGCGTGCCGCCGGATCAGGCGCGAGAGCCGCTCGCTGCGCGCCGTCGAGGTGGTCGTCAGCACCGCGATGCGGCCGCTTTTGGACGCCTTCGCGGCCGGCTTGATTCCCGGTTCGACGCCGACCACCGGGACGCCGGGCAGGCTTTCGCGCAGCGCCGAAACGGCGGCGGCGGTCGCCGTGTTGCAGGCGACGACGATCATCGTGCAGCCGTGCTCGACGAGCTGGCGGCCGATCTTGAGCACGCGGTCGCGGATGAAAGCATCGCTCTTGTTGCCGTAGGGAACGTGCGCGGTGTCGGCGAAGTAGATGAGATCGGCGCCCGGCAGCGATCGCGCGATCGACGAGAGCACCGAGAGGCCGCCGAGCCCGCTGTCGAAAACACCGATCGTGTCGCCCGGCGCAGACATCGGCGTCAGCACGGGCTGGCGATCGGGAAGATGCGATCGTAGCCGAGGTTGAAAACGTAGGCGTAGGCGACGTAGGCGGCCGCCAGGGCGGCGTCGGCGGCGAGCGCGTCAAGCCAGGACATGCCCGTCCACGCCATGACGATCGGCAGGCTGATGGCGAGCAGTCCGAGTTCGAAGCCGGCGGCGTGAATGACTCGCCATGGCGTGCTGCGCTGGTCGGCGGCGCGACCGCTGCAGCGCCCCTCGAGCCAGTCGAAAGACGTCGTGTAGGCGGCGTTCCACAGCGCGGCGATCAGCGCAATGAGCGCCAGCAGGCCGATCGAATCGCTGGCCGCAACGCCGCTCGCCCAGGCGAACGGCGGCGTGATCAGGATCAGTCCGCCGACCTCGAAGAGGATCACTTGGCGCGCGCGATCGAGCGGCGAACGCAGCTTGGGTTTGGGGTTCATCTTAAGGAGTCGCGTTCAGAAAGCATTTCGCGCCCATTCTACAGGAACTCGCAAACGCGCCCGGAACCCGCACCGGGCGGCCTGACGTTTCCTGGGGCGTCAGGCGCCGCTGTTCAACTGGCCATAGCGGCGAAAAGCGTCGCGCAACGCTTCGAGCAATTCCTCGTCGCGCCAGGGCTTGGTCAGGAAGCGTGAAATCTCGCCGCGATTGATCGCTTCGGTGAGGCTGTCGAGCCCGGTGTAGCCCGAGAGCACCATACGGATGGTCTTGGGGTGCATCAGGCGGACGCGGGCGAGCAATTCGGTGCCGCTCATGCCGGCCATCCGCTGATCGGAGAGAATCACCCCGACCGGGTGCTGCGCCAGCAGCGACAAGGCTTCTTCGCCGTTGCTGGCGCTCAGGATGCGATAGTTCTCGCGGCGCAAGACGCGTTTGAGCGAAGCCAGAACGCTCGGCTCGTCATCGACCAGCAATAGCGTGCTGAGCGCTTCGTTATCGAGCGGGATTTGCGTCGGATGGAACGCGCTCAGGAAGTCGGTCATGGCGTCGGCCGGCAGCGGCCGGCTGACCAGATAGCCTTGCATCACATCGCATTGCAGCGAACGCAGGTGGCGCGCCTGACCCGGGGTCTCGACGCCTTCGGCGATGACTTCGAGGTTGAGACTATGGCCCAGCGCGATCACCGCCTTGACGATCGAGGCATTGCCGTTGTTGCTCGTCATGTCGCGAACGAAAGCCATGTCGACCTTGAGCTCGTGGACTTCGAGTTGTTGCAGATAGGCGAGCGAAGAATAGCCGGTGCCGAAGTCGTCGATCGACAGGCGAACGCCGATCGCCCTGAGCTCGGCGAGCACTCTGAATGACTGCTCGCGATCGGCCATGATGCAGCTCTCGGTGATTTCGAGCACCAGCTGTTGGGGAGCGATTCCCGTTTCCTGCAAGGCCGCGTTGACCGTTTCGAGCAGACGGCCGCGGCTCAGTTGGATCGGCGAGACATTGACGGCGATCCGGCGCAGCTGGAGCCCGGCGTCCGCCCACCGTCTAAGCTGCCGGCACGCGGTGCGCAGCACCCAGTCGCCGAGCGCGACCACGTAGCCGTTCTCTTCGGCGAGCGGGATGAAGTCGCCCGGCCCAATCAGTCCGCGCAGCGGGTGCTGCCAGCGCACCAGCGCTTCGACGCCGACGATTTCGCCGCTGATCAGGTCGGCCTGCGGTTGATAGTGCAGGCGCAACTCGTCGCGCTCGACGGCGCGCCGCAGATCGGCTTCGAGCGTCAGCCGTTCCTTGGCGCGGCTGGTCATCTCCGACGAGAAAAAGCGCAGAATGCCGCGGCCGTTGAGTTTGGCCTGATGCAGCGCGGCGTCGGCGTTGCTCTGCAGCGTTTCGGCGTCATCGCCGTCGTTGGGATAAAGCGCGATGCCGATGCTGGCGCCGACATAGACGCTGTGGCCGCCAAGCTCGAACGGCTTGGCCAGCGCATCGATCATGCGCTGCGCGGCGAGGTCGATCCACGGCATGCCTTCGCTGTGGTTGAGAATGATGTTGAACTCGTCGCCGCCGATGCGCGCGATCGCGTCGATATCAGGCAGCTGTTCCTTGAGCCGTTTGCCGGCCTCGATCAAGAGCTGGTCGCCCAGGCTGTGGCCGAGGCTTTCGTTGATCGTCTTGAAATTGTCCAGATCGATGAACAGCAGGGAAAACTGCGTCTGATCGCGTTCGGCGCGTTGCAAGGTATGCTCGAGCAGTTCGCGGAACAGCGAGCGATTGGGCAAGCCGGTCAGCGGATCGCGATTGATGAAGAAGTCGAGCCGTTCCTCGGCGTCGCGGCGTGCCGAAATGTCGTGATGCGAGCCGCGTTGGCCGAGCGATTTGCCGTCGGCGTCGAGCACCGTCCGGCAGACCTGTTCGATCCAGCGTTCGCTGCCGTCCTTGGCGCGGATGCGGAAAATCAGCGGCGTCGGGTCGGCGCTCGCTGCCGCCGGGCCCTGTGCTTTCCAGGCCGCCAGATCGTCCGGGTGGATGATTTTTTCCATCAGCCCGGGGTCGGCGAAAAAATCCTCGGGCGAATAGCCCGACTCGTCGATGCACGCCGGCGAGACATAGAGGTAGCTGCCGTCGGGCGCCACCCAGTATTCCCAGTTCGGCGAATAGTCGGCGAGGATGCGGTACTTCTCTTCGCTCTTGTTGAGCAGCGCCGTGCGCTGGGCGACCAGTTGTTCGAGGAAGCGCTGCAGCCGCGACAGTTCGAGGTGGGTGCGAACGCGCGCGCGCACTTCGTCGATGTCGAAGGGTTTGGTGATGTAGTCGGCGGCACCGATGTCGAAGCCGCGGACCTTCTGCTGCGTGGCATCGACGACGGTGACGAAGATCACCGGGATGCGGTTGCCGGCGGTCGTCGCCTTGATGCGGCGACAGACCTCGTAGCCGTTCATTCCGGGCATCACGATGTCGAGCAACACCAGATCCGGCGGACTCGCCCCTTGCACCAGTTCGATCGCCTTGGCGCCCGAATTGGCGACCATGATGCGGTAGTCGTCCTTGAGCGCTTCGAGCAGCTCGTGAATGTTTTCCGGGACGTCGTCGACGACCAGCAGCGATGCCGGATGGTCAGGGTCCGCGTGCTGGGCGATGTCGAAGGTGTCGGGCTGGCTTCGATAGCGCTGCAATTCGAGCTGGATGCGAATGCGCAGGTGCAGCAGCTCGGGATTGACCGGCTTGGTGATGTAATCGGCGACGCCGAGCGCCAGGCCGCGCGCCTCGTCGGCCGCTTCCGACAGCGCGGTGACGAAGATCACCGGGATTTGCGCGGTGGCGGGGTCGGCCTTGAGGCGGGCGAGAACCGAGTAGCCGTCCATTCCGGGCATCTTGATGTCGAGCAGGATGAGGTCGGGGACGGGCTGGCGCTGCGCCAGTTCGAGCGCCTTTTCGCCGCCGGTGGCGGCGATGATCGCATAGTCGTCGCGCAGGATGTTCATCAGCGCGTGCAGATTCTCGTTGACGTCGTCGACGATGAGGATGCGCGGGCGGGCAGTTCCATTCATGATCGTGTCTCTTCGCTGGTGCTGCTGAATGTTTTCTGCACTTGGCGGAGCAGCGCTTGCGCGGCGTCGATATCAAACACCTCGACGTGGGCGGCGATGGCGGCGATTTGCGCCGCCCGCGGACTGTCGCCGACGCCGGCGCGTAGCTCGGCGAGCAAGGCTTCGGCGCGTCCCAGATCGTAGTTGAGCGCCTCGCTGAGGCGCTGCAGCCGGTCGCGCAACTGCGTGGGATCGAGCGCAATGGCGGCAGCTGGCGGTGCTGTCGTCGGGGTCGCCGCCAGCGTGTCGATGTCGTGCATCACGTTCTGCAGCAGGCGGCCCAACTGCTCGAGCTGGACCGTGCCTGGGCGGTTTTCGCGCTTGAGTTCGGCGTCGATCGTCGTCACCTGGTCGTAGAGTGCCGAGGCGCCGATGTTGCCGGTGATGCCTTTGAGCTGGTGGCAGTAATCCTCGGCCTGGCGCAGATCGGCACCGCTCGCCAGGTGCTGCAGCTGATTCGCTGCGTCGGCGTAGTTTTCGCGGAAGCGGCGCAGTTGCCGCCGATAGGCGTCGACCTTGCCGCCGATGCGGCGAACGCCTTCGCGCGTGTCGAGGCTGCCGAGCGCCAGCAGCTCAGGCGGAAATTCGGCCACCGGCGCGGCCGGCATCGGAGCGCCGCTGCGGCCTTGCGGCAGGCGGATCCATTTGGCCAGAACGTCGATCAGGTGGTCGGGCGAGATCGGCTTGGTGAGGTGATCGTTCATCCCCGCAGCGCGGCAATTCTCGGCGTCGTGCGCCATCGCCAGCGCGGTCATGGCGATGATCGGCAGGCTCGCGAAGCGCTCGTCGCCAGCATCCGCCAGCGCGCGGATGCGGCGCGACGCTTCGAGGCCGTCCATCACCGGCATCTGGACGTCCATCAGCACGGCGTCGTAAGCGGTGCGCTGAACCTTCTCGACCGCCTGCTCGCCGTTGATCGCTTCGTCGACCGCAATCCCTTCGCTGTGCAGCAGTTCGCTGGCGAATTCGCGGTTGATGTCGTTGTCTTCGACCAGCAGCAGCCGCGCACCGGCCAGCCGGCCGCTGCTGGCGAGATTGGGCGGCGCTCGGCGCGGCGTGCCGGCATCGTCCAGAACCCGGCCGCGACCGAGCGCCGAGAGCAGGCTGTCGAGCAGCGTCGAAGGCGACACCGGTTTGACCAGGAACCCATCGACGCCCGCCTGCTCGGCGAGCCGGATCACGTCCTCGCGGCCGTAGGCGGTGATCATCACCACCTTGGGCTGATGCTTGATCGAAAAATTGCCGTGGATTCGTCGCGTCGCCTCGTCGCCGTTCATCCCGGGCATGCGCCAGTCCATCAGCACCAGGTCGTAGGGCGCGTCGCCGGCGCTTTCGAACGCGGCGAGCGCCGCCGGGCCATTGGCTGCCGTGCCGACCGCGATGTGGAAGTAACGCAGCATTTCGGCGATGATTTCGCGCGACACTTCGTTGTCATCGACGACCAGCACGCGGACTCCGGCGAGCAAGGGCCCGGCCTTCTCGACCAGTTCGCGCTGCCGAGTCTGTGCCTGCCGCGCGATCTTGAGCTCGACCGTGAAGCAGATCGTCGTTCCCTTGCCGGGCTGGCTGTCCTCGATCCAGATCCGTCCGCCCATCAGCGCGACGAGGTTCTTGCAGATCGCGAGTCCCAGTCCGGTGCCGCCGAAGCGGCGCGTCGTCGATTGGTCGGCCTGGGTGAACTTCTCGAACAGTGTGTCCTGGATTTCGGGAGCGATGCCGACGCCCGAATCGCGGACATAGACCTGCAGGGTCAGATCGGTTTCGCTCGCCGTGATGCAGCGGAAGCCGAGTTCGACCTGACCCTGCTCGGTGAACTTGACGGCATTGCCGCACAGATTGAGCAGTACCTGTCCGAGGCGCAGCGGATCGCCGATCAGGATCGGCGGAATCGCCACATCGTAGCGCACCAGGAATTCGATTCCCTTGTGCTCGGATTGATAGCCGATGGCGTCGGTGAGCTGTTCGAGGACGCTGTCGAGGCCGAACTCGATGCTTTCGATTTCGAGCTTGCCGGCTTCGATCTTGGAGAAATCGAGGATGTCGTTGATGATTCCGAGCAGCGAATGCGCGGCGCCCTGCGCCTTGGCCAGCTGGTTGTGCTGGCTCGGCGTCAGATCGCTCTTGAGCGCCAGATAGAGCATGCCGAGAATGGCGTTCATCGGCGTGCGGATCTCGTGGCTCATATTGGCTAGGAACTGCCCCTTGGCCAGGTTGGCGGTTTCGGCCGATTCCTTGGCCAGCTGCAATTCGCCGGTGCGCTGGGCGACGATCCGCTCAAGGTTGTGGTTGAGCCCGTCGAGTTCGCGTAGCGACTCGAAGAGCTTGGCGCGGTTTTCGTTGAGCGCGCTGACCAGCTCGCCAAGCTCGTCGGGGTAGGGGTAGTCGATTTTTTCGACCGGCGCGTCGCTGCTCCGGAAACGCCAGTTGGCGACCGATCGCGCGACCCGGGTCACGGGATCGGAGAGGCGGTAGCGGATGGTCCACAAAAAGAGCATCCACAGCGCGCTGGCGACGACGACCGAATCGAGGATCACCACCAGCATGCTGTATTTTGTTCGATCCCAGACCACGTAGTGGTTCGAATACATCTTGAGCTGGCCGATTACTTCGTTTTCGGCGCGCAGCGATTGATGAACGAGCGGGACCACGCTTTGTTTGATGCGATTCGGAAAAAATCCCGCCGGCGGGTTGTAGGGCATGGGCCGGTCACCGTCGGCGGCCAGGATCTCGCCGCTCGCCGATTCGATCGTCACGCCGGTGACGATGGCGTTTTTTCGCACGTCGCTGACGATCGACACCAGTTGCGGGCCGTCGAGCGCCCACAGCGCGTTGCTGACGCTGGGGCCGACCGTTTGGCCCAGCGACGCCAAGTCGCGATCAATGTCGTTGCTGACGCTGACGTAGTTGATGGCGAGTTCGGCCAGCGTCATTCCCAGGGCGATCAGCAGGTACCACGGAAACATCGTGTACAACAGCCGTCGGGAGAGCGTCTGGGCGGCAAACATCAGCGTCTCTCAAGCATCTTAATGCCACCACCAACGGGTATCGGGCTCGGCGGTTCCGGCCGGCAGGATCGGGTTGGCGAGGCGGATGACTTGGCGCTTGTTCCTGGCGAGCTGCGCGATTTCAGTCGCGTGATACGTTTCGAACAGCTGGCGAAACGATCCGTCGGCCAGCGCGAGTTTGAGCCCGCGTTCGATCCGTTGCGCCAGCGCGGTGTTCTCGCGGCTCACCCAGAAATAGACCGGATACGGGAAAAACAGCGCTTTGGTTTGCTCGACGGCGAGCTGCGGGTAGCTTTGCTTGCGATCCTCGAGTTCGCGCGCCGCTTCGTTGAGACCGCGCGGGAATGCGTCGAAGCGGCCGGCGGATAACATGGCGAAGAGCTTTTCGTAGGCCGGCGAAGTCTCGACGGTAAACCCGTTGGCGCGCATGATCGGCAGGTCGGCCCACTGGCTGTTGAGGCCGAAGATCAACTGCCGGCGCAGCGTCTTTTCGTCCATCCGCGCGATGCGCGCCTGGTCGGCGGCGCGAATCACGAAGATGCGGAAGCCGACGATGCCGCGCAGGATGTCGATCTTGATCGGCCGCATTTGCGCTTCGCGCTCGGCGTTGGTTCCCAGCGCGATGACGTCGATCGCTCCGGATTGCAGCAACTGGACGCCTCGATTCTGGGTGATGTCTTCGGCGAAGGGGACGAGCCGCGACGATTCGCCGCCGTTTGACGAATGCGCCAGCGCGAGTTCAAGCAGCTTCCAGCGATATTCGTAGATCGGGCCGGCCGGGAAGTAGCGGATCGTCGTCTCGCCGGCGCTCGCTGGCGAGACGAAAGCCAAGCACAACGAGGCCAGGATCAGCGCGGTTGCAAGTCGGCGGACGACCATCGCGAACAGATGTGCTCTTTTGCCCATCCTTGCGCTTCCTCCATCCCTCGTAAGCACTCAAAAGCGATTTTTCGATAATCGATTTTTTTTCTGAAAGTCTATACCGAACCACGCGCTTCTGTCATGAAATACCGGTATGACGTTAGTGATAAGCCTGGCGTGCTCACTCAGCGTGCTGCTTGTACGACGATTTCGATGCGGTAACCGGGGCTGGCGAGCTTCGCTTGAACGCAGGCGCGCGCCGGCGCGCAGCCTTCGGGAACCCAGTCGTCCCACACCGCGTTCATGGCACCGATCTCGGTGATGTCGGCAAGATAGATGGTGACCTGCAGCAGTCGCGACTTGTCGCTGCCGGCGCTGATCAGGGTCTGCTCGACGCTGGCCAGCACTTCGCGCGTCTGCGCGCTGATGTCGCCGTCGAGATTCTGGGCGACTTCGACCAGATATACGGTGTCGCCGAAAGCGACGGAATCCGAGTAGCGGCGGGTTGTCCCGCGCCGTTCAATAGTCATTTTCTGCTCCGGAAAAAAAGAAGCCGGCACAGGGCCGGCTTCGTTATGGGCTTTACGGCTTAGTGCTTGCTGTCGAAGAGGTAGGAGACCGGGATCTTGCCGATCTTTTCGCACCATTCTTTGGGGCCGGTCTTGTGCACCGCGCTGCCGTTCGAATCGACGGCGACGGTGACCGGCATGTCCTGCAGGTCGAACTCGTAGATCGCTTCCATGCCGAGGTCGGCGAAAGCGACGACCTTGGCGCCCTTGATCGCCTTGGCCACCAGATAGGCGGCGCCGCCGACGGCCATCAGGTACGCCGACTTGTTGTCGCGGATCGCCTCGATGGCGAGCGGGCCGCGCTCGGACTTGCCGACCATCGAGATGAGCCCGGTCTTCTCGAGCATCATTCGCGTGAACTTGTCCATTCGCGTCGCCGTCGTCGGGCCCGCCGGTCCGACCACTTCGTCGCGCACCGGGTCGACCGGGCCGACGTAGTAGATCACGCGGTTGGTGAAATCGACCGGCAGTTTTTCGCCCTTGGCGAGCATGTCGGCGATTCGCTTGTGCGCGGCGTCGCGGCCGGTCAGCATCTTGCCGTTCAAGAGCAGCTTCTGGCCCGGCGTCCAGGCGGCGACCTGCGCTTTGGTCAGCGTGTTGAGGTCGACGCGCGTCGCCTGTTTGAGGTCGGGCGTCCAGGTCACCGCCGGCCAGTCTTCGAGCTTGGGCGGAACCAGCTTGGCCGGACCCGAGCCGTCGAGGTGGAAGTGGATGTGACGCGTCGCGGCGCAGTTGGGAACCAGCGCGACCGGCAGGTTGGCGGCGTGGCACGGGTAGTCGAGGACCTTGACGTCGAGCACGGTGGTCAGTCCACCGAGCCCTTGCGCGCCGATACCCAGCGCGTTGATCTTCTCGTGCAGTTCGAGGCGCAGTTCCTCGGCTCGAGTGAGCTTGGCGCCGGTCTTGGCGAATTCGGCCGCTTTGGCCTTGAGCTCGTGCATGTTGCACGGCGCCATGATTGACTCCTTGGCCATCAGCATCGCCTTTTCCGGCGTTCCGCCGATGCCGACACCGATGATACCCGGCGGGCACCAGCCGGCGCCCATCGTCGGCACGGTTTTCAAAATCCAGTCGACGAGATCGTCGGACGGGTTGAGCATGGCGAACTTGGCCTTGGCTTCGGAGCCGCCGCCCTTGGCCGCGCAGATCACCTCGACGTGGTTGCCCGGGACGATCTCGAAATGCACGACGGCCGGGGTGTTGTCCTTGGTGTTGTTGCGCTTGCCGGCGGGGTCGGCGAGCACCGAGGCGCGCAGCGGATTGTCCGGGTTGGTGTAGGCGCGGCGTACGCCTTCGTTGATCATCTCCTGCAAGCTCATGGTCGCGTCGGGCCACTGGATGTCCATGCCGACCTTGAGGAAGACCATGCCGATTCCGGTGTCCTGGCAGATCGGACGGTGGCCTTCGGCCGACATGCGCGAGTTGGTCAGGATCTGCGCGATCGCATCCTTGGCCGCCGGCGATTCTTCGCGCTCGTAAGCTTGGCCGAGCGCGGTGATGAAGTCGAGCGGGTGGTAATAACTGATGTACTGGAAGGCGTCGGCGACGCTCTGGATCAGGTCTTCCTGTTTGATGGCGGTCATTGCGGACTTTCTATCGGAGGTTGATGGTCAATTGCGTAAAAGCGGGCGCGCGCAGCGATCCGTCAATACGACCGGTCGCCACGGGCTGAACCCCGAAATTCTAGCACCAATCAAGCGCTCGTCCGCAGATCGCTGCGTGCCATAGCCTGACGCCCTGATGCGCGCAGCGCGTCAGGGCGGGGGCGCTGCAGCGCTATCGGTGCGGCGATGGGTCGGTGACGAAGCCGATTCGGGTAAGGCCCTGACGAGCCGCTTCCGACATCACCTGCGCGACCTTCTCGTAAGGCGTCGTGCGTTCGGCGCGGATCTGCAGTTCGGGCTGCGGCTGCAGCGCTGCGGCGACCTTGAGGCGCTCGGAAAACTGCGCTGCGTCGACGCGTTCGCCGTTCCAGTAAAGCTGGCCGGCATCGTCGATCGCCAACTGCATACTCTCGGACTTGCTCTGGTTGGCCGACGAGGCGGCCTTGGGCAGGTCGACCTTGACGGCGTGCGTGAGCAGCGGCGCGGTGACCATGAAGATGATCAGCAGCACCAACATCACGTCGATCAGCGGCACCATATTGATCTGCGCGAGTTCCTCGTGGTCGTCGTCGCTTTCCAGGCTGGCAAAGGCCATGGTCGTTCTCTCTTAACGGACGGCAAAGCCGGGATGAGTCGGTTGAGCGGCTTGGGCGCGCGTCATGGCGATCACTTTTTCGCTGGTGGTGCGCGCGTCGGTGAGCATCGGCGAGGTCTTGATGCCGGTCGCCAGGAAGGCGAAGACGTCGTAGGCGAAGGCGTTGAGCCGCGCCAGCGTGTTGCGGTTGGCGCGCGCGAAAGCGTTGTAGGCGACGGCCGCGGGAATCGCGACGGCAAGGCCGGCGGCGGTCATGATCAGCGCTTCGCCGACCGGTCCGGCGACCTTGTCGAGCGTTCCCTGGCCGGATACGCTGATGGCGATCAGCGCATGGTAGATCCCCCAGACGGTGCCGAACAGACCGACGAAGGGCGCCGCCGAGGCGACCGTGGCGAGGAAGGTCTGGCCGAATTCGAGGCGGCTGCGATCCTCGTCGATGGCGCGTTTGAGCGCGCGCGTGAGCAGCTCGTCGGGCGCGCCGGCGTCGATCAGCGCGCGACGCTCGCCGGAGTCACCCAGCCGGCTGTGCTGTTCGATTGCCGTGAAGCCGTGGTGCAAGAGATGCGAGAAAGGCTCGGGCGTGCCGTTCCGGCTGATTCCGGCAGCCACGGCTGCGAGGTTCGGCGCGTCCCAGAAGGCGGCGAGAAAGGATTCGCTGCGCCGTTTCATGCGCAGCACCAGCACGCCCTTGGTGACGATCAGGGACCAGGTGCCAGTCGACGCGATGAGCATCAGCGCCAGCACGCAACGTGCAACACCATCGGCGTTGCCAAGGAAGTGGGCAAAGCCCATTGGATTTTCCATATCAGACTCTCAGCTTCTCAGGTTAAAAACGATGGGGACGAGTACCCAGGCGTCGACCGCTTCGTCGCCGCGCCTGGCCGGGACGAATTTCCAGCGCGCCACCGCGTCCTGCGCCGACTGGTCGAGGCGCGGCCAGGCGCTGCTGCTCTTGATCTCGATGCGGCTGGCGCGGCCGCCGGCGTCGACCAGCACGTGCAAGACGACGCGGCCTTGTTCGCCCAGCTTGCGCGACAGCGATGGATAAGCCGGTGCCGGATTGGCGAGATAGGCGGCGTCGAAGCGCGGCGCCGAAACAGAGGCTGGGGCGATGGTGCCGGTGGGGCCAGGTGCGGCGGCGAGCGAAACCGTTTCACCGGCCGGCGCGGCTGCGGTGGCGGCGCCGGGAGCGTCGCTGTGGGCGGCGAGCAGCGGCGGGTGGCTCGCCGCCGCGGTTTTCGCTTGCGCACGGACCGGCTTGGTCTCGACGCGGTTTTGCGTCGGGGCGCTCGGTAGCGAGACTCGCGCCGTCGGCGCAACGAGCTGCACCGTCAGGGTGGTGAGAGGGCGGGGGGGCGGCACGACATCGAGCGAGGCGAGTCGCGCGAGCACCGCGGCGTGGGCCGCAACGATGAGCGCGATGGTTCCCGCCGCGCAGCGGCGGGCTTCTGGGTAAGCCTGTGTGCCTTGCTTCATGGCGCGCTCCGGTCGCGGTACTGCCTGCGGCTACGACGCTTGCGCCACCAGACATAGGCGCCGGTTGCCGAGAGCATCGCCACGACGAAGCCCATCGACGAGATCAGGATGCGTCCGGGAAGGCCGAGCAGGCGACCCGAGTGCAGTGGAAACTGGGCCTGGACGAAGAGGTCGGCGACCGTACCTCGCCACGGCAGTCGTTCGCCAAGCAGGCGGCCATCCTGGCCGTCGAAGTACAGGCGCGGCGGGCCGACGCCGGCGGCGCCGTGGTCGCCGCCTGGAACGAAGAACTGCACGCCATAAACGCCGAAGGCGGTCGAGTAGAAGACGCTGCCCGGCGGTTCACGCCAGTCGCGGCGCTGCGCTTCGGCCTGCGCGCAGTCGACGATGGCGGCGAAGTCGACTTGAGCTTCGATCGGCTGGTCCGGGTCGGCCATCCGGCGCGTATCGAATGGCGTCGGCGTGACTTGAGAGACCGCCGACAGCACCGGGTAGAAGACTTCGCGGTAGAGGTTGAGCGAGAAGGCGGTGAACGCCAGGATCAAGAGCAAGGCCCAGGTCCACAGGCTGAACGCGCGGTGCAGGTCGAAATTGAGTTTGTAACTGCCTGCGCCGCGGCGGATTCGCCACGAGGTCTGCCAGCGCTGATACCACGAGCGGCTCGCCGCGGCGCGGCGCGGCGGCGCCGGAAACGTCAGGTAAACGCCGGTGAAGCAATCGACCGTCCACAACAGCGCGACGGTGCCGAGCAGCCAGATTCCCCAGCGATCGCTGCCCCACATCGGCGGCAGGTGCAGCGAAAAATGCAGCTTGTAAAGGAAGGAAACGAAGGTTTCCCGAGTGATCGGCCAAACCGCGCCCCATTCGCGGCGGCCCAGCTCGGCGCCGTCGGCGGGGTCGATGAAGACCTGGTTGTAGCCGGCAGCGAAAGGCCGGCCGGTCGCTGGGTCGATCCGCGCTTGAACGCCGAAGGCCAGCGATTGCCCGGCCTCGGCGACGAGCGGAATGAAACTGACCCGCACGCGCGCGTCGCGCGCCTCAATCCGGCGCGCCAGGGCGAGCGAGGACATTGCCGGCACGGCGGGGGAGCGCGTCGGCACGTGCATCAGCTGCGGGTTGAGCAGCTTGTCGAGCTCGTGGTCCCACGAAATGATCGCGCCGGTGAGTCCGGTGACGAACAGAAAGGGAACCATCAACAGGCCGACGTAGCGGTGGATCAGGACGCAGATGGCGCGCATGAGAATGCTCGAAGAAAAATGCGAAGGAGCGAAGCACGCAGGGCACGGAGAAAAGGCACGTTGAGGGTCTAGGAGCGATCGCCCGACAGGTGAATGCACCTAAGCACCCGTTCCATTGCTTTCTCTTCGTGTCCTCCGTGCACTCCGTGGTTAATCGGGGCCTAAAAATCGACCGTCGCCGACAGCGCGAAAGTGCGCGGCGCGCCGAGCACCAGGTAACCGGCGCCGGGGTAGCCGCCGGCCGACGCCCAGTAGCTGCGGTCGGCAACGTTATCGACGCGCGCGCGCAGCGTCAGCGCGCGCCCGGCGACTTCGGTGACGTAACGTGCGCCGAGGTCGAAGCGCGACCACGACGGCAGTTCGAGCGTGTTGGCCGCGTCGGCGTACTGCGGCGAAGTGTGGATCGCACGTCCCGTAAGCGTCAGCCCGCGCAGCGCCGGAACGTCCAGAATGTCCCACTCGACGCCGGCATTGACCTGCTGGTGCGGCACGCCGATGACGTCGTTGCCGTCGTAGAGGCCGCCGGCGGTTTTGATCTGCTTGGCGTCGAGCGCGGTGATTCCGCCGAGCAGGCGAACGCCATGCAGCGGTTCGCCGTAGAGCGAGAGCTCGACGCCGCGGTTGCGCTGCTCGCCGTCGATCGCAAAGCTGTTGCCGACGACAAATCCGCTCGGCTTGCTGGTGGTGAAGGCGTTGAGCACGCCGCCGAAGCTGCCGCCGTCGTACTTGACGCCGACCTCCTTCTGTTTCGAGACGTAGGGCGCGAAGGCCTCGCCGGCGTTGGCGAGCACCACGCCACCGCTGGTCGCCGGCGCGACGTCGCCCTTGGCCAGACTCTCGATGTAGTTGGCGTAAAGAGAGATCGCGCGCGTCGCCTTGAACACCAGCCCGGCCATCGGGCTGACCCGGCTTTTCCTGTACGACGATTCCTCGGCGCCGCTGTCGTAGTTGTAGCTGTGCTCTTCGATCGTCTGGTGACGCGCGCCGAGCGTGACCAATAGGCGATCATCGGCGAAGGACAGCGTGTCGGCGAGCGCGACGCTCGACGTTTCGGTCTTTTCGGTGGTCCGCGGCGAACTCAGCCTGCCTCCGGTGTAGTAATTGGCGGCCGGCGCGGGGACGGCGATCGGGTTGTAGAGATTGCCGGCAAAGCCAGCAAAGTTCGACATCGCGTAGGCGTTCTTCGAGTCGAGCGCGTAGGCATTGGCGACCGCGCTCAGACTGTGGCCGACGCTGCCGGTCCGGGCCTTGGCGCGGATACCGATCTCGCCGGTTTTGACGCTGTCCTCGCGTTCGTTGTCGAAGCGATAGGCGCTGGTGCTGCCGTCGGCGTTCGCCGTCGGGTTGGCCAGCACGTTGCTTTCCTTGCCCTGGCGCATACCGCCCGCGGCCCAGAGCGTGACCTGGTCGTTGATGTCGTATTCGCCGCGCAGCGTGCCGAAGGCCTGGCGCTCATTGGCATAGGTCCATGGCTGGGCGAAATTTTTCGAAGCGGCGGGGGCGCTGGGCAGCGTGGTGCTGCCGAACGTCGGTGTCACGCTCGGGCGCGGCTGGTCGAACTGGTTGTTCTGGTAGCCGAAGTCGGCCGAGACGCGCAGGTCGCTTTGGCGATAGTCGAGTCCGAGCGAGAACAGCGACAGATCGCGGTCTTCGTCGGCGACGGCGGTGCCGCCATCGCGGCGAACGGCATTGACGCGGATTCCGGTGCTTTGCTCGGGGCCGAAGCGGCGCGCCAGGTCGACTGCCAGATAGCCTTGACCGCCGCTTTCGACGCCGGCGGTGACTTGCGTCAGCGCCTCGTTGGGCGCGCGCTTGGGCAACAGATTAATGGCGCCGCCGATGCCGCTGCCGCCGGGTGATGCACCGTTGATGAAGGTGTTGGCGCCACGCAAGACCTCGACGCGTTCAAGCAGTTCGGCTGCGACGTACTGACGCGGCAGCACGCCGTAGAGGCCGTTGTAAGCCATGTCGTCGGAATAGACCGGGAAGCCGCGAATGACGTAGAGCTCCTGGAAGTTGCCGTAGCCGCGCGCGGTGCGCACCGACGGATCGTTGAGCACGACGTCGCTGACGCTTCTGGCCTGCTGGTTCTGGATCAGGTCGAGCGTATAGCTCGTGCTGTTGAACGGCGTGTCCATGACGTCCTGGTTGCCCATGAAGCCGATCCGGCTGCCGCGCGCGACCTGGCCGCCGGCGTAGGCCGGCGGCAGCCCGGCGGCCGAAGCGTCGGCACTGGCGTTAACGGTAACGGTCGGCAACTCGGCGGCAGCGCCAGGCGCCTGGTCGGGGGCTGTGGCGGCGCTTTGGGCGTGGGCGGTGAAAGCCAGCAGCATGCTGGCAGCGAGGGCGGTGAAGTGAAGGTGGGTCGGCACGGCAGTTGCTCCTTGGGAAAATGCGTCGTCAAGGAGTTGTCGAATGGCTGCACCGTCAACCCTACCCCGCAGCGCGATTATTTTTTCGGCGCAGCGCGTGCGCGAAACGGCGTCGAGGTCCCATACCTATAAAGTATTCATTGCATACAAATATAATATTTGCAGTTGATATTCGTTTGGCACATAGTTTTTCGCACGATAAGCCGGCTTGCCCAGTGGGTCAGCGATCGGCGTCCGGCACACCGTAAAAAACAACCAGGAGAGATCAAAATGTCGAAGCTAGCAGGCCGCGCCATGGCGGCGCTGATCGGATTCGCCTTTGCCGGCAGCGCGCTGGCGCAGAGCTATCCGGCCAAACCGATCCGCGTGATCGTTCCGTTCGCTGCCGCTGGCGGCGTCGATCTCGGGACTCGGGCGATCACCGAGAAAATGTCCGAGATCCTCAAGCAGCCGATGATCATCGACAACCGCGGCGGCGGGGCGACGGTGATCGCCACCGATCTGGCTGCCCGGGCACCGGCCGACGGGTATACGGTGTTCATCGCGCCGACGACGATGGTGATCAACCCCGCCATTCGCAGCAAGCTCCCGTATAACTGGGAAACCGATTTCGTTCCGGTGTCGATGATGATGACGCTGCCTTTCGTCGTTTGCGCGAGCCGTGATTTTCCGGCCAACAATATGAAGGAGTTGGCGCAGTTGGCCAAGGCCAAGCCCGATTCGATCAGCTTCGGCTCGGGCGGCGCCGGCACCGTCGCCCATTTTGCCGGCGAGTTGTTCGCCCAGCGTTCGGGCGTTTCGATGATCCACGCCGCCTACAAGGGCGAGGGCCCGGCGCTCGGCGACGCGATGGGCGGGCAGATCTCGGTGATGTTCAGCACGCTGGTCTCGGCTTCGGGTCACCTCAAGCAGGGCCGCATGAAGGCGCTGGCGGTCACCAGCCGCAAGCGCAGCAGCCTGCTGCCCGACATCCCGACGGCGGCCGAGCAGGGTTATGCCGATTACGACGTCTTCTCGTGGGGCGCGCTGGTCGTTCCAAAAGGCACGCCGCCGAATATCGTCGAAAAACTCAATGCCGCCGCCAATGAAGCGATGAAGAGCAAGAGCGTACAGGATCGGCTGATCGCGCTGGGCGCCGAGCCGGGTGGCGGCAGCGCTGCGGAGCTGGCCAAATTCATGAAGAGCGAAGCGGCCAAGTGGGCCGACGTCGTGCGCAGAGCCAAGATCGTGATCGAGTAGGCGGTGATGGCGGTCAACCGAAAGATCAAATACGACGTGGTGGTCGTCGGCGGCGGCGCCGCCGGCGTCGCCGCCGCGGTCGGCGCGCGGCGACGCGGTGCGCGAACGCTGCTCGTCGAACGCTACGGCTTTCTCGGCGGCGAAGCGGCGAGCGCCAACGTGCTCTCTTACTGTGGTTTCTACAAGCAGGGCGAGGCGCCGCAGTTGGTCGTCGGCGGCGTCGGCGCGAGCGTGCTGGCCGGTTTTTCGGATCTGGGCTTCGACGTGGCGCCGATGCGCGCGCCGAGCGGCAACTGGATCGTCATGCTCGATCCGGAAGCGATCAAGTACGCGATCGACCGCGTCGCGAGCCTGGCCCAAGTCGACTGCCGCCTGCACTGCAGCCTGATCGGTGCGCATCGTTCGGGCGATCGCATCGACGCGGTGACGCTCATCGATCACGCCGGTCCTTTCGACGTTGAAGCGGCCGCGTTTGTCGACGCGAGCGGTGACGCCAACCTCGGCTTTGCCGCCGGCGTGCCGTCGATGGCTGACCTCGAACCCTGGCGTCAGCGCCAGGTCGCGTCTTTCCCGGTGCGCTTCGGCGGCGTTGCGGCGTCGGTCGCGGTCGATCGCGAGGTGCTGGCGTCGCTGATGGTTCATTTTCGCAACGACGATCGCCAGGCCTATGTGCGTAGCCACGGCGGCCATTTCATCC
The DNA here is from genome assembly GCA_018262095.1 of Pseudomonadota bacterium. GTDB lineage: Bacteria > Pseudomonadota > Gammaproteobacteria > Burkholderiales > Rhodocyclaceae > Propionivibrio. The sequence continues at coordinate 61,263 of JAGTRW010000017.1, forward strand.
GCCTGCCGCGCTCGAACGACATGTGGTGGATGGGCATCGATCTTGCGACCGATGGTCTCGATTCGGCGAGCCTCGGCGTCGTCGAGCGCAAGGCGCGCGATCTGTCGTGGAAATTCCTCGAGCTGCTGCGCGCGCGTCTGCCCGGCTTCGAACAAGCCTACATCGTCGCCACCGGTCCGCAGTTGGGCGTTCGCGATAGTCGGCAACTGCAGACGCGCTACCGGATCACCGCGCAAGACGTGCTGCAGGGACGCGTCCGCGATGACGGCGTGGCGCTGGGTTGCTGGCCCGCCGAAGTGCATCAGGGGGCCGGCGCAGGTCCGAAATTTCAGCCGGTCGGCGGCGACGGCTGCTATCATCTGCCGCTCGCTTCACTGCGCGCGATCGGCGTCGATAATTTGTGGCTGGCGGGGCGCGTCATCGGTTGCGATGAACTGGCCTACGGCTCCTTGCGCGTGATGGGAACGGCTTTTGCAAGCGGGCATGCCGCCGGCGTCGCCGCCGCGCACTGCGCCGAAGGCGGGGCGGCGGACGAGCATCAGTTGATCCGGCAGGCGTTGCTGCGTCAGGGGGCGATCCTCTGAGCAAAGTTTAGCGGTCGACGAGGGGTATCGAATAACGATCAGTTTGCACCGGTGCGGTCGGCAGGCCGGAAGGCGAGCGACAAGGGGGAAACAGTGTCATCTCTAATCAAGAGTCCGAAGGATTTCTGGACAGGTGTTTTGTACTTTGGTTTTGGCGCGATCGCTTTCTGGATCGCTCGCGATTACGCTTTCGGGACGGCGAGCCGGATGGGCGCGGGGTATTTTCCGACGGTGTTGTCAGGGCTGTTGATGTTCTTCGGTGTTCTTGCGCTGCTGCGCGGCGTCACCCAGCGCGGCGCGCCGTTCGGCGCTTTTGCCTGGAAACCAGCGCTGATCATCACCGCCTCGACGCTGGCTTTCGGCCTGCTGCTGACGCGCGCCGGGCTGATCGTCTCGCTGATCGTGCTGATTTTCGGCAGCGCTTCGGCGAGTGCGAAGTTCCGCTTCGAATGGCGAGCCACGCTGCTGGCGTTGGGCCTGATCGCTTTTTGCGTGCTGGTCTTCATCAAGGGGCTGGGGCTGCCGATGCCGCTGTTCGGCTCGTGGTTCGGCGAATAAGGAGGAATCGACATGGACGCAAGCATTTTCGCCAACCTCTGGCTCGGGCTGCAAACCGCCGGCAGTTTCATCAACCTCTTCTATTGCCTGATCGGGGTATTTCTCGGCACGGCGATCGGCGTTCTGCCCGGGCTCGGTCCGGTGGCGACGATCGCCATGCTGCTGCCGATCACCTTCGGCCTGCCGCCGGTGACCTCGCTGATCATGCTCGCCGGAATCTTCTACGGCGCGCAGTACGGCGGCTCGACAACGGCGATCCTGATCAACCTGCCGGGCGAATCGTCGTCGATCGTCACCGCGCTCGACGGCCACGAAATGGCCAAGCAGGGACGCGCCGGCAAGGCGCTGGCCACCGCCGCCTGGGCGTCGTTTTTCGCCGGAACGGTGACGACGATCCTGATCGCGCTGTTTTCGCCGCCGCTCGCCGAAGTCGCGCTCAAGTTCGGTCCCGCCGAATACTTTTCCCTGATGGTGCTTGGCCTGGTGGCGTCGGTGGTGCTGGCGCATGGCTCGCTGATGCACGCGCTGGGAATGATCGTCTTCGGCCTGCTGCTCGGCATCGTCGGCACCGACGTCAACTCGGGCGTGGCGCGCTACAGCTTCGACCTGCCTGAACTGATCGACGGAATCAACTTCGTCGTCGTCGCGATGGGCGTCTTCGGCCTCGGCGAGATCATCTGCAACCTCGAGACCGAGACCGAGCGCAGCCTGATGGTCAAGAAGGTCAGCGGCTTGATGCTCGACCGCAACGACTTCAAGGCGATCGCCGCGCCGGTGTTGCGCGGCACCTTTCTCGGCTCGATCCTGGGCATTCTGCCCGGCGGCGGCGCGATGCTCTCGTCGTTCGCCGCGTACGCTTTCGAAAAGAAGGTCTCGAAGAACGCGGCCAATTTCGGCAAGGGCGCGATCGAGGGCGTCGCCGCACCGGAAGCGGCCAACAACGCCGGTGCGCAGGCGTCGTTCATCCCGATGCTGACGCTGGGCATCCCGTCGAACCCGGTGATGGCGCTGATGATCGGCGCGATGATCATCCAGGGAATCCAGCCCGGACCGTCGGTGATGGTCGAGCAGCCGGCGCTGTTCTGGGGGCTGGTGGCGTCGATGTGGATCGGCAACGTGATGCTGGTGATCCTCAATCTGCCGCTGATCGGCTTGTGGGTCAAGATGGTGTCGGTGCCTTACCACCTGCTGTTCCCGGCGATCCTGGTGTTCTGCTGCATCGGTGTGTTCAGCCTGTCGAATGCCTCGTTCGACATTTACTTTATGGCGATCTTCGGCTTGGCCGGCTATGTTTTCCGCAAGCTCGAATGCGAGCCGGCGCCGATGCTGCTCGGTTTCATCCTCGGGCCGATGATGGAAGAGTTCCTGCGCCGCGCGCTGCTCTTGTCCAAGGGCAGCGCGATGGTGTTCGTGACGCGGCCGATCAGCGCGACGATGCTGGTGATGGCGGCCTTGGTGATGGTCTCGGTGATGCTGCCGGCGCTACGCAAGAAACGCGAGGAAGTCTTCGTCGAGGACGAGTGAGTCGCCGCTTGGCGGCGCCGGTGCAAGTCAGCCTATACTGGGCCGCTTATGGAACTTCGTCATCTCAGATACTTCGTCGCGGTCGCCGAGCTGGGCAGCATTTCGCGTGCGGCGCAGAAGCTGTTTATCGCCCAGCCGCCTTTGTCCTTGCAGATCAAGCAGCTCGAAGAAGAGGTCGGCGCGCCGCTGCTCATCCGCTACCCGCGCGGCGTGCGGCTAAGTCCCGCGGGGGAGACCTTTCTCGCCGAAGCCAAGGATATTCTGCTGCGCGCCGATCGCGCCATTCGCCTGGCCAAGCAGACCGGCAATGCGGCCGGCGGCGTGGTGCGTATCGGCTATGTGCCGACGGCGGGCCATACCATCCTGCCGCGGCTGATCCTGCTGCTGCGCGAACGTCGTCCGGAATGCGACATCGAGGTCAGCGAAATGACCACTGCGCAGCAGGTTCAAGCCTTGCGCTACCACGAAATCGACGTCGGACTGGTGCGCCCGCCGATCGAAGCGGGTCCGGTGGTCGCCGCGGCAAAGTTGAGTGACCCCTTTTGCCTGGCCATTCCCAAGGATCATCCGCTGGTCGGCGCGGCGTCGCTTGACCTCAAGGCGGCAGCGCAGTGTGTTTTTGTCAGTGTGACCCGGCAGCGTGGTCCGGCCTACTTCGATCAGACCGTCGGCTTGTGTACCGATATTGGATTCGATCCGAATATCCGTTACGAATCGAGTACGCTCTACGGCGTCCTCGAACTGGTCGGCGCCGGACTCGGCGTCGCCTTGGTGCCGTCTTCTGCGGTCACCCTGGCGTCGGATCGCCTGATTTTCCGCGTGCTCAAAAAACCGTCGCGAGTCGGGTCGCTGGTGCTGGCTCAACTCAAGGACGATCCGAATCCGCTGGTCGGTTTGCTCACCGAGTTGACCGAACAGGTTTTCAATAGTTTGCGAGACGACCTTGAGCGTCTGGTCGTCGGCCTGCGCCAGGAAAAATGAACGCGCCATCCCAACATTCCCAACTATTGGCCGATATCGACGCGCGCGTCTTGGCGATCCGCGGCGATCGCGCCGACTGGCCGTGCGCCAAGGGCTGCGACAGCTGTTGCCGGCGACTCGCCGCAGAGCCGCGGCTGACCGCCGCGGAGTGGGCTTTGCTGCGCGACGCGCTGGCCGCGCTTTCGGCGCAGCGCATCGGCGAAATCACGACGAAAATGCTCGCGCTGGCCGCCGGTCAGCCGTCTTTTCCGGTCGTCTGCCCGCTGCTCGATCCGGCGAGCGGCGCCTGCCCGGTCTATGTGGCGCGCCCGGTGGCTTGCCGCACCTACGGCTTCTACGTGCAGCGCGAACTCGGACTTTACTGCCCCGAGATTGAATCGCGCGTCGCCGACGGCGCGCTGGCCGACGTGGTGTGGGGCAACCACGACGCCATCGACCAGCGGCTCGCCGGCCTCGGCGAAGTGCGCGCCTTGAGCGCGTGGTTCGCGCGCTGGGAGCGTCAAGCGAGTGCAGCGCAAACAAGCAAATCGTGAAGCGCTGCAAGCGGCAGCGCCGGCTCATCGGCCACAGGTCGTAGCGCTTGCCTGAGCGCTGGGGGGCGCTGTCGGAGATTTCGCCGCGACCGCCGGCGCCGCCCAGCTGTCTGCGGACAGCGCAAACAGCAGCTTGAGCGCAGTGCGCTCGGCAGCAAGCGCCTGAGTCAGGTCGAGCTCGCGCTGCCGCGTGTTCATGCCGCCGCCTCGAGCGCATTCCAGCAGGTCAACACGCCGAGGCGAAGATGCTTTTCGACAGTTTTGAGCGCGATGCCGAGATGGTCGGCAACCTCGCGCTGCGGCCGTTCGTGGATTTTGTGCATGATGAAAACGTCGCGGCAGCGCGGCGGCAGCGCGTCAATGGCACCAGCTAATACCTGCAGGCGTTGGCGGCCGCAGGCGATTCGCTCGGGGTCGCGGGAACAGTCGTCGCAACGCTCGGGCAGTTCGTCGCCGCTGTCGACCCAGGCGCGGCGGCCGGCGTCGACGCGATGACGGTCGATCGCTCGGCGAGCGACCACCTCGCGCAGGAAGGCGAGCGGCGTGTGGATGGTCTCTTGCGGTGGGGTCTGGATCAGTTCTAGACAGACGTCATGCACCACGTCGCGCGCCGTTGAACGGTCGCCGCCACGGTGGCCGATGTGACGTCGAACGTGGGCGACGAGTTCGTCGTAGTGACTGGCGAAGGCAGTGATCAGGCCGCCGGGCGGCGCGGCGCGCGAACCAGTTTGGTCCAGGGCGGGGGTCGGTTTCATGGCTTTTCCGGGAGGTCTGGGGTCACAGCGCGAAAGCCATCATGAGCCAGAGGGCGAGGGCTGCGATGCAGACGTTGGCGGCCGGACAGGGCATCGAGAGATTTTTTGCAAATAAGAACGGTTCTCAATATAAGTGCGGTTTTTATTTTTGTCAATGAGAATGGTTCGCAATTGCAGGGTCCGGTTCGAATCTCCGTGCGGGCAGCGGCAAGGCTGGATGGCGCGATTCGCGCTCAGCGAGTGATGTAAGTGATGTGTAAGATTGATGGCATCTAATTCATTCCGATTCGCGTGATCGTTCGGCAGCGGCTTGATTCGGCGTCCCCGCCGCTTTGCCAGTTTTGAGCGCAGTTTGTTCGGGCATGCCAGTCGCTTGCCAGCAAACTGCTTTTGAGCACCGCACAGGAGAGGGAATATGTCAGACAATGAGTCGGTCAAGCTTTTTGCGCCGTCTGCCGAGTTCGTCAAGCAGGCCACGATTTCCGGCATGGCGGCTTACCAGGCCTTGTGCGATGAGGCGGCCAAGGACTATACGGGCTACTGGGCGCGTCTGGCGCGCGAGCATATCAGCTGGAAGACGCCATTCACGCAGATGCTCGACGAATCCAACGCGCCGTTCTTCAAGTGGTTTGCCGACGGTACGCTCAATGCTTCGTACAATTGTCTCGATCGCAACGTCGAGGCCGGCCTTGGCGACAAGGTCGCGATCGTCTCGGAGACCGACGACGGGCAAGTCAAACGACTGACCTACAAGCAATTGCTGGCGATGGTCAGTCAACTGGCCAACGGACTGCGCGCCAAGGGAATCAAGAAGGGCGACCGCGTCATCATCTACATGGCGATGGGCATCGAGGGCGTCGTCGCGATGCAGGCCTGCGCGCGAATCGGTGCGATCCACTCGGTGGTGTTCGGCGGCTTCTCGGCGCAGTCGGTGCGCGACCGCATCAACGACGCCGGCGCCGTGGCCGTGATCACCATGGACGAGCAGTGCCGCGGCGGCAAGAAACTGCCCTTGAAACCGGCGGTCGACGAAGGCATCGCGCTCGGTGGCTGCGAGTCGATCAAGACCGTGATCGTCTTCAAGCGCACCGGCGGCGCCTGCGCCATGGTCGCTGGCCGCGACGTCTGGTGGAGTGACGTGATCGCCGGCCAGTCCGACGTCTGCGAGCCCGAATGGGTGAGCGCCGAGCATCCGCTGTTCCTGCTCTATACGTCGGGATCGACCGGCAAGCCCAAGGGCGTTCAGCACTCGACCGGTGGCTATCTGCTGCACGCCGTGCTGACCATGAAATGGACCTTCGACCTCAAACCCAATGACATCTTCTGGTGTACCGCCGACATCGGCTGGGTCACCGGCCACACCTACATCACCTACGGGCCGCTGGCCTGCGGTGGTACGCAGATGGTCTTCGAGGGCGTGCCCACCTATCCCGACGCCGGCCGTTTCTGGAAGATGATCCAGGACCACAAAATCACCATCTTCTACACCGCGCCGACCGCGATCCGTTCGCTGATCAAGGCCGCCGATACCCATCCGGAAGTTGCGCCGACCCGCTACGACCTCTCCTCGCTGCGCCTGCTCGGCACCGTCGGCGAGCCGATCAACCCGGCGGCGTGGATGTGGTACTACAACGACGTCGGCGGCGGTCGCTGCCCGGTGGTCGATACTTTCTGGCAGACCGAGACCGGCGGCCACATGATCACGCCGTTGCCGGGCGTGACGCCGATGGTTCCCGGTTCGTGCACGCTGCCTTTCCCGGGAATCTTCGCGACCATCGTCGACGAGACCGGCAGCGAGCTGCCCTGGGGCAAGGGCGGCCTGCTGGTCGTCTCCAAACCGTGGCCGTCGATGATCCGCAACATCTGGAACGACCCCGAGCGCTTCAAGACCTCGTACTATCCCGCCGACTTCAACGGCAAGCTTTATCTGGCCGGCGATGGATCGGTGCGCGACGTCAATACCGGCTACTTCACGATCACCGGCCGCATCGACGACGTGCTCAACGTCTCGGGTCACCGTATGGGAACCATGGAAATCGAATCGGCGCTGGTCTCGCATCCGAAGGTCGCCGAAGCGGCGGTAGTCGGACGTCCCGACGACCTGACCGGCGAGGCGATCTGCGCCTTCGTCGTCTTGAAGGGCGCGCGCCCGGTCGGCGAGGCGGCGGTCAAGATGATCAAGGAGTTGCAGGATCACGTCGCCAAGGAAATCGGTCCGATCGCCAAGCCGAAAGATATTCGCTTCGGAGAGAACCTGCCGAAGACGCGATCGGGTAAGATCATGCGCCGCCTGTTGCGATCGCTGGCCAAGGGTGATACCGTCGCGCAGGACGTTTCGACGCTCGAAAATCCGGCGATTCTCGAGCAACTGCGGGGCAACTGATTTTGTAGTGGGTTGAGGAGGAAGGCATCGTCCAGGCTGTGGCTTGCGCTCGATGCGATCAGTAGGACCAGGCGGCAAGATAGACCGCTACTCGGGCCGGCACACGTGCCGGCCCGACCATTTGCGCTGCAAGTGCTGGTCAAGGAGCCGCGATGAGCAATAGTGCGACAGCGATGCTGGTGAGCGCGACGATCGAATTTCTGCGCGCCTACCCGCCGTTCGACCGCATGGAGCACGAGGCACTGCAGTTCCTCGGCGAGCAAGTCAGGCTCGCCTATTATCCCAAGGGCGCGCAGATCGTGTCGCCGGATGCCGGCGCCGTTGAGCTGTTTCGCATCCTGCAGCGCGGCAAGGTGGTCGTGCGCCATGCCAGTGAAGTGAGCGTGATTGACCAGGCGTCGCTGACGCTGGGACCTGGCGAATGTTTTTCGATCGGTGCGGTGATGGCGCAGCGCGCGTCGACCAGCTGCTACACGGCGCTCGACGACGTTTTTTGCTACGAAATCACCGCCGAATCGTTCTTCGCGCTGCTGCAAAAAAGCGCGGTGCTCAATCTCTTTTGCACGCAGTACCTGGCGAGCCTGCTCGGCCAGTCGCGCCGGCAACTGCAAATGCAGTTCTCGCAGCACGTCGCCGAGCAGCAGACGATGAATTCGCCGCTCTCGGCGGTCATCAAGAAGGCGGCGCTGTCGGTGACGCCGCGCACGCCGATTCGCAAGGTCGTCGAGCTGATGGCGGCGAGCAGTGTCGGCTCGATGATCATCGTCGACGAGCGGCAGCAGCCGGTCGGCATCTTCACCCAGTCGGACGTCTTGAAGCGCATCGTGCTGACCGGCGTCGGTCTCGACGATCCGATCGAGCAGGTGATGTCGAAACGACCGCATACGCTGCCAATCTCCGCCAATGCCTACGATGCGGCGCTGGCGATGGCGATGCACGGCGTTCGTCACGTGCTGGCGGTCGACGACGGTGGCCGTCTGCAGGGCGTCGTTTCGGAGCGCGACCTGTTTACGCTGCAGCGCGTCGGCTTGCGCCAGATTCGCCAGACGCTCGACGGTGCGACGGGAATCGACATGCTGCTGCAGGCTTCCGCCGATGTGCGCCAGCTCTCGCTCAACCTGCTGGCGCAGGGCGTCGGCGCCGAGCAGATCACCCAGTTCATCTCGGCGCTCAACGATGCGCTGACGCGGCGAATCATCGCGCTCAACCTCGAGCATCACGACCTCTACGGAATCGAGTGGGCGTGGTTGTCGTTCGGCTCGGAAGGGCGCGACGAGCAGACCTTCAGCACCGATCAGGATAACGGCATCATCTACATCTGCACCGACATCATGGACCGCGAGCAGACCCAGTTGCGCTTGCTTGAGTTCGCTCGCGACGTCAATGACGATCTCGACCAATGCGGCTTTCCGCTGTGCACCGGCAAGATCATGGCGAGCAATCCCGAGCTGTGCCTGACGCTTGAGGAGTGGGAAGAAAAGTTCGAGCACTGGGTCCGTACGCCGGAACCGCAGGCGCTGCTCAACGCGACGATCTTCTTCGATTTTCGGCCGCTCTACGGCGCCTTCAACCTCGCCGACCGATTGCGCCTCTCGCTGCTGCGGCGAACGCGCGGCAACCCGCTATTTCTGCGCATGCTCGCGGGCAATGCGCTCTGCGTCGCGCCGCCACTCGGAACGTTCCGTGATTTCGTGACCGACGCCGATGCGCAGCATCCCGGAACGATCGACCTTAAGAAATATGGCGCGCGGTTGTTCATCGACGCGGCGCGGGTTTTCGCCATGGCGCACGATGTGGCGGCGACCAACACCGTGCAGCGCATCAAGCAGTCGGCGCTACTGATGGCTATTTCGGCCGATGAAGCGGCGGCGGTGATCGACGGCTTCAACTTCATCCAGCTCCTGCGCCTGCGTCATCAGCACGCCGAACAGACGCAGGGGCGCGATGGCGACAACCTGATCCGCCCTGACGAACTCAACGAAGTCGAGCGGCGCATCCTCAAGGAATCGTTCCGCCAGGCGCGCAAGCTTCAGCAACGCCTCAAGCTCGACTATCAACTCTGACATGCACTGGTTTTCCCGACTCTTCGGCGGCGCGCGCCGCGTGGTGGAACTTCCGCCCGCGCAGCGCGACGCCCTGGCGCACTGGCAGCAGCTGCCGGCGACGGACCTCAACGCTGCGCACCAGCGCTGTCGCTATGTGGTCGTCGACGTCGAAACCAGCGGGCTCAACATGAGGACCGATCGATTGATCTCGATCGGCGCGGTGGCGCTGGTCGATGGGCGGATCGATTTTGCCGATGCCTTTCAGATTATCTTGCGCCAGGACCAGGTGAGCCCTGACGCCAACATCCTGATCCATGGCATCGGCGGTTCGGCGCAGAGCGAGGGAATCGATCCGGCGACCGCATTGCTCTCTTTTCTCGGTTATATTGGCAAGGCGCCGCTGGTCGCCTATCACGCCTTTTTCGACCGGGCTATGATCGAAAAAGCGATGCGCCAGTATCTCGGCGTTGAACTCGGGCAGACCTGGATCGACCTGGCGTGGGTGTTGCCCAGCCTGTTTCCGGACCTGTCGGACGCGCGCACCAACCTCGACGATTGGCTCGCTCTCTTTGCGATCGAGAATATCTTGCGACATAACGCCGTTTCCGACGCCTATGCGACCGCCAAGCTGCTGCAGGTGGCGATTGCTGCCGGCAATCAACGGGCGGTGGTTTCGCCGGCCGCTTTCGTCCGGCTGGAAAAGGCGCGCCGCTGGATGAGCCAGCATCGCTGACCGTCGCTCCTTGCCCATGATCCTTCTTGCGCCGATCGCTTGTGAGCCGTTCGATGAATGATTCCTCAGCCCAGCTGCGTCGTTACTACACGCTCTACTCGGCGAGCTTTTTTGTTTTCGTCGTCGCGCTCGCTATCCTTGAGCATTACGGCATGCCGCCGCGCTGGATCGGCTACGCCTTTCTGTTCCTGACCCTGATCCTCTACGCCACCATCGGCGTGATGGCCAGAACGTCGAACGTTGCCGAGTACTACGTCGCCGGGCGCAAGATCCCGGCGGTGTTCAACGGCATGGCGACCGGCGCCGACTGGATGAGCGCCGCGTCGTTCATGGGCCTGGCCGGAACGCTCTATCTCTCGGGCTATCAGGGGCTCGCTTACGTGATGGGCTGGACCGGTGGCTATGTGCTGGTCGCGCTGCTGCTCGCGCCTTATCTGCGGCGTTTCGGTCAATACACCATTCCCGATTTTCTGGGCGCGCGCTACGGCGGCAACGCGGCGCGGCTGGTCGGCGTCTTCGCCACTGTACTGGCGTCGTTCGTCTATGTGGTTGCCCAGATTTACGGCGTCGGCGTGATCACCAGCCGCTTCGTCGGCCTGCAGTTCGAGATCGGCGTTTTTGTCGGCCTCGCCGGGATCCTGGTCTGCTCCTTTCTCGGCGGCATGCGCGCGGTGACCTGGACGCAGGTCGCCCAATATCTGGTGCTGATCGTCGCCTACGTGGCGCCGGTCGCCATCCTGTCGTACAAGGTGACCGGCATCCCGGTGCCGCAGATCATGTACGGTCAGGTACTGCAGAAAATCAACGTGCTCGAGGACCGAATTGCCAGCGATCCCGCCGAACTCGACGTGCGACGTCTGTATCTGGCGCGTGCCGACTCTTTTTCGGCGCGCATCAACGGCCTGCCTGAATCGCTGGCGGTTGAGCGGCGAGCGCTTTCGGCAGAAATCGAAAAAATGAAAGGCGGCAACGTGCAGATGCGCGACGTTTTCGCGCTTGAGCGCCAGCGCCGCGAACTGCCCAAGTCGCCCGAAGCCGCGCGCGACTACTGGGAGTCCTTGCAGCAGCAGGCGGCGCAACGCGGCAGCGAGCTCATCCGCCACACCGAGCCGTTTCCGGGCAAGGACGAGGCCGCGAGCGACACCGCGCGGCTCAATTTCATCACGCTGGTGTTCTGCCTGATGGTCGGTACCGCTGCTCTGCCGCACGTGCTGGCGCGCTATTACACGACGCCCAGCGTGCGCGAAGCGCGCAATTCGGTGTTCTGGTCGATGCTCTTCATCCTGGCGCTCTACCTGACCGCACCGGCCTACGCCGCGTTCGCCAAGTACGAAATCTACTCGAACCTGGTCGGCTCGGCGATTGCCCATCTGCCGAGCTGGATCGGCGCCTGGGGCAAGGTCGGGCTGGTCTCGATCGAGGACATCAACCACGACGGCATCCTGCAACTGGCCGAACTCTCGCTCAATCCCGACGTGATCGTGCTGGCGACGCCCGAGATCGCCGGCTTGCCCTACGTGATTTCCGGACTGGTCGCCGCCGGTGCGCTGGCCGCCGCGCTGTCGACCGCCGACGGCTTGCTGCTGACGATCGCCAGCGCCTTTTCGCACGACGTCTATTACAAGGTGTTTCGGCCCAACGCGACGACGCAGTGGCGGCTGGTCGTCTCGAAAACATTGCTGCTGGTCGTCGCCGTGCTCGCGGCACTGGTCGCTTCGCAAAAGCCGGCGACCATTCTCTACATGGTCGCCTGGGCGTTTTCGCTCGCCGGCGCGGCCTTCTTCCCGGCGCTGGTGCTCGGCATCTTCTGGAAGCGCGCCAACCAGGCCGGCGCCGTCAGCGGCATGGTGCTCGGTCTGCTGGTGACGATGTATTACATGGTTCGCGTTCAGTTCGATACCATTCCCTGGCTCGGGATTCATGGTATCGGCATGGATCCCTGGCTGGGAATCCAATCGACGTCGTCAGGCGTCTGGGGCGTCGCCATCGGCTTTGTGACGATCGTCGTCGTCAGTCTGCTCAGTGATCCGCCGAATCGCGAGATCCAGAATTTCGTCGAGCGCGTCCGCTACCCCGACGTGTTTCGTCGCTGACGCCCGCGGCGTGCGGATCATCGATCAGAGGAGGGCAGGGTAATGCAAACGAGGCAATACTGGCGGCGCAACCTCTGGCTGACAGGATTCCTGTTGCTGATCTGGTTTGTCGTGACCTTCGTCGCCAGCTACTATGCGCGTGAACTCGATCAATTTATGGTGTTCGGCTTCCCGCTCGGTTTTTACATGGGGGCTCAGGGGGCGCTCATCATCTATGCGCTGATCATCGCGTTCTACGCCTGGTATATGAACCGGCTCGACCGCCAGTTCAGCACCTCTGAGGGCGGCGACTGATCGGCGCGCCGGTCCGAACCGAGAGAACCCATGGTCAGCGTTGAGCTCTATCTCCTCTCCATCCTGCGCGCCCTGGCTGAAATCGCCGGCATGTTCCTGCTGGCGCAAGGGGCTTTGTTTCTGCTGGCCGGTGGCCGGCACGAGCGAAATACCGTCTACCAGCTGTTCCGTATCGTCACGCGCCCGGTGATCGGCGCGACGCGTTGCGTCATGCCGAAGGTGATCATCGACCGGCACATCCCTTTTGTCGCCTTCTTCCTGCTGTTCTGGCTCTGGATTGCTCTGGCTTATGTGCGGCAGATTGTCTGCGGGGTGAACGTCTGCGGCTGAGCGCTCCTGGCCAATCGCCCGGGTTTGTTGATCGGCCGTGCTTCTGCTAGAATGCGCGCTCTTTTGGAGAGATGGATGAGTGGTTTAAGTCGCACGCCTGGAAAGCGTGTGTAGGATAATATCCTACCGCGGGTTCGAATCCCGCTCTCTCCGCCAGAACATGAAAACGGCCAATTTATCACCCCAATTAATGGCGTGCTAGATTGGCCGTTTGGCTATTGCCGCGTGCTTCCTACACCGGCGACGGTGGCGTCGATCACCAGCGTCTGCCCCATCCCTCGTTGTGTTGCCGGTCATGGTAGTGCCCGTACCGGTGTGGTTCTCGGTAATACGGGCGATCATAGGCAGGAACGACCATGCACGCTGACAGATTTGCTAGCATGATCGCGGCGAGCGCGATAGCAAGAAGCTTTTTCACGACAACTCCAGTCACAACAATCCATACGCTAGTAACGCCGCGTGGGGGCTGAGGACTGACTTCGCCTTGTGCGTGTTTTGTCTCCGTTTGTATGCGGCTCCCTCCGGGTGAAAACCGCGCTCAGTTGTTTTCGTCGACGCCTGCTTTTGTCCCTGAACTGTTGTCCGTGCTGCTGCTCAACGGTTCGCTTGCGTTCGGCGAACTATCCTCGAAAGCGGGGCGTTCCGGCGGCGCTTCGACAAGCGCTGGCGCCGTTGCGGTCACTGGCTCCTGCGGTTCGGCTGGGGGGGCGTCGGTTCGCGGCGCCGTGCGCCGCTGGGCGGGCGCGTGTTCGGTCTGCCGCGCTGACGGCCACAGGCTCTGGAACCACTCGCTGATCTGTCGCCACAGCCTGACGAAGACGCTTTCGTTTGACGGTTCGACAAAGCGAACGCGCGGGTCGATCAGCCGGGATTTGAGCGATTTCTGGAAGAACTCGCCGACGATCGGCAGCGCACTGTGCGCGCCCTGGCCCCAGTAGTCGCTGCGCAGCGTCACTCGGCTGTCGTTGAAGCCGACCCAGGCGCCGGCCACCAGTTGCGGGTGCATCAGGATGAACCAGCCGTCGGCGTTGTCCTGTGTCGTTCCGGTCTTGCCGGCGACATCGGCGTGGATGCCGAAACGCGTCCGGATGGCCACGCCCGTGCCGCGAGTCACGACGCCGCGCAGCACGTCGAGCAGCGTGTAGGCCACGTTGCGCGGCAAGGCGGCTTCGGCGATGGCCGGGGCGAATTCTTCGAGCACCTGACCGCTGCTGTCTTCGATGCGGGTCACCAGCATCGGTTCGATGTAGCTGCCGCCGTTGGCGATGGTGCCGTAGGCCGAGACCATCTCCTTCAGGCTCACCGGGCTGGTGCCCAGCGCCAGCGAGGGGACGGCTTCGAGCTTGCTCTGGCGTACACCCATGGCGCGGGCCAGCTTGGCGACCTTGGCGGCGCCTACCGTCTGCATCAGTTGCGCGGTGATCGTGTTCTTCGAATAGACTAGGCCGTCGCGCAAGCTCATCGCTTGCCCGCTGGGCGGCTCGTGATCGGTCGGCTGCCAGATTTCACCGCCGGGGAGGGCGATTTCCACCGCCTGATCGATCAAGGTATCGCCGGGGCGATCGCCTTGCAGGAAAGCCGCACCATAGACGAAGGGTTTGAACGTCGAGCCCGGCTGGCGCCGCGCTTGTTGCACATGGTCGTAGGCGTCCTGGCTGTAGTCGCGGCTGCCGACCCAGGCTCTGATCTGGCCGTTGCTCGGGTCGAGTGCCAGGAAGCCGGCCTGCACCTGCGTTTTCTGCCGGCGTAGTGTCTGCATGAAGTCCTTGCTGGCCAGCAGCTTCTTCGTCGCCTCTTCAGGGGTGAGGCCTGACGCCAGTGCCGAGCGGTATTCGGGCGTCTCGCGAACGAAGGACTGGACCAGATTCCTGCTGGCTCCCCAGCCTGAACGCTGGCTCCAGGCCACATCGGCGATCAGCTGCAGCTGATTGCCCTGGCGCGCGACGGCCTGGTTGGCCAGCGCCTGCAAGCGGGAATCGATGGTCGTGCGTATGACCAGCCCATCGCTGTAGATGTCGTAGTCGTTCTTGTCGGCCCAGGCGATCAGCCATTTGCGCAAGTGCTGGGCCAAATGGGGCGCGCTGCCTGGCGGCTCGAGCTGCCGCTCGAAATCGATCTGCAACGGCTTTTTCTTGAGCGACTCGAATTTCGTCGCATCCAGGCTCTTGTGCTTGACCATCTGTGCGAGCACGGTATTGCGACGCTGCAGCGCGCGCTCGGGGTTGAGTACCGGGTTGTAGTAGCTGTTGCCCTTGAGCATGCCGATCAGCGTCGCGCTTTGCAGCAGATTGAGCGCGTCGGCCGACGAGTCGAAGTAGGTGCGCGCCGCCATCTCGATGCCGAAGGCGTTGTAGAGGAAGGGCACGGTGTTGAGGTAGGTTTCGAGGATCTCCTGCTTCGTATAGACCGCCTCGATCTTGAGCGCCGTGATCGCTTCCTTGAGCTTGCGCGTCAGCGTCGGGGCGCGGCCAATCGCCTCCGGGTAGAGGTTGCGGGCAAGCTGCTGGGTGAGCGTCGAACCGCCCTGGCGATCGCCCGATGCGGTACTCAACGCGGCCGACGCGGTACGCCGCCAGTCGATTCCGTGGTGCTCGAAGAAGCGGTGGTCCTCGGTGGCGATCAGCGCGGCGATCACCTGCGGCGAGATGTCGTCAAGCTTGACCCACTCGCGGTTGGAGCGCTTGAAGAGCGCCAGTTCCTTGCCGTCGGCCGAAAGCACCTGGGCGGGCTGTTCCGACTTGGCTTTGCGGATGTCGCCGATGCTCGGCGTCAGGAGTGTCAGGACGAGCAGGCACAGCAACAGCAGTGCCGAAAGCGCCAGCAGGAAACGCCTGACGTCTCGTCGAGAGAGTTGCCGGAAACGGCCAATGAGGGCTGTCGCGATGAGTCTGATCTGGTCCGCAACCAGTTTTACCACCTTGGCATCATGTGACGAAAGAGCGCATCCGGTGGCGCGCTTGTCGCGCCACCGGATGGCTATGGTTCAGTCGTTGAGATTTGCTGCTAGTCCTCATTTCTTCGCCAAGGTTTCGACGCCTGCGGGCCGATGGATTAGCCGTAGTTTACCGGGTGCTTTTCGAGCCAGTGCTGGTCACGCGTCGTGCCAATGCGCTTGCCCGCCCCGTGCAACATGCTCGACGTCAATGGCCGCGTCTTCCAGGCGAAGCTGCCGGCAAAGCCGAGCACCGCGCCGAGCAGGCCGCCGGTGACGACGCCACGCACCGGCTTGCGGTCGTCAGTCAGCACGCCGACGATGGCGCCGGCCATCACGCCGATCGCTGCGGCTTGCCACGATTCCTGCGCAGCTTCCTTGACGATATCCGTCGTTTCTGGCGATTCAAGCACGGCCTTGCGCGCTTCGGCAGCGCCTTCAACACCCGAAGCCACCAATTCCTGGCCGTGCGCCAGGTTCGTCTTGAGTAATTCCTGGCCGTGCGCCAGGTTCGTCTTGATTTTTTCGGTGATGCTCATGTCGTAATGCTCCAAATTGTTGAATAGAAAAACGGGCGGCTGGCCTTTATTTTACAGGCAGACGGCGGTCCGCCTCAGTGTCAGTGATCTGATTCCATCGTTGATGTCAGTCGAGAAGCCGCTTCGCTTGCCCTGATTCGTTTCTCGCCACCCATGCACCCGCAAAGGAAAGGTTTTCGCCAAGATCGGCCCACCCCGTTGGCAAACCCCCGGAGCGTATCGCTCGATCCGTTCTTCGGCCTTTGAAAAAGCCGCACCTGCATGATAAAACCAAAACGGGGCTGTGCATTGAGAAATTCGTCATCACCGTTAAGCTCAGTCGCTGCTGGCGATACGGTCCGAACACGCTGGCGATGAGCAATTATATCGTTGCGACGCCGGCGCAGGCGTTCCGGTATGATCAGGATCTGCCGCTCTTTCTCCAGCAAGTGGACCTCGCCATGCGCCAACCATACTCGACAGTGCCGCCGTACATCACCAAGGACGGCTCTGAAATCCGCGAACTGATGCATCCGCGCGTTCATGGCAACCGGGCGCAGAGCCTGGCCGAGGCGACCGTCCCGGCAGGCGCCAGAACGCTTTTGCATCGTCATGAGGTGACCGAGGAGCTTTACCACATCACTGCCGGAGCTGGCGTGATGACACTGGGCGAGAAGCAATTCCCGGTTTTGGCCGGCGATACGGTTCTTATCGCTCCCGGCACGCCTCACTGCATCGAGGCCGTCGGCGACACGGCGCTGGTCCTGCTGTGTTGTTGCTCACCGGCCTACGAACACGCGGACACGCTGCTCATTGACGACTGACTGGCATCATCTGGGGCACGTTTTGACGAGATGTCGCTTGCCTAGAAGTCGTCGGGAGAAAGTGGTTGCCAATCTGATATATCAGGAGTAAATTTGGAATATATCAGGATCGAAGGCATCAGAAGACCCTGGTTGGGTTCAAGTCGTATTCCTTTGTATCAAAAAAGCTTGCGAAAAAGTATTTATGTTATACGTATAATCCTTGGCGATTTCCGGCTTGGCGTAGGCCCAAGCCAATTCGCTGTGGTGGGGGCTCTGCTAGTGCTTGTGGGCGGGGGCATTTTGCCTTTTTTGTATTTATTGAGGTGTAAATTATGCAGAAGAAACTGAAGAAGATTCTGGGAGTGGTACTGGCATCGGCGTTTGCGATGGGCGCGGTGCAGGTTGAAGCGCGCGATTTCCGTTCGGCCGACGTGCATCCGCAGGACTACCCGACGGTGATGACGGTCAAGAAGATCGGCGAAATCGTCA